>NZ_JBUPVZ010000003.1:0-417725 GCF_055486375.1 Bacillus sp. 11C
TTTCTTTTATTTTATTACACGTGAATGGGTATTTTAAGGAAAAAATAAAGACTGTCGAGATTTTCTCGACAGTCTGAGCCTGTTCTTTTAATGAGAACAGGCTTTTTATACTATGCGTTAGCTGATTGCGTTTTGTGTTTCACAAATTCCAGAATACTGTCGGCCGCTTTTTTAGAACCGCCTGCCGCTTTGAGTGATTGCCCAATTTCTTTTGCCTTTTCAGCATAAACAGGATTATTCATCACTTCTTGAATCGTTTCTTTCAGAAGGCTTTCAGATAATTGTTCTTTTTTCAGCACTTTTCCTGCGCCGACTTTTTCCACTTGATTTGCGACGACAGGCTGGTCTCCTCCCATCGGAATAACAACGAGCGGGGTTTCAAAATACAAACCTTCACTTGTGCTGTTCATTCCGCCGTGAGTCACAAATAAACTGGCTCTTTTCAAGATCTCAAGCTGAGGGACATACGGGCGTACAATGAAATTCTTCGGAATGTCGTTTAACTCACTTGTTTTAATATGCTTGCCGATGGAAAGCACGACTTTACCGTCAAAGTCTTTACATACCTCAAGGCATTGATTAAAAAACTGCTTTTGGTTGTTAAAAATGGTTCCCATTGAAATTAACAGCACGTTTTCATTGTCAATCTGATCAAATGGGAAATCATTGTTTCCGGCTCTTTCCGTAATTGAAGGACCGACAAATTCATAACGATCGCCAAATTGCTCAGCCAGTGGCTGAAATTCCGTTGATGTGAAGACAATTGTCAAGTCCCCATCTGCTAAAAAAACGTCAAATGGCTTCTTGATCTCTGCTTGAAAATCAGCATTTAATGTTTCTGCAAGCTGCTGATAAGATTCATAATGAGGAGAATCTTCAAGTGGCTCTTTCATGTACGCTCCCATCATTTGCTTAGCAAATTCCTCATTCATTGCAAAGGTTGTACACAATGAAAATTTTGGCAGCTTCAGCAAGTTGGCAATGATTTTACCGGCGAGAAGATGGTGATCATATATGACATAGTCATACGATTCATGTTTGACTTCATCATAAATATGAGTGACGATATCAATACTGCCTTTCAAAAAGGCGCAGGTCATTTCTGTGAAATCTCTTCCTTCATCTCCGGTTGCGTTTTTTCCGAAGTAATCTTCCCGAAAATCATGGTACTCACGAAACTCAACATCAAGCACCGCAATTTTTTCTTTGTATTCATTCACTGCATAGTAAGTGATATGTTCTCCCCGGGATTTCAGCTCCTTCATTACACCGATAGACGGATTTATATGCCCTTCACCGGGAAAACCGATCATTAATACATTAGCCATGCGGCAACACCCTTCCTTTAAAATGTGTATCATATTTTTTATACGATACTACAAATACAAAATCAGGTAAAGTGTTTAACCTAATTAATATTAATCATATATAACTTTTCTATCAGTTTATATTTTCTACCTTCAAGAAAAAAGCATTCAGCTTGAAGTGAATGCTTTAAAAAAGGTCCGAATTCAGTCATATTGACTCACGATAGGATGCATCATCAGGCCCTTTTATTTATTTTACGTTCTTGGCGAAATTAACGGATATAATACACCGTCTTTGGCAAACGACATCTTCCCTGTCTCTTCTGAAACAACGAGCACAAGCGCATCCGTATACCCCGACATTCCAAGAGCCGCGCGGTGCCTGGTTCCCAGATGGACATCCACTTCCTTTGTTGTCAGCGGGAGCACATTAGCTGCTGACACAAGTTTGTTTTCCCTCACTAATAAAGCGCCGTCATGAAGAGGATTTCCGGGATAAAAGATACTCTCAATTAAGGAAGCGCTGATCTCTGCATAAAGGGAAGTTCCTTTTTGAATAAAATGTTCAACCGGGTCCGCTCTTTCAATGACAATTAAAGCACCATGCTTATGTTCCGATAAGGCTTTAATCGCCTTGGCCAGCTCGATAAATGCCGGCGTAAATTGCTCAATGTATGATTGCAAATAAAAGGATGATGCGATGCCCTGCATATCCTGAAAAATGTGTCCCAATTCATCCAATTCACAAAGAAGGCACTGATCTTTTTCGTGAAGTGTTTTCAAAATGAGCGACGCTTCAACTAATATTTCCTCTAAGTATACTTGTATTTTTCCCTTAAATGCATTTTCCGGCATGTGTTCATAACGCATAGACCTTCATCTCCTTTTCAAATTTCCACCTTTTCACGCATGCTTATCTTATTGATGCACATTCTATTGGTAAAGGAGGGATGTAAAGAATGGAAATCGAAAGAATCATTCAGTATATTTGCACCTTTTTAGGCGTGATTTCGCTTTCTTTTATTTATGCCCAAATGTTTAGAAAAACGAAGCCGACAAAAAAAGAATAGGTCCGGCGTTCATTGCTTTTTATACATAAAATGTTATAATTTCTCTCGTTATGAAAAAGAAACGGAGATCAATGTATGAAAGAAACTCTAAACGCCCGGCAAAAGACCAAACAGCTTTTGCACATTTTCATTCCGATATTCATTACCCAGGCGGGGCTTTCTCTTATGACTTTTTTAGATACGGTGATGTCAGGGAAAGTCAGCCCCGCTGATTTAGCCGGCGTCGCCATTGGCTCAAGTTTTTGGACCCCTGTTTATACAGGACTTGCAGGTATTTTAATGGCGGTCACTCCGATTGTCGCTCAGTTATTAGGCGCTGAAAAAAAACAGAAGATTCCTTTTACTGTTTTACAGGCTGTATATGTGGCTGCGCTTCTTAGCATCGCCGTTTTAGCGATTGGGTATGCTGCAGTTGACCTTATTCTTGGCCGATTACACCTTGAGGCTCAAGTGCATGAGGTTGCCAAACATTTTTTAGGCTTTTTATCGCTGGGAATTCTCCCTTTATTTGTTTACACCGTTTTGAGATCATTCATTGACTCATTAGGGAAAACAAGAGTCACAATGATGATTACACTCAGTTCTCTTCCGATCAATTTTGTATTGAATTACATATTCATCTTTGGGAAATTCGGGCTGCCGGCACTTGGGGGCGCCGGCGCCGGACTAGCGTCCGCGCTTACATATTGGTGTATCTGCATCATCAGCTTCTTCATTATTCATAAAACCGCGCCGTTTTCCGAATATGGAGTTTTCCTTACTATGTATACATTCTCTTGGAAAGCATGCAAAAATCTGCTCAAAATCGGTCTGCCTATTGGATTCGCCGTGTTTTTTGAAACAAGCATCTTCGCAGCTGTCACGCTTCTGATGAGCCATTTCCATACAGTGACCATCGCGTCCCACCAGGCAGCCATGAACTTTGCTTCGCTTTTATATATGCTGCCGCTCAGCGTGTCCATGGCTTTAACGATTGTTGTCGGCTTTGAAGCCGGCGCAACCCGTTTTAAGGATGCACGCTCATATAGCTTGATCGGCATCATGATGGCGATCGGCTTTTCTTTATTCACTGCAGCCTGTATCCTTTTATTCAGAGAGCAAATTGCCGGCTTGTACACGTCTGACCCCGATGTACTCCGGCTGACACAGCACTTTTTAATTTATGCGCTGTTTTTTCAGCTTTCCGATGCTGTGGCCGCACCGATCCAGGGGGCGCTCAGGGGGTATAAAGATGTGAATTATACGCTTGCGGTCGCTTTTGTTTCTTACTGGGTCATTGGCCTACCTGTCGGTTATACTATCGGTACATTTACAAGCCTTGGTGCATTCGGCTATTGGATCGGGTTAATTGCAGGACTCGCCGCCGGAGCAGTTGGACTGTTTTTCAGGCTGGTTAACCTGCAAAAACGTTATTCGCAAAAACATTACATTTAAAAGAGGTGATCATACATGGCAAAAAACATGAAATTATACGAATATCTTTCTCAGCATGCGGAAACCATCAGTTCAATGTGGTATGAAACCATTGAGGAGACTGATCCAAACTCCATATATGCATCAGCAGACCCTGATGTCATTCAGAAATTAAAGAGCCAGAATCTTGCCTTCAACTATAAGATAAACCGTATTTTTGTAGATGATGAAGAGGTGTACCTGCCTATACTGAAAGAATGGGCTTTTGAAGTAACACAGGATCAAGAGCATTTAAAGACTCCTATCCACTATATTATCCGAGAGTTTGTCAGAGTGAGAGATTTATATGTTTCCTATGTGAAAGAATTTGTCCATATCAATCAGGACACTGTGAAAGGCGAAGAGGCCGAAGAACTGTATCACTCCCTAATAAAAGCGTTCGATCTTGTCATTCATATTTTTATAGAAGAAATGTACAAAAACACAAGCCTCCAGCTTCAGGCTCAAAAAGACATGATTACTGAATTGAGCGCGCCGGTCATCGTGCTGTTTCACAGCGTCGGGCTCCTGCCTTTAATCGGAGATATTGATACTGTCCGCGCAAAACTGATTATGGAAAACACCCTGCATCAATGTGCGGAGAAAAAGGTGACGCAGCTGTATATTGATTTATCTGGGGTAGCTGTTATTGATACAATGGTTGCCCACCAGCTGTTCAGTCTGATTGAGGCGCTGCGCTTAATCGGCGTTTCATCAACTTTGTCGGGAATCCGTCCGGAAATTGCGCAAACCGCGGTTCAGCTAGGTTTGTCTTTCGAAGATATTTCTTTGAGATCAACCCTCGCTTCAGCGATTGCATCGGACTTAAAACTAAAAAAGGTATAAGGCTTAAGGCCTTATACCTTTTTGATTAATCATTCCATTGATACGTCCAATATACTTCTTCTTCAAACCATGTTGCCATAACAGGTTCATTGTTTTTTAATTTTTCTTCAAGCTCTCTAAGCATGCCTTCTGTTTGAGTTCGGTGAGCTCGTAATGCATTCAATTTAATATCAGCTACTTCTTTGATATCAAGTACGACATCAGCTTCGCCGAGTACCTCTTCTCTGTTGCGAGTAATCGCCATGCAGAGTGTGCGCGGACGGTCTTCTTTCTTTTTGCGGTACAATGCACGAATGACCGCTTCCCCGCATGCATCATGGTCAGGGTGCACACCGTGTTCAGGATAAAAAGTGACAATTAAACTTGGTTTTACATCATCTATGATTCCTTCCATGATATCAGCTAAATACTCATCGTCCTCAAATTCCAGCGTTTTGTCACGGAGCCCAAGCATCCGAAGGTCATTGATATCCATTTCTTTGCAAGCGTTAATGAGCTCTTGTTTTCTTAGCAGCGGCAACGTCTCCCGATTCGCGAAAAATGGATCGCCCATATTTCTGCCCATTTCACCTAAAGTGGCGCACGCGTACGTAACGGGAATGTCTTTTTTTCTGTTTAAGGCAATCAGGCCTGCCACTCCGTATGATTCGTCATCAGGGTGAGGCAGGATTACAAGTACGTGTTCTTTCATTATTTTTCACCCTTTTCTTTAAACTGTGAACGGTTTTTCACTGATTTGCAGAGAAATAGCCAGTTTACCGCCCGGCAGGTGTCCCGCCATTAATAAGCGGTTTTCTTCATCCACAGTGTATTCAGTCAAGCCTTCAGCATAAATCCAGCCTTCTTCTGTTTTTAAGCCAATACGGTAAGGTCCGCTGCCTTTGATTTTTGCCTGATGATAGGTGACTTTTGCATTGCGGATGTATGCAACAACCGTCATGTTTTTTTCATTTAAGTGCGCTGAATAAGAACCGGTTGTGGTTTCTAAATGGATATATACAGGGCGGTCCGCATATCGTTCTAAAGATGCTTGCACATCTTCTTTTATGATTGCTTTCATGATTGCTCCCCTCTTTCTTCTTTTAAATGCTCTGCACGTTCTGTATGTAATTTGATCAGCTGATATTTCACAGCCGGTTCGAGCTGTGAATTCACAATGCGCTGGATCGCAGCATAAAATTTTTCGAGCATCGGTTTCCGGAGTCTCGGATGTGTTCGTTTATCCAAGAGCTCTAGGTCAATCGCCTCTGCTACAGCTTCTGGGTCACTTGCGAGAGATCGGTTGTTCCAAAGTGAAGCGTAGGCTTTCACTATCTCTTTATCATTGTCCATCGTCTCGCTCCTTTATGTCTTACATACATGAAATGATTATACATAATATATGCTTCAGCTGAAAAGCCAAAGGCCTCAATGGCTTTTTGATGCCCGTTTCCAATTTATTTGTGAAAACGTAAACAAGAGCAAAGCAGCCCATATACAGCTGAATGTAAAAGCCTTCGAAATTGAAAATGGCTCATGATAAACAAACAGCCCGATCAGCAAGGTAATGGTCGGTGCAATATATTGTAAGATGCCGACTTGGTACAGCGGCAGCCGTTTCGCTCCTTCCGCAAACAATAATAGCGGCAAAGCCGTCAACACACCGGCAAAAAAGAGAAGCATCCAACTCCCGCCGCTTCCCGCACCCGCGGGATGGATATGGCCGCTCAGCAGCAAATACCCCAAAGCAATCGGCATAATCATGAATGTTTCTAGCGTTAAACCAATAGCGCTTGACAGGCTTGTTCTTTTTTTGCTGAACCCGTACAGCCCGAAGCTGAATGCGAGCAGAAGCGCAACATAAGGAATGGAGCCGTATTGGAATGCTGAGATGATAACGCCGGCCGCAGCAATCGAAACCGCCATCAGTTGCAGGCGATTCAGCTTTTCCTTTAAAAATAAAATACCGAGGAGCACGGATACAAGCGGATTAATGTAATAGCCAAGACTAGCCTCAAGCAAAAAGCCATGGTTGACGGCCCATATGTATACAAACCAGTTAATCGAAATCAGGATGGAAGCGAGAAATAAAGAAAGGATGCCGCCCTTGTTTTTCAAAGTGCGCAGCTCCTGCCACCCCGTTTTCCATTGACGCAGGAAAAAAAGCACGATACACATAAAAACAAAAGACCATATGATACGGTGAGCCAAAATATCAAGTGCCGGCAGCTGTTCGAGAAGCTTCCAATAAAGCGGAAACAGCCCCCACATGATAAAGGAAACGGCTGTGAAGAGAACACCTTTTTTAGTTTCTGAATATTGCATTGATATCCCTGCCTTTCTTTAGAGCATCTTAGATTATATCACGTGAAAGATCGGGCGGGCATATACTATTTTGTCCGTGAAGAAAGGGTGTGACGACGATGTTTGAGTGGAACAAGTACTTTCCTTTCCACAATCAATTTTCCAAGGAAGCATTAAAAAAAGCAGATCCAAAAGAAGTTGAAACGTATGTAAATCGTGTAATGGAAAGTGTGTTCGGCAGTGATTATGCGGCTCAATTTCCTTTCCGCGATCCTCTCCCCAAAAAAGACCAGCCCGCCAAATCTGACGCTAAACCTGATATCGATCTATTTGAAACAACAGACCATGTGTTTGTAAAGGTGCCAATCAGTGAAAGCCAGCTGGAACAGTTGAAAATTAAACACACTTCTCACGCATTAATGATAGAAAATTTCCCGAATTTGGACCATCCCAAAAAGATAAACCTGCCTTGTTTAGTCAAACGCAAAGGAACAAAAGCCGTCTATAAGGATGGCCTTCTGGAAGTGATGTTTCAGAAGCAGCATGACTACAATATGTCCGAGGTAGAAATCATTCGATAAAAAACGGCCTGCACCGATGCAGGCCGTTTTTGTTAATAGAAACCGGGGTATCCGCCGTATGGCACGCCGGCACCAAAACCGTACGGTGCGCCTCCGTAACCGTAAGGGCCAGACGGATAAGCATAGGGACGAGGATAGTTAAACAGAGCACTCCCGAGAAAGCCGCCTAATAAACCGCCGACTAAAGGAGCGCCAAACAAGAAAGGACTTCGCGCCGGGTATCCGGCTGGACCTGGATTCCCGCGATAATAGGAATGAGGGTACATGATTTTTCCTCCTTTATGTCTGCCTATATGTAAGATATTCAACAAAGAAGAAAAACGATTGGGCTAAGGCCTGAATCTAGGTATTGTTACATCACAAGCTCTGCCAATAACACACAGCCAAGCCCTGTTACTGAGAGAACTGTTGTAAGCAGCGGTCAAGTTTGAAATTTCTTTCATGCTCAAACCGAAAAATCCCTTTACCATCCAAAATCCAGCATCATTTACATGACATGCGATGACATCCGCTCCTGTTTGCAGTGCCATTAATGCCGGGTTTACACTGCCCGCCCCCATAAGCTGCCATTCCCGCTTCAATTGAAAGAACGATTTTAATGATATCCATCCCAAGTCCGATGGCTACTAAACATAAAACTACAATAAGTGAGACAAACGGATTTCATTTTACTTTAATAATGAGAAATAACAGAATCAGCACTCCATACAGAAAGCGCTTTCGCTGATAACTAAAAAAAATGTTTGGCGATATGATTGTTATCTTTTGGTTAAATGACATATTCAAACTAATCTCCTAATCTATGTTTTGTCAATCATACTATGAGTTTTCCTCGATCCCCTTTCACCTATCCAAATGATTTTATAGTTATATGTTGATTAACTTTTGGTTATATGTTATGTTTTTTTCAAGTTAGCCCAGTCTTTATATCTATTCATTGTCTGGAAACAAACAATGTGAAAACAGACAGACACAACTTCACAAGAGGAGGAAATTCACATGCCATTATTACGTTTTGATTTAATTGAAGGCCGTGATGAAAAAGCATTGCAATTGTTATTAGATACTGCTCACCAAGCGATGGTCGAAGCGTTCGGTGTTCCGGAAAGAGACCGTTATCAAATTGTCCATCAGCATCCGGCAAACGAGCTTATCATCCAGGACACAGGATTAGGATTTCAAAGAAGCAAGGATCTGGTCATTATCAGTATGACAAGCAAAACAAGAACAGAAAGCCAAAAGGAAAAATTGTATGCCCTGCTGGCTGAAAAGCTAGAAGCAGAATGCGGCATTTCCCCAGAAGATTTAATGGTTTCAATTACCGAAAATGGTGCCGCCGACTGGAGTTTCGGTCTTGGTGAGGCGCAATTTTTGAATGGAAAACTATAAGATAATGAAAATGGCATAAAGTTTGCATGTAACAACCGGCTGCTCCATACAAAAAAGAGAGAGTTTCATCAGATACTCTCTCTTTTCTTCACTCATTTCTTTTTTATAAAAGCGGAAATCACCAAGACGAGGTATAGCGGAGTAATCCAAATGTGGTGGATGGAGCCTGGATTCCCTTTTTTTTAAATCCAGTTTCGATGCCAATGTAATTCCAATGGAAGCTGGCTGGGTTTTGAGCGTAAATATAAAATTCAGGCAGATAGAGTTCCGCTTACTGATGTGCAAAACGAGATAAAATATCATCCCCATTAATCATAGGTTTGCTGCTAATAACTTTGTCACGCAATGATCATTTCCTATCTTTGTATATCATCTTCATATTAACCTTTTGCAAATCTGTAAAAGCTATTCTAACGAATATAAAAAGTCATGTGAACGGCATGAACCGCCCCTCATATGACTTTTTCATTGAACATAGGGTCTTTCCCGGACGCCTCTTTCCTTATTTCTCTTCTTCGCACACTGTTTCACCGGGCTCGCAAAATTGATCGGCCCACGCCTGCATCTCTTGGAATACAGCTTGAAGCGCTGTTCCTTTTTCAGTCAGCGTATAAATGACTTTGACTGGCGTTTCAGGAAGAACCTGCCGTTCGACGATCTCGTTTTGTTCAAGCTCCTTAAGGCGCTCCGCCAGCATTTTTTGGCTGATCATCGGTATTGTTTCCGTTATCTCTTTAAAGCGTTTCGGCCCATCCATTAGCACATGGATGATCAGACCGTTCCATCTTTTTCCCAGCAATGAGAAAGCAGATTCCATTTTAGGACACATAGTATTTCCCACAAGTCTTCATCCCTTCATCTATTGTTTGACATGTATTCGATGATCCATTACAATAATCTTTCAAGTTACATTTAGTAAGTTTCTAACTTTTCTATTATCATACCACGTTTATCCGAAGGAGGAAACACTATGACGAATACTCTGGATGTTTTAAAAGCACGTGCATCCGTAAAGGAATATGATACAAATGCCCCTATCTCTAAAGAGGAGCTGACTGAGCTATTGGACCTTGCCATTAAAGCCCCTTCAGCTTGGAACCTTCAGCATTGGCATTTCACAGTATTCCACAGCGATGAATCAAAAGCGGCGCTTCTTCCTGTAGCCTATAATCAAAAACAAATCGTTGAGTCTTCTGCTGTTGTTGCCATTTTAGGCGATTTAAAGGCAAATGAAAACGGTGAAGAAGTATACGCTGAATTGGCAAACCAAGGCTATATTTCAGATGAAATCAAACAAACATTGCTCGGCCAAATTAACGGTGCCTACCAAAGCGAGCAATTCGCTCGTGATTCCGCTTTCTTAAATGCTTCTTTAGCCGCTATGCAGCTTATGATTGCCGCAAAAGCAAAAGGTTATGATACTTGCGCAATCGGCGGATTTAACAAAGAGCAGTTCCAAAAGCAATTTGATATCAGTGAGCGCTTTGTTCCGGTTATGCTTATTTCAATCGGCAAAGCAGTAAAACCTGCCCATCAAAGCAACCGCTTGCCGCTTTCAAAAGTATCAACTTGGCTGTAAGGATATGAAAAACCTTAGTCCGAATGACGGACTAAGGTTTTTTTATACAATCGCATCTTTGTACCATTCTCGAGCCTGTTCAGCTTCATGCTGCGTCAGCTGATGACCCCCACCCTGCCAGAAAACGGAGACTGATGCCCCGCTGTCACGTAAATAGCGGTGAAGCTCTTCTGATTCTTCCTTCGTGCAGAGAGGGTCGTATTTCCCGGCACCGATAAAAACAGGGAGTCCCGTCATATCAGGCAGCTTGATACCGCGAATCGGAACCATCGGATGATGGAGAATGGCCCCTTTTAAGACATCTTTATAATGGAAAAGCAGGCTTGCCGCAATATTTGCGCCGTTTGAATAACCGACCGCAATCACTCGGCCGCGATCAAATTGATGCGTTTCTGCAGCATCGTCGATAAAATCTTTCAATTCTCTTGTCCGCTCCACGAGGTCCTTTTCATCAAAGACACCTTCACTCAGACGTTTGAAAAATCGCGGCATTCCATTTTCAAGCACAGATCCTCTGACACCAAGCAAATGGGCATGAGGGTCTATAAACCGTCCCAATGAAAGCAGATCGTGCTCATTTCCGCCGGTGCCATGCAGCAGCAGCAGTACGTTGTCAGATGTCCCTTTTTCATAAATATGCTTCATCGTAAATTCCCCCTTTTAAAGTTCAGGCAACATGTCTGTTATCTGTTGTCTATGTTTCTCCAGCCATTCAGGCAGTTTTAATGAGGTCCCCAGCTCCGCAAACGTTTCATCTGTCATAAAACCCGGTTCATCTGTGGCGATTTCAAATAAGATACCGCCTTTCTCCCTGAAATAAACGGATGTAAAGTATTCTCTGTCAAGGATTTCTGACGAATGCTGTGACGTGATGCAATCCTTCTGTTTTCATTTTCCTACCCCTTTTTATCTCGATTTCGAGATATTTATTATTTTAAACCTTTATTAAGCAGGATGCAAACGATGTGTTTTTGATTAAATAATTGGAAAAATCATTTTTTTCTAATAATTTTCTTGTGATCTTTTCTTACAACTGCTATTATAGTGAGAATTATCATGTTTCAGGAGGAAAGTAAATGGTTAAAAAAGCACTTATTGTTATTCTCATTCTTTTGCCATTCGTTCAGCTTGCGCTATTGCCGCTTGTGAATCGAATTGAACCGATTATGTTCGGCCTTCCGTTTTTCCACCTTTGGCTGCTATTGTGGATTATCATTACGCCATTATGCTCGTTTGGCATTTACCAGATGCAAAAAAAAGATGGAGGGCTTGAATAATGCAAGGGAATCTCACTGCACTTCTCATTACAGCTGTTATCGTTTTAACCGTTGTCTGTATCGGATTTCTCGCCGGAAGAGACAAATCCTCACGCGCCTCGGTGGAAGAATGGTCTGTCGGAGGCAGACGCTTCGGCGGCCTTCTCGTCTGGTTTTTAGTAGGCGCCGACCTTTATACGGCATATACTTTCTTAGGGTTAACCAGTACGGCATTTACGGGCGGAAGTGTTGCGTTTTTCGCCATTCCTTATTCTGTTTTGGCCTACTTTATCGCCTACTTCTTCCTGCCGAAACTTTGGAGAGTTGCGAAAACTCATAAATTAACAACACTGGCGGATTACGCCCGGGAACGGTTTGACAGTAAGCTTTTGGCAAGCCTTGTTGCCATTGTCGGTGTGCTCATGCTTATTCCGTACATATGCCTTCAGCTGAGCGGCATTCAAGATACGCTTCAGGTTGCCGGCACCGGATTTATTAACGTAAAATTCGTTGTGATCATCTCATTTATTCTTGTTGCTCTTTACACATTCTTCAGCGGGATTAAAGGGCCTACATTTACAGCCATCATTAAAGACATTCTAGTGTGGGTCATTATGCTGTTTATGGTAGTGTCTCTCCCTCTCATTCATTTCAACGGCTGGACGCCGATGATTGACACGTTAGTGAAGGAAGCGCCGCAAATGCTGACGATACCGGCAGAAGGGCCAAAAGGGATTCCTTGGTTTATCACAGCATCTATCGTTTCCGCTCTGGCACTTTTTATGTGGGCACATGCAGCAACAGGTGTTTTTACAGCGAAAAGCGCCGATGCAGTAAGAAAAAACAGCATGTTTTTGCCGCTTTATAATATTGTGTTAATTTTGGTCATTTTTCTTGGCTTTATCGCCTTCCTTGTCTTGCCGGAAGATACAAATCCAAGACTGGCGCTTCTGCATTTGATTCAAACATCTTACGGCGGGGTGGCACAAGGTTTTGCATATGCCACTATTGCTCTTGCTTCATTGATTCCTTGTTCCATCATGGCAATCGGGGCATCAAATTTATTTGCCAATAACCTATATCGGGATTTGATTCATCCGAATGTGTCCCAAAGCAAGCTGACCCTTGTCACACGTTCAATGGTGTTTGTTGTTATCGGCCTTGCGCTTCTGTTTGGAATGCTGTTCCCGACTGCCCTAGTGACACTCCAGCTGTTAGGCGTATCCGGCATGGTGCAAATCTTCCCGGCGATTGCTGTCAGTCTATTCTGGAAACAACAAACGAAAGAAGCGACGGTTATCGGATTATTAGTCGGCCTTGCGGTAACGTTTATTGTGTATACCACTCAATCCGCACATGGCATTTATGAAGGATTCTGGGGATTAGCAGCCAATATCATCGCTGTGGTGATTCTCAATCCGCTGTTCGCCAAAAAGGCAGGGTCCAATCCTGTTATTGAGGGGTTATTTGGTAAAAAACAAGCGCCTAATCCAAATCAGAGGGGCGCATAAAAAACCCCCTGCGCGGCTGCCGCGCAGGGGGTTTTTTACATTTCTTTTTTCAGAGTTTCAATTGCTTTCTCCATTTGCGTATCATTATTTGACAGCTTCTTTTGAAGTTCTGTCATTAATTTCGTTGTTGTATCGCCAGTCAATACGCCTGTTTCTTTTAGCTTCTCTTTTTGCTGGAACTGTTTGACGACAGATACAAAATCCTGATCATACGTACTGTTAACCTTTACCTTGTAGCCAAGTGCTTTGAACATTTGCTGAGCCACTTTGACGTTTGTGCCTGAATCACCGGATTTATACGTTTTATCCGCGTCCAAATACGGGAGCTTCGCGTAATCAGGCAGCTCTGCTTTCACCTGGGGCTTGATCCCCTTTTTGTGAATCCATTCACCGTCAGCAGTCAGCCATTTGGCGACTGTCAGTTTGACGGTAGAGCCATCATCATATTCTTTTGCTGTCTGTACCGTGCCTTTGCCAAAGGTCGTTTCCCCGATTAACGGTATACCTGACGATTCATGAAGGGCAGCGGCCATAATTTCCGCGGCGCTGGCTGTGCCGTCATTTATTAAAATGACGGTAGGCTTGGTCACTGTTCGTTCTTTTTCGGCCTTCATGACTTCTTTAGAACCGTTTTTATATTGAACCTGCATGATGTTTTTTCCTTTATCAATGAACAGGTTGCTCATTGTAATCGCCTGCTCCATTAAACCGCCCGGGTTGCCCCTCAAGTCTAAAATAAAGCCTTTGGCGCCTTTTTTCTCTAAACTATCAATGGCATTTGTCAGCTCTTTAGCAGTTGTTTCAGAGAAAGAAGTAATTTGGATTTCGCCAATTTTGTTGTCTTTCATCTCGGAATAGACGGTCTCTACAGGAATGGTATCGCGCTTAATGGAAAGATCGATATGTCCGACTCCCGCTCTATTCAGCTCAAGCTTCACTTTTGTGCCCTTTTTTCCGCGGATTAAAGCGACGGCTTCATTTACATTCATGCCTTTGACGCTTTTTCCGTTCACCTTAAGGATTTGATCCTTCGGTTTGATTCCGGCTTTTTCAGCAGGTGAACCTTTAATTGGCGACACAATAAGGATTTCACCGTCTTTCTCCTCTACTTGTGCACCGATCCCTTCAAAGGATGCAGAAATTGTTTCGTCGAATGATTTTGCTTCCTCTTGATCCATATATGTGGAATACGGATCATCCAGAGATTCAATCATTCCTTTAATTGCTCCGTCTACTAATTTTTCATCATCTGTCTTTTGGTAGTAATCACTTTTGATTTGCTCATACGCTTTATTTAACTTGTCGAACTGGCTGTCTCCCGCGCTAATTGATTTCTGGCCCAGGATACTGGAATTGCCCGTAATAAATAAAGTAAGCGCCGAAGCGACAACCGCAGTGATCAGCACAATAAAAAACAGTTTAAATTGCCGTTTCAATTAAACACCACCTTTTTCTTCTTACATTATTATCATGGACGAATTCTTATTCGTCAACTCGGAGCAAAAATGAAAGAGAAACGCCCTTCTTTCGCTTTTCATAAACCTATGTCTTTATACGACATATGATAAAGAAAAAGGAGGATTCGAGATTGAGCCGATATTTAGAAATGCTGTCCTTATTCGGTGTCGCAGGAGCTCATCCGGGCGGGCTGGCTTTTTCAAAAGCGGTCTTGCAAAAAGCTGCGCCCTCCCCCGATCAGCCGATTCTTGATGCCGGATGCGGAACAGGACAAACAGCGGCTTATTTAGGACATTTGCTGTATCCTGTAACAGTTGTTGATAAAGACCCTATCATGCTTGAGAAAGCGAAAAAAAGATTTGCAAATGAAGGGCTTGCCATCCCTTCATATCAGGCGGAGCTGGAACACCTCCCGTTTTCTTCCGAGTCCTTTTCATGCGTTTTGTCAGAGTCAGTCCTCAGTTTTTCCCATCTGTCATCCTCTCTTCAGGAGATTTCAAGAGTATTGAAGCCCGGCGGGATGCTGATTGGTATTGAAGCAGCTTTAAAAAAACCGATGCCGCCTGCAGAAAAAAAGCGAATGATGGGTTTCTACGGTTTTACTGACTTACATGAAGAAGCCAAGTGGCATAAACTCCTGAAGACTTATGGCTTTCAAAAAACGGAAGCGATGTCACTTCTTCCGGACGATATGGAATTTGAACCAACCACTGAAATGGATTTATCGCAAACGATTGCTCCTATCTATTACGATACGCTTCAAACACATTATGAACTTATGCAGATCTATAGTGAGTACATGGGTCATTGTATCTTTATCGCATATAAGTAAAACGGCGTATCACCCCCTGTTTTCGTCCAACCTTTTTATCCTATCTATCATATGCTGATAGAAAGTCAGTATAGGAGGGAAACAATATTGGAGAGATATTACCATCTTTGCAGAAACCATCAAGGTAAAGACGTCAGAATTACAGAGAGAGGCGGGAGAGTTCACGTCGGCAGAATTACCCGTGTAACAAGAGACAGAGTTTATATAGCTCCTCCTGTCGGCGCAGGGCCTAGAGGTTTCGGTTACGGCTATTGGGGCGGCTATTGGGGGTACGGAGCAGCTTACGGTATTTCCCTCGGTTTAATTACAGGAGTGGCTCTGGCTGGTTTATTCTTCTGGTAAGCATAGAATCATTGTCTGACCAAATGCTAGATTCATCAGACACAATGAAGCCCGCTTACCAATTGTAAGCGGGCTTTCTCTTTTAGATTTTCTTCACTTTTTCAAAGTACTCTTCCAGCGTTAAATCATTGTCGTGGATGTCCTTTGCGGCCTTTTTGCCTACATAACGCAGATGCCATGGCTCATATTCATATTTCGTGATATCTTCTTTATTTTTGGGATAGCGAATGATAAAACCATATTTATAAGCATTGTCTTGCACCCATTTTCCGTCGGCCGTGCTTCCGAACGCTTCATTTATCTGAAAGCCATTACTCCGGCTCGAGATGTCCATCGCCAGGCCTGTTTGGTGCTCGCTTTCACCCGGGTAAGCGACCGCTTCCCTTGCCTTCTTTTCCCCTTTTAGGTTTACTTCATTGTTAAAAATGACTTTCTGTCTGTCATACGCACGGTACCCCGAGACAGCTGCCAATTCATAGCCTTCCTTTTTCGCAGCATCGAACATTGTTTTTAATGCGTCGGCCGCTTCCTTTCTGATGTAACGTTTTTGAATCTTTTCTTCAAAAGAAAACTCTACATCAGGTATAACAAGATCGCTAGGTTCATAGTTTTCGGGCAATGCGTATTGTTTATTGACAAGCGCGAGGATGTTTTCTGGATTTTGAATGGTTTCCAAACCGTCTACTTGTTTAATATCATTGAAATATTTGCTTTCCAATGAAAACTCACTGTCCTGAGTGTTTGCTTTTTTGCTGTCAGCTGTTTTTTGTTCTGTTTGTTTCGTTTCTGCTGTGGTTTTCGTATCCTTTTGAGCATCTCCGTTCGATATGCTGCAGCCGGCTCCGACGATTGCCGTTACACTCAGAGCGGCAGCCAGTGAGAACCATTTACCGGACTTTTTCATTTACATTACCTTCCTTTTATCAATCGTTTCCGCATTCATAAAGAAGAGGCTGCCGGCACCCAGCACGCCTCTTGATTTATTTTACTGTGATACGGAATGTAAAGCCACTTCTATCATATCATGAAATGTGGTTTGACGCTCTTCCGCTGTCGTTTCTTCTCCTGTTAATACGTGATCACTCACGGTGAGAATTGACAGCGCTTTTCTTCCGTGCTTCGCTGCTAATGTATACAATGCAGTCGTTTCCATCTCTACGCCCAGCACACCGTATTTTGCAAGCTTTTCGATTTGCGAATCGTCGTTGTAGAACTGGTCAGCTGTAAATACGCTTCCTACACTCACCGGCACGCCTTTATCCTTTGCGGCATCATAAGCATTTTTTAAAAGTTCGAAATCGGCGCAAGGCGCATAATCAATGCTTCCGAAAGCGACTCTGTTCATTTGTGAATCAGTGGAGGAAGTCATTGCCAAAATGACGTCCCGCACTTTGACATCTTTACGGATAGCGCCGCAAGAACCTACTCTTATTAGATTTTGCACATCGTAGCTTTGCATTAATTCATTCACATAAATTGAAATAGACGGAACGCCCATTCCCGTTCCTTGCACGGAGATTTTTTTGCCTTTATATGTACCTGTAAATCCATACATGCCTCTGACTTCATTGTAGCATTCTACATTTTCAAGATACGTTTCAGCAATAAATTTTGCTCTGAGAGGATCTCCCGGCAAAAGCACTGTATCCGCAATCTGTCCTTTTTCAGCACCTATATGTACACTCATCTCATATCCTCCTAAATCTAAATTATCATCCAGTCCGTTCATTTTACAACGAATGTCATGATGAGACAAACTTCAGCATTGATTATAAAGGAATATGGCGCAAAAAGAAATGTTCCGAGGCCGTTTGGGCACTTCCTGAGAAAAACGGGATAATCGAGGTGTTTATTTGAAAACCTAACCGCAGGAAGGAGGGATGAGACATGGGTAAAAAACAGCGCAATCGGATCACCGGCCAAAAAAAGAACAATCACATACCTGCAAAAGATGTCATTGCAGCTGAAGAGGCGCACGAGAAAGAGTATTCCGCTGCCAAACGCAAGCCTTAAACTGCAGAAAACTGCGGGTTTCCGCAGTTTTCTTTTTGTTATGTCGTTTGCACAATCAGACGATTGATTTTCCTCCATCCAGCGGGAAGCAGTTTGTAATATGTTTTCCCTTTTCTGCCTTCATCAATCAGAATCACGTCTCCTGTGGCCACAAATCTCGCGTCATAATCACTTGGAACGGTGTCAAATACATTAAACAAAGAGAATGCTCTTTTCAGCACGTCTTGATGATCGCTCCCGTTCAGTTCAGTTCGATAGACGGCTCTGTAGCCTTTTTTTTCGCCAAACCGGGGTGTTTGAAATATTGTCACGTCATAGGAACAAGACTTCTTTTTGAACACGGATAACATCATCAAGATCCCCTCCCTTTTATTTCTTTAACATATTGGCGTTTTTGCCCGGTTTTCCTTTCTCTATTTTTGTCGAAACCGCTTAATCTTTTCGTCAAAACCTTTTACTAGGAAAAACAGAA
The DNA here is from genome assembly GCF_055486375.1 of Bacillus sp. 11C. Lineage (NCBI taxonomy): Bacteria > Bacillati > Bacillota > Bacilli > Caryophanales > Bacillaceae > Bacillus > Bacillus sp. 11C. Next base: position 18,392 of record NZ_JBUPVZ010000003.1, read on the forward strand.
GCAGGCCGAGACTAAAGCCTCCTAACACGTCGGAGACAAAATGAACCCCCAGATAGACTCTGCTTATGCCGACCAAAACAGTGATCACGCCGGCTATGGTATATACCATTTTTTTATGTTTGGACAAAAACGGGAGATGTTTCACTAAAAAATAGGCAATGACAGGATAAACATAGGCAGCATTCATGGAGTGGCCGCTCGGAAAGCTGAAGGATGATTCATGAACCAGCGGTGCAAAATCAGGCCTCACTCGTTCAATCCATTCTTTTAAGATTTTATTTAACAGCCGATCTGCACCGAATACCAAGAACATCAATAGGCCGTCCCATGTTTTTCTGTAAAAAAACAGGCCCGCTCCAATGATCAGGATAAGAGGGAGGAGAAAAGAAGAAGCACCAAGGTGCGTGATCCCTGTCATGACATCATTAAGCCATGGGTGGCGGATCAAAATAGCCGCCCTGCTTATCGCTTCATCTGCAGATTGAACAGCATTTGTATGAATGGCCGCAGCTAAAAAAAGAAAAATAAGAAACAAGCTAACAGGCTTGTACAACATTTTAACCACCTCGATTTTCACAGAAGTCATAGAACACGAATAATAAAACCGGAGCAGAACACCCCGGTTTTAAGCCTCAATCATCTTCATCCAGCTCTTCATCTATCATACATTTTTCTATCAAATAATCAAAGGTAATATCAGCGATTTCAAACAGCTCATCCTCACTAGGTATGTAGCCCCGCCGCGCAAGCTCTCTGTAAAAAAATTCAGCGATTTCTTCCGTATCAATCACAAGATCTATTTCTTTCATCTCCGTACCGCCTCCTTTTTTATGTTTTATGAAAAAACAGGCTGAATTATACCCAGTGTTCTAAACAATTCTTTCAGTCATATACATTGAATAAAAAAACAAGCCATGGGAGGCTGACACTATGATTGCTAAAATGATGGAAGCACTGGACGGAGACAGATTTGATATCTTAATGGAAAAAACGCTCAAAGGAATGACGCATGTGATGATTTGGGGCTGTCTGCCTTATTTTTTATATGTCTTAATCCGTATGTTCTTAAACTAACTGAAATGCTCTTTTAAACTTTCCAGAACAAACATCATCATATCTTTATATTCTTCATCTCGAAACATTTCGTACAGAATCTTGTAGTCATTATAAATATCCAGAAGCTCATCAACAATTGATACAGCAAGGATGTGAAGGGTATTTTGATCTTCATCATCGCCTTCAAACTGAAGAAGAGCAGACGATGCGATATCTTCGCCGATCTCATGGCCAGTTTCTCCGACATAGTGCACAAACAACATCTGGTGTACAAACTGGTCCATTTCATATTTTCTAAGCACCAGTGTGAGATCCTCTTCCTCCGTTTCAAGCCACTCTCCATCCTTTAAACGGGTCAGCTCATAAATGATATCTTCCCAGCCATCTTCTAAATATCTCCAAATTTCTGTTCTGTGACCGATAATGCGAAAGAGTTCTTTTCCATAATCTTTCACATAAACGACGTCCCCAATAAGGAATTCATACTCAATATCAAGCTTTTCCATGTCGACAATGACACCCTCATAATCTTTGTACAGCTGAATGGACGATTCAAAGTATAAGACTTCATTATGATTGACTTCATAAAGATAGTGTTTATCAATTTGGTGTACTTTAGTGACGGTGCCGACTGTTCCATACATAATGACGACTACGATATCCCCTACTTGGAATTTCGGTTTATTTTGCTTCATGGTGTCTCCCCCTCGCCGCAACATTTCTCATACGCTATCGTATGCCGGGTGACGCCAATTCGCATGGGCATGAAAACCAAAGGAAATATCCAATTATGGTGTGGATGAGGACATAAAAAAATCCGCAATGATCTGCGGATAAACAGCTGCTATCTGCCGTGCACTTCAGCCTCGTATTGATCCCAAGCTTCATCAAACGTTGCCATCGTGTGCAGGTAATCAGCGCTCAGCTCCAAATATGAACTGATTTCATGATAATCGGTTGAGGTTTTCGGAAAGCTGTGATCCTCATACGCCTGATTGGCAAATTCACTGATGCTGTCCTGCGGCTTAGGATGTCTGTATTTCAATAAATAATGATAAAAGGATTTCATGGATTTCCCCTCCTGATGTCTGTCTTTTGTTGTTCTATTATACAGTTCAAGTGTAAAATTACAACAAAAGAAACCGAAACATCGTTCAGGAGAAGTCAAAATAGTTGCGTTTCAGAATCCTTTCTGTCTCCATGAGCTGTCGATAGGTCAGGCTTTGAGGCAGTTTTTTTGTTTGAATCAAAAGCAGCTGATCCTCAATCTCCTTTATTGTGGCTTCCTCCTGATAGGTCATTCCGCAGGAAGCACAAACCATGGCGGGCGTGTCTGTCAGTTCTATAGCTCTTGTTCCGTCAGGGAGCTCCCAGTACACCGTGTTCCTGCCGGTTACCGCTTCAAGCTCGCCGCACCATTCGCATGTTTTCATGAAGAATCCCCTCCGTTTTCAGCCTCTTTCTGTTTTTTCTGCTGCGCCAAAAATTTCTTTTCTTTTAGCTGATCTCTTTTCTCACGCCGGTCTTTTAATGTTTCATGCTCCGGATTCGCTGTGAACGTCTCTCTCCTCTTGATTCTGGCTACGTTTTCCGGTGTAAATGAAACCTCTTTGTCAGCAAAAATAGCACTCAGCCCGATCGGCTCCTTTTTGTCAGCGATTTCAGGGAAAACGGACTCAAAATAGGCGTCAGCCTGGTTAGGGATATAATTCTCCGGTTCTGGATATGACGTAATCACACCTTCAAAATTTCTTAAGATGACTTTGTCAGGGCTTTGCGACAATACATAGTTTGGCTGCAGGGCGATTTTACCTCCGCCGCCTGGTGCGTCAACGACAAAGGTCGGAACCGCATAGCCTGAGGTATGGCCTCTCAGCCCTTCAATGATCTCTAAACCTTTGGAAACGGGAGCTCTGAAATGCCCGATGCCCTCTGACAGATCACATTGATAAATATAATAAGGACGGACTCTGATTTTCACCAAGTCGTGCATGAGCTTTTTCATAATTGGAACCGAGTCATTAATACCGGCTAGCACCACGGCCTGATTTCCGACCGGCACGCCTGCGTTCACCAGCTTTTCACAGGCCTCAACGGATTCCTCTGTCATCTCGATGCTTGTGTTAAAATGGGTGTTCAGCCAGACTGGATGATATTTTTTCAATATCTCGCACAGATGATCGGTAATGCGCTGCGGAAAGACGACCGGCGCCCTTGTTCCGATTCTAATTACTTCCAGATGCGGGATGCTGCGCAGCTCCTTTAAAATGTATTCTAAAATTTGGTCATTGATCAAAAGCCCGTCACCGCCAGAAATTAAACAATCGCGGATTTCAGGTGTTTCCCTGATATAAGCAATCGCAGCATCTAGCTGTTTTTTAGGGACTCCCATTCCGATTTGTCCGGAAAAACGCCTTCTTGTGCAGTAGCGGCAGTACATGGAACATTGATTCGTGACAAGAAACAGCACACGATCGGGATAGCGGTGTGTCAGACCGGGTACCGGTGAATCTTCATCCTCATGGAGCGGATCTTCCAGATCGTATTTTGTTTTGTGCATTTCTTCAGAAAGCGGTACAGACTGCATACGGACCGGGCATCTCGGATTATCGGGGTCCATTAAAGAAGCATAGTAAGGTGTAATATTTAAGGGGATCGTTTTGGTAGAAATTCTGACGCCTTCCTCTTCATCCTCGGTCAAGTTAATCACTTTTTTTAAATCATCTACTGTTCTTACCGTATGTGTCAGCTGCCAAAGCCAATCGTTCCATTTCTCTTCCGGAACGTCCTTCCATAACTCGATCTCCTTCCAATGCCGTTTCGGTTTATACCATTTGCTTGCCAAATGAATTCCTCCTCGTGCATTATTTTGTCTTACAGGTGCTTGCTCCAAATATTCATGTTTTCAAGACCTTCGGCTATATAGCAGTTATTGATCAGCCTTCCGCCATACTGATAACCAGAACGGTACAACACAGCATTCATCCCAAAAGACGCAGCACGGGCGAGAGAAAACACGTGAAAGATTTCCTTCTCGGCCATTTCTTTTTCTAATTCCTCGATTAAAAAGCTTGTCAGCGAATGGCCCCGATATTCCGGAAGCACAGCGCAGTCGGTCATTTCTGCATGCCCAAGCTCTGGATTCATGTCTGCGCTTGCTGCGCTGATCAGGCGTTCATGATCAAACATGACATAATACATCGTATTTTCATTCATCGTCTTTTCAATATATGCGGGATCAAAAACCGGGGTCGGATACGTACGAAATACTTTTTTATACAGCATCGAAAGCTGGTACATGTCATTTGTTTCTGCTTTTCTCATTGTAAAGGATGGCCTGTTTTCAGTGCGGAGGTGAGGTACTGTGCGATATAAGGCTTCGATCATCTCCTGTTCCTTTATATAAGAATCGGTTTGACTCCGTTTTTCCGTGAGGTAACGGACCATGACACAAGCCGGATGGCCGAGATAATAGCCCTTTAAATAACCCTCCGGCGCAAACAATTGTTTGGCAAGCACAGCCACATCATGCTGTTTCGTATAGATGATAATTTTTTCCGCGTCCTCTTCTTTTGCCTCCGCCACGATATCAGGCAGGGCCTTCTCAATGGCTCCGTCATAACGAACGACTCTCATTCGTTTATTAAAGCTGTCATGGTCCAGAACTGCTGTGACACCGTTACTCTTTATCGACTTGAGCATCCTCATTCTCCCCCTCCCCGCCTGTATAAAGCCCGCACCAATCCATAACAAAAAGTGCAATAATTTTAGCAGATTCCAGCATGGCTTCAATCTCAATGTATTCATTTGCCTGATGAGCTGTTTTTGTTTCCCCAGGCCCGAAGACAATCACTGGCGTATCGCCTGCATGGTATAAAAGCCCTCCGTCCGTTCCCCATGGCGAGGCTTCGATGATGGGCTCTGTCTGTTTCATTTTTTGATAAGCTGATTGCAGTACTGAAATTAAAGGGTGATCATCAGGTAAATCATTCGGGAGCCATTGAGCGCCGAACCACTCTACTGTAATCGGATGGCGTTTAAACCATTCATCACGGTAATCTAAATCCTTCAGCCAGTTTTCCAATTCAAGTTTAACTGCTTCTGGTTTTTCATAGGGCGCAATTCCGCATCTCCCTTCTATGACGACACGGTCTGCAACTGAAGATGGCCATGCGCCGCCTGAGATGGTGCCGATATTCACCGGTACCGGTATTGGGACATGATCATACAGCGGATCTGAGATTCTCGCATTGCGGACTTTTTCCAGCTCCTGTATGGCTGTGATAACGTGCATGCTTTTTTCAATCGCACTTACCCCTTCATAGCGTGTGCCTCCATGAGCCGCTAATCCCTTCACTGTGATCCGAAACCACATCGACCCTTGCTGCTTGATAAAAAGTTTCATATTCGTCGGTTCCGGAATCAGCGCCCCGTCAGCCCGATACCCTCTCATGATGGCAGACAGTGTACCCGCGCCGCCGCACTCTTCATCTACAACGCTTTGAAACAATACATCTCCCTTCAATTTAACATTGCAGGCGTGCAGGGCTTCTAAAGCAAAAAGAAGGGCTGTATTGCCGCCCTTCATATCCGTTGAGCCGCGGCCGTATATTTTACCGTTTTCTTCGACAGCTTGAAACGGTTCATACTTCCAATCCTTCACGCTTCCTTCAGGCACAACATCGATATGACCGTTTAAAATCAGCGACCGGCCCCCGCCCGCTCCCGTTTTTTTTGCAACGATATTCGGACTCTCATCAAAATCGGAACGGTCTGATTTAAAATAGGGATGCTGTTTTAATTGCTTTAGGCTTGGCTCCCACACGTCAATGTCCATTTGAAATTGCCGCAGCTTCTCAAGCACAACGGCTTGGGCGTTAAATTCTGAGCCCAATGTGCTTTTTTCTCCAATCAGCCTTTTGAGAAGACGAATGGCTTTGGCCGAATGCTGATCGAGCCACCCGATTACTTTTCTCTCAATGTCTTGCATCCTCATTCCCCCTTTAAGAAAAAGGCATATCTATTTTGATTTCAGCTTCAGTCAGCCTCGTCACCTCGTCGATTGTCGAGCCATTCATCAGCTCTTTTAAAATGAAATGATGGGCTCCGACCTCAAGAACCGCTTTTTCAGTAATGATCAAATTCACACAGCCTGCTGCAGTTAGCGGAAGCGTGCATGTTTCTGTTAATTTAGGCCTTCCCTTTTGATCTGTATGACTCATGACGATAACCACTTTTTTCGCTTTTTGGGCCAGTTCCATCGCTCCGCCCATACCCGGCACCTTTTTTCCCGGGACAAGCCAATTTGCCAAATCGCCTGACTGGCTCACCTGCAGGGCGCCTAAAATCGTAATGTCAATTTTGCCCCTTCTGATCATCGCAAAAGACATCGTTGTATCAAAATAAGAAGCACCTTTTACAGCTCGGACAGGAAATCCCGCTGCGTTGCATAAATGTTCATCCTCTTTTCCCTTTTCAGGGCTTTCGCCAATGCCAAGCACACCATTTTCAGCCTGCAGCATGACCTGCATGCCAGGCGGCAAAAAGTTCGGCACCAAGGATGGGATGCCGATACCGAGATTCACAATCATGCCCGGCTTGATTTCAGAAGCGGCCCGTTTTGCGATTTGTTCTCGTTCTGCTATTCCCAAGCCCATTTCCACTTCACTCCTTCGCTTCTCACAACCCCCTCGACAAAAACCCCCGGTGTGACAATCATTTCTTCTGAAATCTCCCCCATCGGGACGATACGCTCAGCCTCGACAAAGGTTCTACTTGCGGCCATTGCCATAAGCGGATTCATATTGCGCGCTGTTTTGTCATACGTTAAATTGCCGAATTCATCCGCAATGTGCGCATTGACAAATGCAAAATCTGCCGTCAGCGCCTCTTCAACCAAATATCGCTTTCCAGCCACAGACACGATGTCCTTTTTTTCATAAACCATTTGATTCGCAATCCCGATGTCAGTTAAAATCCCGCCGAGTCCCGCTCCGCCGGCGCGAATTCGTTCTGCAAGCGTTCCCTGGGGTGAAAATTGAACTTCTAACGTCCCGTCTGTCATCTGTTTTCCCGCTACAGGGTTAGAACCGATATGCGATGCGATCAGGGTTTTGACTCGCTGATTGACTATAAGCGGGCCGATCCCTATTTCCGGAAAGCCGGCATCATTGCAAATGACAGTTAAATCCGTTACACCGCTGTCCAATATAGCTTCAATCAATGAAGGAGGCGAGCCGACTCCGCCAAAACCGCCAAACATTAGGACCGACCCGTCCTGAACACCTGAAATTGCTGTTTCGACGCTGATTGTTTTTTGAAATGGCGCCATTTAATTTCAATCCCTTTTCAGTTTTTTTTCGACCGCTGCAACTGTTTCTGAAAAAATTGATATGAGCTCTTCAGCCTCGCCGTCTGACATGGTAAAAGGCGGAGCAATAATGACAGCATCTCCTTCCCCGCTGTCTATTCCCGCTTTGGCAGGATAAACAATTAGTCCGCATTTTTTCGCTTCGCCGACAATGCGCTGGGTAACCGCCTGCTCTGGCGAAAAAACGTTCTTCGTGTTCTTGTCTGCTACAAATTCAACGCCTAATAGCAGTCCTTTTCCGCGAACATCACCAATGATGCCGCTTTGAGACGCTGCCTCAACAAGCTTCTTTTTCAGTACAGCTCCCTTTTTTTCTGATTGGTTGATCAAGCCGTGCTTTAATACATACCGCAAAACTTCCAGAGCGGCTTTGGCTGAATAGGGATGTGCACTGTATGTGTGGCCGCTCATAATCACACCTGAACCTTGTTTTATCGTTTCAATAATAGAATCAGATACAACAGCAGCGGCAATAGGCGCATACCCCGCGCCTAGCCCCTTCCCCAGTACAGCAATATCAGGAACGGTGCGCCAATGCTCTGTCGCGAGCATCCTTCCTGTTCTTCCAAGCCCTGTCATCACTTCGTCTGCAATAAAGAGCACTTCGTGTGTGCGGCATACCTCACTTAATCTCTCATAATATCCCGGAGGCGGGGTGATCGCTGCACCTGCGGCACCAATAATAGGCTCAGCCACAAAGCCGGCGATAAATTGGCTTCCGATTCTTTTGATCGCAGTTTCCAGTTCATCAGCGGCAGTCTGAACAAAGTCTTCATCCGTTCCATGATTCCGCCGATACATATGAGGAGCTGAAATAGCGGGATAGCGTTCAATGAGATGGGTGAAACGGTATCTCCTTTCATAAAAACCAGATAATGAAAGCGCTCCCAAAGTTATTCCGTGGTAACTGCTCCACCGAGACAAAAAGATGGATTTTTGTGTTTGCTTTTTTTCCTGCCAATACTGAATGGCGATTTTCATCGCTGTTTCTATGGCTTCTGATCCGCTGTTGACAAAAAAAGACCAATTCACATCTCCCGGCAGCTCCTGCGCCAAGAGAGCGGCTAATTGCTCGGCAGGCTCGCTTGTAAACTGCGAGCGGTAAGCAAAAGACACTTGATCAAGCTGTTCTTTCAGCCTCTCAGTCACATCACGAACCCCATGGCCGATATTGCATGTCACCGCACCTGATGAGCCGTCAAGATATCTTTTTCCGGTCTGATCATAAACATATGAACCCTTCGCATAACTGACAACCGGATAGGCCGAACTAAGCTCCGGCTTAATCAAATAACTGCTCATGCTCCCACCTCAACAAACCTTTTAACATATTATATGAGTGTCCAAATTGCGGCATGACGTCCCCGCAAAAACTTTTCACACAAAAAAGAGCCTTCCTTAATATGGAAAGGCTCTTTTGGAATTTCGCCCTCTAGCAAATAAAAGCGGCTCCGACAATAATTAATAAAATGAACAAGACAACAATCAATACAAACGTATTTGTCCCGCAGCCAAATCCGTAACCGTATCCAGGGTATCTATGCATGATGTTTTCATCCTTTCTTATCACGATATACGGCATTTTATGCGGGCCAAGTCCCAAATGGTTTGTGCAAACGCCTATTTCATGTAAGGAAATAATGAAAAACAGTATGCACCCGCTCATATTTTTTAAACGTCAGCTTTTCGTAAAAACGGGTTGCACCGTCAGTGCTTGTAGCCACTAAATAGGCTGCTTCCATTCCTAGTGATTTGGCAATGGACAGCATTTCTTTCACTAAGATACTGCCATAGCCCTTTCTTTGAAACTGATCCAAAATGGCAACTTCTTCAATTTTAGCCGTTTTTTCTTGCGGATGAATGAACAGCTCTCCGCATCCAATGGGAATCTTCTGTGATGGGTCGCTGTAACAAACAACAAGGATGATCGTCCCCGCTTCATAAAAGGGATATTTTCTTTTTAATTTTTGTTCAGCGATCGCTTCGCCAATATAAATGGAATCATAAATTTTCATGATAGATGATCCATCGCTGAAGCTTTTTGCCGTTCCCCATGCCGTTAACGGATGTCCTATCTGCCCTTTCCAGTCACTAAGCTTCATGTCATACAACAGCTCATCCTCGACAACAAACCCGCTTTTGACAAGCGATTGCTTCAAACCGAGCGGAAAAACATGCTGAGGCGACGCTTTTAAATGGAGATAATTCGCATTAAGCAGCTTTGGTACGGATGGCAAAAAGTCCAGTAACCGCTCTAACGGAAACGTATCATGAAGCTGAACAAAGTTATGAGAAAAAATTTGCGGAAGCTTCGGATCTTTATATACGCTGTAATGATCAAACGATGCCGATTCAGACGTTAACAATATATATTGCTGTTCCGTTTTTGAATAATGTCCTGTCATGAACGTCTCCTTTTTATGACCTATGCTTTTACTCAGTTGCAATATTCAAATTCTTTATAATCTCATCGTACACTGGATAAAACGGCTTTCCAATTGGAAATTGCTGAATATTTCGGAAAGAAGCGGAGATTGGCTTATGATGTAAAAAGAATTTCCTTACTACTTGTTCACGAATCGGATGAAAGACGCCGTTTAGAAACAAAAACGGCTCGCGTTCTATGAAAAAAAGCCTTCGGCCAGGCGGATTTTCGATCAAACCAGATCGTTCCCGCGTAATTGGCAGCCCTTCCGGCAGCGCCTCCAGTTCTTCTTTTTCAATGGTCAATATGTCTTTTCTTTTAAATTGATAAAACTGAAAAGCATACTGACCCAAAATCCGTCTTTTTTTTCCGGCTTCGATATAGAATATTGCAGGATGACCAGCTTCCTTTACTAAAATATAATTCGGAATCTTTAAAATGTTTCCAATTTTATATTGGAATAAATACGGGTCTGGAACGGCCACAGTCCGATTTAGATACACCGAATCCCACCTTTCCCCGACAGGATGCCTCACACCCTGATCAATAAAATATACGTTTTGACCTGAACCCTTTACAAAAGATCCGTCAATCAAATCGGCGGGCAGAAACCGATACGCATTTTGAAATGAATCGGGGGTTTTATAGGTTGTATCTAATACTTCATTTATCGGCAGAAATGGAGCAAAGTTGTTGATTCTGGCCCAAAAAATTGAGTCGCCATGATTCCAATGCTTCATATCATCGTCCCAATAACTTCCATATATATGGTGAATACGATCAAGTAATGAACGGCGATGCATAACTGAGCAATGATCGACTTGAAAAGCGGCCTGATGAAGCACTTCATTGGCATTTCTATAGAAATGGGAGATTTCCTCTCCCCTTTCGTTTACTCGTACAACTTTTTGTTTTGAATAAACGGCCTGCGCCTCAGGATTATGTGAAAACATCTGCACCATACGGCTCAGCCGCTCAGGATGATACACAGTGTCATCAGTGAGATAGGAAATGTAATCGCCGTCGGCAAATGGGAGCGCTGTGTTTATTAATGTGGCATAACGGGTTGTTTTTAATCGATCTGCAGGATGCACGAAACTATTTTCATAACAAATGCGGGGGTCATGAAGGTACTTGTGAATCACCGCAGTTATTTCTTCATTAGAATGATCATCCATGATAAAAAGCTCCCAAAGATCATACGTTTGCTTTATGACGCTTTCGATCGCTTTTTGCAGATAAGCAGGTTTGTTATAACTCGTTAAAATAATGGACACTTTCTCTCCCATCTATACAGCCCCCTGTTGCAAACATTAAAACGGCTCCGCACAAGCAGAGCCTCTGTCATCATTAAAAAGCATCCCAGCTTACAATACTTGAGAGTGCGACATGAGATCTCGTATGATTTAACGGGTTTTGAAAATAACCAAATCAGTCAGAACCTCTTTTACGATGACGTTTTGAAGCGTATCTCCATTCAACAGATGAAATGTTGATACCGGTACGCCAAGCTCTTTTGCAAATACGAGCTGGCGTCTGAGATCAGATGGATTTGTTCAGTAGCCGATTGACGAATAAGCAAAATCAGCAAAAGCGAAATAAAATGCAGTTCATCTTGATTTTCTTCTTGATTCGCGTGTTTCTCTCAATCCAAACAATCGCTGACCTTTATACTCTCTGTTTCACAATATGAACTGACTTCGATTTGTGGTATAGGCTATATCCACTCTTTTAAAAAATCAGCATTTTGCTTAAATATATGAAAAATAGGTCAGGTACGGCGTTCGACTCATACCAAATGGCAGCCATAAGAATATGATTAACGTGAGTTCACTATTGAATAGGAGGTGTATGTGATGAGCTCTGAAAACGCCCAATTAAAAAAGGATTTGATTAAGACCCTTTTAAGCCCTTTATTCTCAACAGAAGGAGGAGTAAACGTGGATAATAATCTTAAAGAATTGCTTGAAGCTGCGATCGATCAAAAAGTAGATCAAAGTGAAATGATTACGGCTGAATCTACTTCCCTTCCGGCAAGGTGGATTTTTGCCAGAATTACGCCAGGCACTACGATCAGCATTGTGACTGATTCGGGTGATATGATCGGTCCGGTTGTCTTCGTTGCTTTCGACCAAATTCACGGTATCGTATTTGTAACACAGGAAAGCTCCGTTACCCCGGAAGGCCAAGCTACAACATTAATTGATGTAGACAAAGTAGAAAGTGTTACGTTCTTTTCATAAGATCTGATGAAAGTTTTGTATATCCAGTCGGGATACGGAGGAATATACAGATATTTTGACCGCTGGGCTGAAGAATGTTTTCTTAATACTCATACAGAGTACATGTCTGCAGATACACTGGAAGCAGAATTTCTAATAAAGGCTGAAAAGTTCCAGCCGGACTTCGCACTCATGATGGTTGGAGACCGTGTTCCCCACGACTGGCTGACCTGGTTAAAGGATAAGGGTATTCCTGTGTTTGTTTGGCTGACCGAAGACCCATTTTATATTGATATCAGCCTTCGGGTGATAAAGCACGCTGACGCCATATTAACGATTGAACAAAATGCCGCTCTTTATTATCGGGAGCTCGGCTGCCAGAACGTCTACTATGTTCCGATTCCAGTTAATCATCGGCTGTTTAAAAAAATGGACACAGAACATTCTTTTCATTCAAATCTGCTTATCATCGGCTATCCTTATCCTAATCGGGTTCAGCTTATGAAAGAAGTGGTACATCTGCCTTTCACCGTTCGGGTAATCGGAAAGGAATGGAGAAAATACCTGCCTAAAAAAGTGCTCAAACAGCCGCATATTGATATCGTCAGCACATGGGTTCCACCCGAACAGGCCGTTCATTATTATAACGGGGCAGATATCGTGATCAATGCGCATCGGCCCTATCATTTTGCTTTCAATAAAAATAATATCCGCATCAAAAACGCCAGTTTTAATAACCGGACGTTTGATATCGCTGCATGCGAAGCATTTCAATTAACAGATTTACCCGCGGCACATCCTTTTTCATCCTTTATTTCTTATCACAGCATCAACGACTTTAAGGAAAAAGCCGCTTTCTATATCAACCATCCTGAGGAACGGCAAAAAGCTGCAGCATCCAATTACAAAGAGACCGTACCCGCCCTTAAGTTTGATGAGCTTCCTGCAAAACTAAAGGCGATTCATCTGGCGCTTACTTGAAAAATCGTTCATTGTTATGAACGATTTTTTCATTCACAGAAAAAAGCAGCTGAATGAGCTGCTTTTTTTAGCCGTCAGAACGGTCCCTCATCTTCCTCGGATTCACCTGTTTATGAAGGTCAGGCTTTTCGCCTAGATGCTGTGCTATCTGTTTCCACGACACAATTTTGAAATTTTGATTGACTGCTTGTCCATTGTCAATATTTTCACCGTCCTGCGCGACAAAAATCCCGTACGGATATTTTGGGCCAAGTCCGAAACCGAGAACATCAATACCGTCCGTATCACTAGTACCGTCTATCTTTTCGCCATCTGCAATGTCAAAGTTGGCTACAAAGCGATTGCTTCCCTGCCGTTCATACATTGCATAGCTGTTATTTCCTTGACTTGAGGCCATGAGATATCCTTTGCCGTCTGGCGCATAATAGATCGTCAGTCCTTCAATATCAGCTGTCAAACGTTCTCCTGTCGCACGGTCGACAACCTGCCCCTTTGATCCTCCGTCTGGCTCAGCATTAAATTTCCAGATGGCTTCGTTTTCCTCTGCTATATACAGGTTCCCGTACTCATCATCCGCAACAAGGCCTTCAGTCTGAGAATTCAATTTAAATTCACGCACTTTTTTCCCTGTTACATAACCCTTTCCATTGTCAACAATTTCATATTGCTCAAATTCTCCTTGTTTGCCTGTCACTAATGCGTAAAATGCTCCTGTTTTCTGGCTGTGATACAGGCTGAAGCCGTATACCTCAGAAATATCAGTTGAAATCGGATGGTTTGGGTCTGTAATGCTTTTCAACTTTCCTTTATCCCCGTCAATTTCATATACTTCGATTGTATTTTTTCCTTTAGACCGGTTTGAGGCGGCAGCAATATCAATTTTTTCTCCGTTCAATGGAAATTGATAACGCAGATCGACATTATTGAGCTTGCCAAACTCGTAAGATTGGAGCTGTTTGCCGTTTAAATCATACACGACTAGTCCTGACTTCTTATTTGTCGTAATCAACTTGCTATTTTCCGGATGCTTGTCATGAACCCAAATGGCCGGGTCATCTGCTGCGTCCTCGCCAGAAGCGACAGGATTTGTCTCCGTTTGCGCCGTCACTTTAAAATGATGTTCCGCTTTCACATGATGAGCCGATACCGAGTTAGTTGTCAGGCTAAGCAATAAACCCGCAGCAGTGCTTAGCAGCATTGTTTTTGAAACCTTCAATTTGGTCCCCTCCTTTTAATCACTATCACTCCTTATTGTAAAATATATACAGTCGTTTAATAGAGAGGAAAATGAACCTTTTTTTATAGTTTTTCTGACTCATAAATCACTTCCCCCCTAAGAAGTACGTGAAATGACTCCGTCAAATTTACTTTTGAGGTGCGAAATAAAACCAAAGTGAATATTTAGTACATTGTTTATGTAGTTTTATATTTTGTCTGTTACGTCTATTTTTCCATTTTCTATTAAAAAAGAACACTTTGTGACATGATCATTCCCCTAAATTTTGTTTTATTGGTTGCTTTCATTAACTCGATTACAAAGTTGAACATATGATGCATGGTAGAGAAACGAGAGTTGGAGGATAAGCCATGCCTAAACAGCAAACAGCAGAACTAGAACCGTTTTTCCATAACAAAACAGTTTTAGTCACTGGCGGAACAGGTTCAATCGGGAGTCAAATTGTCAAACGCCTTTTGCTGCTAACACCGAAACAGGTGATTGTATTCAGCAAAGACGACAGTAAACAGTATGTCATGAGTCAAAAGTATGCGGAGGATAAGCGGCTTTCATTTGTGCTCGGAGATGTGCGCGATCACAGAAGGGTGAATCAGGTGATGAAAGGCGTGGATATCGTCTTCCACGCAGCTGCGCTGAAACAGGTTCCGACATGTGAAGACCATCCATTTGAAGCGATCCAGACCAATCTCATCGGCGGACAGAATGTGGTGGAGGCCGCCCTATTACACCGGGTCCAGCATGTCATTAATATCAGTACCGATAAAGCTGTATCTCCTGTGAACACAATGGGTGCCACCAAGCTGTTATCTGAAAAGCTGTTTCATCAAGCAAACCGCCACGTTCAAAACAGAGGAACCGTGTTTTGTTCAGTCCGCTTCGGAAATGTTCTCGGCTCAAGGGGTTCGGTCATTCCAATTTTATTTGAACAGATGATGGAGGGTGAACCGCTAACCATCACTGACAAAAACATGACCAGATTTTTCATGTCAATAGACGATGCGGCTACACTGACATTGCAATCAGCTGCTATTACAAAAGGCGGAGAAACTTTTATTTTTAAAATGGAATCACTGAAACTTGAAGAACTGATCCATGGATTTGAAGAATATGCATCGCAACACGGGCTCCCGCAGCCGTCTGCGGTAGAAGTCGGCAAGCGTTCAGGTGAAAAGCTTCACGAAGAATTAACATCCCCTCATGAAATTGATTCTCTGTATGAATGGGGCAATCTTTATGCGATTCTTCCAGAACCTGAAAAACATCCTGATTTTCGCAAAGTCCATCTGTCTGGATATCAATCAGATCAAGCCCCACTCATCACAAAAGACAGAATTGCCCAGATTATTGAGAAATTACACCAAGAAAAAAAGGCATAAAAACAAGCCTGTCTATCCATTAGGCAGGCCTGTTTTTTGTGTTTATTTATCAAAAAGATGCAGATAGCTTTCGTATCCTTCTTCTTTCAGCTTATCCTTCGGCACAAACCGCATTGCCGCTGAGTTTATGCAGTAACGAAGCCCGCTTGGCCCCGGTCCGTCATTAAATACATGACCAAGATGAGAATCGGCAGTACGGCTTCTCACTTCTGTGCGAATCATGCCGTGGCTCGTGTCTCGTTTTTCTTCTACTTCTTCTTCTTCAATCGGCTTTGTAAAGCTTGGCCAGCCGCAGTGGGAATCAAATTTATCCTTGGATGTAAACAATGGCTTGCCTGACACAATGTCTACATACAGCCCTTCTTCCTGATGATCCCAATATTCATTTTGAAAAGGCGGCTCCGTGCCGTTATTTTGCGTCACTTCATATTGCATGCGGTTTAGTGACTTGATTTTTTCTTCTTTATTGTGCCCCATTATTTCGCCCCCCAATGCTCGCTGATAAATCCGGCTCGTCCAGACCCCGCCCGGTAGCGCTGGTAATGTCCTGGATTCTTTTTATAAAAATGCTGATGGTAGCCCTCCGCTTCATAGAAAGGCTCAGCTTTTAAAATGTCCGTTACAATCGGATCTTTAAAGATGCCGCTTTCCGCCAGACGCTGCTTGGAAGCTTCCGCAAGCTCCTTTTGTTTATCATTATGATAAAAAATGGCTGCACGGTAGGAGCTGCCGCGATCTGCAAACTGGCCGCCGGCATCTGTCGGGTCGATTTGCTGCCAAAACAATTCAAGCAGCTTTTCATAAGGATACACATCAGGATGAAACGTGATTTGAACGGCTTCACGATGTCCTGTCGTTTCACTGCACACCTCTTCATACGTAGGGTTTTCAGTATGGCCGCCTGTATACCCGGACACCACTTTTTCAATTCCCGGCTGTTCGTCAAAAGGTTTGACCATACACCAAAAACAGCCTCCTGCAAATGTGGCGATTTCTTTTTTTTCAGACATACTGGTGCCTCCTTTGTTAATACGTGGTATTATTATATTATAGCATGTAATAATAGAATGAAAATGATTCTGCTTTTCATAAAATCTATAGGTTTTAAGCAATATGCTTATGTAATGGAGGTTCACAAATTTGAAAGTAAGAACACAGATGATGTACGATATGGAAAATTTACTCCGTAAAGTCTTTAAACAAATACGCAACGAAATCAATGAAATTCTTGATAAAGAGCTGTCACGGAATGAATTCACCATTCTGCGGATCCTCAGTGAACAAGGGCCTAAAAAAGTCACCGAATTTGCACCTATTTTAGAGGTATCAGCAAGCCACATTACAGCTGTGACTGATGCGCTGGTGGAAAAGGAATGGATTACAAGAATCAGATCGAAGGAAGACAGGCGCATCATCCGCATTCATATCACCGAAGCGGGCGAAAAAGTCCTTCAGCATTTCAACGAGAAAAAAACGGAATATTTCTTTAAACGCTTTGACTGCTACACTGATGCCGAACTGGCCTCATTAATCGAGCTTTTCAGCAAACTTGATAAAAAACGATGAAAAAAAGCACATACCGCTATACATGGGTATGTGCTTTTTGCAGCCCTTCACTTATTTTTCAGCGAACAGTTTCATTGTTTTCCATCTTCCGTATCTGTAATACAAAAACGCCGCACAGCTGCTTAATAAAAAACTCATTCCGATTCCGAGCCCGATTCCTTTCTGGCCAAACCATGCTGAAAATAGAGCCGTGAAAGGATATCTCAAAACCCAAAACGATATCAAATTTAAAACCAGCACCTGCAGCATCGCTCCCGCGGCTCTGACGATTCCGTTCAGCACGAAATTAATCCCGATAAAAGGGTAGAAAAACGCGATCCACCGCAAATATTGTTCACCAAACGCAACCGCATCAGGCTCGCTGATAAATAGTCTCATAAGGTATTTGCCAAATACCCAAATGATAACGGCAATCATCAGCATGCAAGAAATAACAACTATAACACCTAGCCTCGCAATCGTTCCCACTCTTTTATCGTTTCCGATTCCGATATTTTGCCCTGCCATACTGTTGACCGCCGTACCGGCAGCCATAGCGGGAAGCGTGATGATGCTGTCGAGCCGCTGCACCGCGCCGAAGCCTGACACCACATGCTCCCCGTAGGAGTTGACAACACTCATAATCGCCATCATTCCGCCTGTAATCACCATCATCTGCAGGCCGGCTGGAATCCCAAGTTTCAAAACCAGCGCGGACTCTTCCCACTTGGGAACTCGCGGAATAGAGAATGGTACAAGCTTGTGTCTGATGACATAAAACAACCCGTACAGAAACGCAATGCCCTGTGACAAAATTGTCGAATAAGCTGCTCCCGCTATTCCCATGTGCAGCACAGAAATAAAGAACGGCGCCAACACTGTATTCAGCACAACTGCAAACGCAATAAACCGGAGAGGTGTCTTGCTGTCACCGAGCGCCCGAAGCACCGTACTGATAAAGTTATAACCAAACAAAAATAAAATGCCAATAAATTGAATTTGCAAATAGGTCTCAGCAAGCGGTATCATCGACTCCGGCGTTTTCAGAAGACGAAGCAAAAGCTCTGACAGAAAAAAACCGGCCGCGCCGAATCCGACGCTTAGGCCTGTTAATAAAACGACAAAAGCGTTTATATACGACGCCATTCCGTTTTCATCATCTTTACCCTTTTGCTGTGACAAAATAGTTAATGTCGCATTGTTAAGGCCCAAAATAAAAGACAGCACGGTTAAAACAATCGTGCTTGATACCGCGGCTGCCCCAAGGGCCTTCGCCCCCAGTAAATTGCCGATCCACAAACTGTCTATAAATTGAAAGGAAACCTGCAATGCGTTTCCGAGCATAATCGGCATTGAAAACAGCACAAGCTGTTTCAGCACGTTCCCCTGTGTAAAATCGTATGCTTTCATTTTTTCTCCTTGTGGTCTTAAATTTTCACCGGATCACACGAAAAAAGAGACGTTGTTTCATGTCTCTTTTTTCATGACTTATCGGTTTTTTTTCGGTCTCTCATACCGAATGTTAGCACCATCACACTTAAGAACAAGGCACAATAGGAAATGTTCAAATACATTTGGTCCATATCTTCAGCGGCCAGATGATGATAAGCAAGCCAGCCGAAATACATGGAAAATGTAAAGGATAATAAACTGAAATACTGGTAAATCCGTTTCATTTTCAGTCACCTCTATTGTTTAGGATGGTAATAGGAAAACTCAATTTCATCTTTTTCTAAATTTATTTTATCCGCTCTGACATACATTCCATTCGTTAAAGGCATTTCTGACAGACGCACTTCAATGCTTTTATCGCCGGGATGGACGTGAACAAATGACGGCAATTCGTAAAAACTGTCCATATAATTTAACACAAAGCTAATCGGTATACTCAAATTCCCTAACGAAAATTTCGTTACATTCAGCTCCACGTCGCCATTTTTTTTCACGGTCGGTTCAAAAGCGATAAGCGCATCAATGGTCGTGGAAAAAGCCTTGATTTCCCCAACGACATGAACATCATCATCGATCTCTACTTTATAATCAAGCTGGTTGGATGCTTTGTCTTTTAAATATGAGTTGACAAACGCAGCTAATGATTCTTTTGTGCTTGTCACTTGAAATCCATACTCGCTCTCAGATGAATCCTTCACCTGAGCTTGCTTTCCCGGCAGCATGACTAGTGTCACAAACCCAGCGGCGAGAATCAGATTGATGGCAAGCAATATAAAAAACAGTCGTTTCCACTTATTCATGATGTCACCCTACTCTTTCGGTAATCCTTCTTTTTCAATGGCTTGATAGACGCGCTTCGCGATAAGGGAATAACCCGTACCATTAGGATGAAAATCATCATCCTCAGAAATTCTGCTGCTGTCGCTTTTTTGATTGAATAAATCTTCAATATAAATGATTTTGGCAAACTTATCTTTTTTCAGCTCTTTTTCAGCTACTTGGTTCCAATCAGTAACAACACCGTTTATTTCATTTAATTCAGATAACGTAAATGTAAACGGATTATACATGCTGACATAAATCAGCTCAGCGTGATCATTCAGTTCCCGAATTTCAGAAATGATTTTTTTAAAACGCTTTTCATACGGTTTTTCCGCTTCCTGAAATGGTTCCATTGTTAATTGCAGAAAGTTTTGCCGAAGGACTTTCATCAAATCGTTGCCGCCAATTGTAAAAAAGACATAATCAGCGTCCTTTATGCCTTTTTGAACCTTTTTATCTTTTAATTTCTCTAATAAATCATCAGAACGGTTCCCTTTCACGGCATAATTTTTTACGTCTACCGTTTTGACTTGTTTATCTGACCGGATAGAATCCGCAACCATGCCGACATATCCCTTACCGGCGGGATCTCCGACACCTTCTGTCAGCGAATCTCCGACAGCCGCAATGACAATGTGCTCTTTCGTTTTCGGTTCATGATCTTTTTGTTTCCCCTCAGATGCTGTACGTATGCTCGTACAAGCAGCAAGAAGCAAAATCAAACTGGCCATGAGTGAAAAAATGCGCAGCTTCAATCTTGTTGCTCCTTCCCATTCTACTAGTGGAAAGTGTATCATGTTTTAGAAGATTTGCAAATGCCTAGTCCCCTAGTTTACTTGAGTGTACTGGCTGATTTCACATCAGCGATAATATCATCGTACGGTGTATTTTCCACTCCATTGTAATCTTTCAGCACCTTACCGTCCGGACTCACCAAATAAAATGAAGATTGATGAATGACTTGGTCTTTTCCCTCCGGTTTCTTCACAATCGCTTTGAAGCTCTTAAGCGCGAACGCCTCAATGTCACGCTGGCTGTATCCCGTGAGGAAATCCCAGTTATCAAAAGATAGCGGATAATTCGCCGCAAATTTCTTCAGCTGTTTTGGCTTATCGTTTTCCGGGTCAACACTAAAGGATACGATCCGGACATCTATATTCTCGGCTTTTAGTTTTTTTTGCAAATCGGTCATATGAGCAGTCATCGGCGGACATACAGTCTCGCAATTCGTAAAAATAAAATCCGCCAGCCATACTTCTCCTTTTAAACTCTTTAATGAAACATTTTTGCCGTCTTGGTTTTGAAATGTAAAAGGCTCCACCTCATAATTGAGCGGATCTTTAATTTGTTGTCCTCCGCAGGCACACAAAAGCAGAAAAAACAGCCCTGCCGCTAAACCCTTGATCACCTTCATGACATTCACCCTTTCCAGCCGGTAAAAGCGCATTCTAAAACCGTCCTTGCCTGCTATATCCTCTATTTTATATTTATATTCGGTACCGGCAAAAAAAATCCTGCATGCCTCCCACTCAACGGTTACAAAGGGAGACACACAGGTAAAAACGGCATATTACGCGTTGTACTTTAACACCTCTTGATGAAAAACAGCCTGATAATCTGCCCATTTCATCCGGCGCTTCATATAATGTCGGAAAGAATACACTTTTGCCCTGCTGTTTGATGAAAACACTTCTTTTAAGTAGAACTGCAAATGGTGATGTAACATAAAGAAATAGTGCTCATCTTCCTTTAATACAGGTATTTCTGTCACTTTCACCTGAATCCCGTCACTGCGTTTGAACTCTAGGCTTTTGAGTAACAAGCTATCAATCCTCTTTTTTTGTTTTTCTTCTATTATATACAATGCCAGCCGGACTGTCTGTCATTTTACGCGGTTGTGCGAAAAAATTAGATCAGCAAATGGAACAAGTCCTCATCCTTATTCACTTCTACATAATGAAACGCTTTTTTGTTCATTCGTTCAATCAGCGGCCCATAGTCAGCCTTGTCCTGCAGCTCGATGCCGACAAGAGCAGGTCCGTTGCTTTTATTATTTTTCTTCGTATACTCAAACCTTGTAATGTCATCATTCGGCCCGAGGACTTCGTCAAGAAATTCGCGGAGCGCCCCCGCTCTTTGCGGAAAATTGACGATAAAATAATGCTGAAGTCCTTCAAAAATCAAGGATCGCTCCTTCATTTCCTGCATCCTTCCGATATCATTATTGCCTCCGCTGACTACGCAAACCACATTTTTGCCTTTTATTTCATTCTTGTACAAATCAAGCGCTCCGACAGATAGAGCACCAGCCGGTTCAGCAACAATCGCACATTCGTTATATAATTCAAGAATGGCTGTACATACTTTCCCTTCAGGAACAAGGAGAATGTCATCCACGACGGATTGCAGTGTCTGGAACGTTTCCTCCCCAATTTTTTTAACAGCCGCTCCATCTACAAATTTATCAATTTTATCCAGCGTGACGACATGCCCGGCTTTGTTTGATTCAAAATAGGATGCCGCCCCTTCCGGCTCAACAGCAATTACCTTTGTTTCAGGAGATACATTTTTCAAATAAGTGCCTACCCCTGAGAGAAGGCCGCCTCCTCCGACACTTGCAAAAAGAAAATGCGGTTCTGTATCAATATCGTTTAAAATTTCGACCGCTAGCGTTCCCTGCCCAGCCATCACATCCGGATCATCAAACGGATGAATAAACGTTCGTGATTCCGCCTCACAGCATTCAACGGCGCTTTTATACGCATCGTCAAACGTATCACCTATCAAAATAATATCGATAAACCCTTTTCCGAACAGTTCAACTTGAGAGACTTTTTGTCTCGGTGTTGTAGACGGCATAAAAATTTTCCCGTGAATGCCAAGATGTTTACATGAGAACGCCACACCTTGAGCGTGGTTTCCGGCACTGGCACATACAATTCCGTTCTCAGTCTGCTCGCTGGAAAGCTGTTTCATTTTATGATAAGCCCCTCTGAGCTTAAAAGATCTGACAACTTGCAAGTCTTCACGTTTCAAATAGATATTGCATTCATATCTCTCAGAAAGTCTGTCATTCCTTTGCAAAGGTGTGTGAATCACAACGTCCTTTACGTTTTGATGAGCCTTCAAAATGTCTTTCACTTGGATGAGAGAATTTTCTTTAAGCAACGGTTTCATGTACAGATTCCTTTCTTGTTTTAAATCCCTATTTAATATGCCATTATAACACGAATATTCAAAAAATAAGACAATTATTTTTATTTAATATTTAAAAAATACAGACCGCGTTCACAATATGCCCTGGTAACACCTGCGTCACCAGCATTCAGCAGACCTAAGAAAAAAGATGATCATAAATAAAAGGTGTTTTGAGGCAAAAGGCATGATATAATAAAACCAATTAGAACCAAAAGGAGCCAATTGATGAATAGCGCACCAATACTCAACACGTTTCATAATCTGATCGGAGAACATCAAACATTCCTGGACGCGAAACGAATCGCCAAGCAGTTCTCATTATCGGAGCTTCCTGTCCTAATAACAGGAAAAATCGGAGCAGGAAAAGATCATTTTGCACAAGCGATACACCAGGAATCCTCGAGAAACAGCGAACCTTTTATTAGCGTCAATTGCAGCATCCATTCAGAAGAAAGCCTTATGTTTGAGCTTTTTGGCCATGACGGTAGCACAGGTGCGTTTAAAAAAACGGCACAAGGGACCCTTTTTCTTGATGAAGTTTGGCGCATGCCTGCTTCTGTACAAGCTCAGCTACTAAAAGCGCTTGATACAGACACGGAAAAACCGCGAATCATCTGTGCTTCTGCAGGCGGATGCGCGGAACATACATTCAGACAAGACTTATTTTACAGACTGAATATTTTAACACTCACACTGCCCGAATTGTCTGAACGAAAGAGCGATATACCACTTTTGACAAAGTATTTTCTCTCAAACTCCGGCCAGCAATTGTTCATTGATCCCTCAGTCTTTTCAATGCTTGAGCAGCACACATTCGAAGGCAATGTCAGGGAATTAAAAAATGCCGCAGATTATATGGCCGCAGTGTCAAGCGGAGGAACGATTCATCCATATGATGTGCCGCCATACATTAGGGGCCCAATAGACGGAAAAGCATTGAAAAAAAAAGCGAAGCTGCTGACTTTAATGGAAAAAGCTGAGTTTTTGTTTATTTTGGAAACAATAAAAGCGTTAAACGAAAAAGGAGAACCGGCCAGCAGACGGATCATTTCGGAACACAGTAAAAACACCCAAACCTCGTTAACCCCTCAGCAGGTCAGAAGCCGTCTCGATTATTTGGAGAAAAAAGATTATGTCACAAAAAGCCGCGGACGCGCCGGCACTAAAATTACTTTAGAGGGTTTGAGCTTTCTGGAAACGCTGAAAAATCAAATGATCTAGCGATCGAAAGGAGAATGCACTTGTTTACAATCAAAGAAGAGATCGCCAATGCGATAACACACGGCATCGGTGTACTCTTATCCATACCAGCATTAGTATTTCTTATCCTATTTGCGGCTAATTACGGGTCCGCATGGGACATTGTCAGCTTTACAATATTCGGTGGCTCTATGCTGCTGTTATATTTAAGCTCCACACTGCTTCACAGCATCACACATAAAAAGACGAAGGATATTTTGGAGATTATTGATCATAGCGCCATTTATGTACTGATCGCCGGAACCTATACGCCTTTTTTGCTGGGGCCGCTGAAAGGCACACTTGGCTTCACCCTGCTGGTTATCGTATGGTCTCTTGCATTAGGCGGAATCGTTTTTAAAATTTTCTTCGTAAAACGCTTTATCCTATTGTCAACCTTCGTGTATTTGATTATGGGATGGCTGATGATTATCGCGGTTAAACCTTTATACGCTTCGCTGAGCGGAGCGGGATTCAGCCTCCTTTTTCTCGGCGGCATTTTATACTCGGTCGGAACCATCTTTTATATTTGGAAAAAGATCCCCTTCCATCACGCCATATGGCATAGCTTTGTATTAGGCGGAAGCGCTGCGATGTTTTTCTGTGTGCTGTTTTATTGTGTGAAGGTGCCGTTTATTTCGTAACAGAAAAGCGCAGTCTTTGGGACTGCGCTTTTTATGCACGTAATTGTTTTTCATTTGCTGGTATATAAGCTTTTGAAAATGACAATTCAATGTCTGCTGGTTTTAAGCGTTTAAAAAACGATCCCTTTTGCAGGTCATCTGTTCCTTTCGTTTCCACCATCACCAATGGAAGATGATAGCAGGCCGCAAGTTCAATAGGATCTATAGAACCATCTAATGAAAGAATCAGACTTTGTCCTTTTTCCAGCTGTTTCGTTACATCTTCATATACCTTTTCTGAGTCGCCGTCTGAAATCACATCCATCCGATCTAGCCATTGCCCGATTAAAGGAAAGCGAAATCCTTTTGGATTGGCAATAAAGCCGGCTGGTTCCTCAATATACCCAGCAATTAAGGCCAGTTCAGCCAAACGCAAACGGGGATGCACATACAAAACAGGACCGTGCGGTATTGGCTCAGGCTGATGGATCGTCACAATTGAACCGGTGATGCCGACACAGCCTTCCAAAAACGCCTTTGGCTGCTCGTAGACAAGAGTCATCTGTTTTTTGTATGACAGACGGGGGTCAAGCATCCTTTGATTAAATAATTGTTTCATATTTTTTAACAGCATATACACAATATAAATTACTAGCAAGCTGTAGCGAACCAATTAAAATCCTCCCGCTTCAGAAGAATTCTTTTTTTCATACATCAGAAATTCGTAATCGTACGGGTTTTTTTCGTCCTTGATCCCCCGCTCAGAAGAAACCAGCTTCCAATTGGTTTCATCAAATTCGGGGAAGTGACGGTCACCCTCAAACTTATGATGAATTTTCGTCATATACAGTCTGTCCGCATAAGGAAACAGCGCTGTATAGAGCTGAGCCCCTCCGATCACAAAGCATTCGTCAGAGCCTGAACAAATGTCCAGCACATCCTTTAACGAACTGACAACCGTACATCCCGGAAATTCTGAAGCCGGCGCTGATGTGACGACAATATTTTTCCGATTTGGAAGCGGACGTCCAATCGATTCAAATGTTTTCCGGCCCATAATGATGGAATGGCCAGAGGTTACTTTTTTAAAGTATGCAAGGTCATTGGGCAAATGCCACGGCAAATCATTGTCTTTGCCTATCAGCCTGTTGGCATCCATCGCAAAAATGA
Organism: Bacillus sp. 11C; assembly: GCF_055486375.1. Classification (NCBI taxonomy): domain Bacteria; kingdom Bacillati; phylum Bacillota; class Bacilli; order Caryophanales; family Bacillaceae; genus Bacillus; species Bacillus sp. 11C. The sequence goes on from NZ_JBUPVZ010000003.1 coordinate 44,108, forward strand.
ACGAAATCATACACTGACCGCTCCTTTAATATGAGGATGCGGATCATAATCCTCGATGATAAAGTCCTCAAACGCAAAGTTGAAAATAGAATCAACCTCTCTGGCGAAACGAAGCTTCGGAAGCGGGCGAACATCCCTTGTCAGCTGCAAATTGATCTGTTCAATATGGTTCTGATAAATATGGACATCGCCAAATGTATGAATAAACTCTCCCGGTTCAAGCCCAGTCACATGAGCAATCATCATAGTTAACAGGGCATAAGAACCAATATTAAACGGCACACCAAGGAAAACATCAGCAGAGCGCTGATACAGCTGGCAGGACAGCTTGCCGTCAGACACGTAGAATTGGAACAGGCAATGGCACGGCGGCAATGCCATTTTATCAATTTCACCGACATTCCAGGCGCTGACGATTAAGCGTCTGGAATTCGGATTTGTCTTAATATCTTCAATAAGACGGGAAATTTGATCAACGGTTTCTCCGTCAGCTCCCCGCCAAGAACGCCATTGGGAACCGTATACAGGTCCGAGTTCACCGTTTTCATCAGCCCACTCATTCCAGATCCGCACTCCGTTTTCCTGCAAATAGCGTACATTGGTATCCCCTTTTAAAAACCAAAGCAACTCATGCGCAATCGATTTAAAGTGGAGTTTTTTTGTTGTCAGCATCGGAAAACCTTCCTGTAAATTAAATCTCATTTGATATCCGAAGGTGCTGACTGTACCGGTCCCTGTCCGGTCTCCCTTTTTTTCGCCATGCTCTAACACATGTCTGCATAAATCCTTGTACTGTTTCATCTTTTCCATCCTTTAAAAGTAGTCTTCTAGTAGTGTAACACAATAAAAAATCATTTCTGAACCCAGAAATGATTTTTTTTATCAGTCATCTGACGACAGGCTTTTCATCCTGTTCTTTTTCTTCATCTTGCAGATCCTGATGCGTATGGGCAATTCTGCTCGCAGCGGCTGCTGCAAGTGCTGCCACGATATCATCCAAAAAGGTATGAATACCGTCCGGGCTTTCATCAAGTTCTTTAATGATTCCAATCTTCTCTTTATCCAAATAACCGAAGTTGGTCAGGCCGATCGACCCGTATACATTAACGATTGAAAGAGGGATAATTTCATCTATGCCGTAAAGCGGTTCATCCGTTTCAACAAGGTGCTGCAGCGGTTCCGGAAGAAGTTTCTGCTCAGCGAGCTGATCAAGCGCAAGGCCAGTTAAAACAGCATGAATAATTTCACGTTTGTTCAGCACTTTTTCTACATTCTCCATACATACACTGAGTGGCAAATTTGGATTGTATTTTTCCTGAAGTTTTTGAACAATCCGCGCAATATCTTCGATCATAACGCCCCGTTTGTTCAGCATATCTTTTGTTATATCGACCATTTCATTCATTGTGTACTTTTTCATGTCTAATGGCATCTCCTTTACGCACTCATCCAGTTGGGAGGCGTGTTGCGGTCCCAGTATATGCTTCCAAGTTCATGATGTGATTGAAATCCATCTTCTGCTGTATGATAATGAAAATTAAACCAGTAGCCGTCATGAGGCGGGTGGTCTCTGCGCACATGGAATCTGATGAGATCTTTTCCAGTCGTCCGATTGTAAACGTTGAAAATTTTTTCCGTTTGGCCCGCTGAAGGCATGCTTGAGATCACAACATCTTGATACGCCTCATCCTCTTGCAATGTCGCCAAATAATCACTAATCACATTTTCGATTTTCGGCATGATCTCTTTCCGATAGTCATCCTCAATGACCGGAGCGATTTTGCTGCCGAATTTCACAAAGGACTGATCCTCAGCGCTGTCAAGGAGCTGTTCCTTGTACGTTTGAAAAAGCAGTTCAGGATCTCGCCTGTCTTCCGACTCATCATCGTACAGGTCATGCTCATCATAAAAAGCGGTGTAATCATTCTGCTCAAGACTGCTCGGCTGTCCGGAGGGCTTGTCCGCCATAAGAGCAGCCGGAGGAGATACGAGCCCGAACGTTACGATGGTAAATAAAACCACAAGGGTCTTTCTCATCCACATTTTCATGATTGCTTATTCCTCTCTATTTTTTTGTTATGTTTCTCTTATTTTAGCACACCCGAAACATGCAAGTCATGTACGATATGAAACTGATATGCAAATTAGGAGATTCGTAACTTTGCGGTTTGTGTAAAAACGCTTACAATATTCTGTGAAAGGAGGCTTTCCACATGATTGACGCTCTGTTTGCCACAGTTTCACTCTTAACATTGTTATACTTTGTCGTCATGGAAGTCACCGATTAACAGAAAGCCCGTGTTCGTCACGGGCTTGTTTTACTTGCGGCTTGAATGACACCATAATGGAACAGCGCTGTTTTTCTTTTGATGACGTTAAAACCAAACTGTTCAAATCGCGGGCTTTTCCAGTGGTCTTTCAGTACAACGCTTTTTCTGGCAGCGCGCACCGCTTCTTTGATACACCCTTCATCCAAAGCTGAATCCTCCGCAAAGTTCCGTAAAGGCGCGATGCCGTCAGACGTCTCTACAGGCTCATGAAACATTGGATCGAAATATATCACATCAAAAGAGTTGTCAGGAAGCTGCTTGATGTATTCATAGCAATCCCCATTCTTTACTTGGATTCTGCTCATTGCAGCTTGAAGCTCTTCTATGCCCGTTTGCCATGATTGCAGCCCCTTCCTCACCAAAACGGAAACAAGATGGCTTTTTTCAATTCCAATCACAGAACCCGTTTCGCCTACTGCCATACTTGCGATAATGGAATCCGAACCCAGCCCAAGTGTGCAATCTAAAAACGTATCCCCTTCCGATAAGTCAGCTGCCCGAAGCATCGGCTCTCGCTCACCCCGTAAAAAGCGTTTAGCTCTGAACATCGCTGTATTCGGATGAAAAAAGAATTTAGCCCCTTGTTTCGTATAAAGTTCAAACCGTTCTTTGCCGACCACAAGCAAATCATGTTCAGCTGACTTCAGCAGGTTTTCAACCGTCTGTTTATTTCGGCTGCAGTATGGCATATCAAGCTCTTTAGAAAGCAGTTTTGCGGTTTTCACGGTGTGTTCAGACGGTCTATAGCTTGTTGTTATCATCTTCAGTACTCCCAAAAAGAAAATGCCCGGAAAACGGGCATTTAGCAGTGTGCATCAAAGGCAGCGGTCAAATTTTTCATGATCTCTTCCATATCATGACCTTCGATTTCATGACGCGGAATAAAATGGACGACTTCCTTGCCTTTCAAAAGAGCCATTGACGGTGAAGAAGGCTCCTGTCCAGTAAAATACTCACGCATTTTTACAGTAGCTTCTTTATCTTGTCCCGCAAATACAGTCACTGTATTGTCAGGTGTTTTGTCATGCTGGAGGACTGCCTGTGTTGCCGCAGGACGCGCAAGGCCTGCCGCGCAGCCGCATACAGAGTTAACGACAACAAGAGTTGTGCCCTCTGCCTTTTCCATAAAGTTTTCTACTTCTTCCGCTGTTGTTAATTCTTCAAAACCTGCTCCAGTCAGCTCGCGGCGCATCGGTACGACAAGCTGGCGCATGTATTCTTCATAAGCCATTGACATAAAAAAAGCCCCCTCTATTATCCTTCATCTGAAGTAAAGGATACTATAGAGAGGGCCGGATTTCAAATGTTCACGCCTTAAAATAGGAGAAAGCGTTCCCCGCTGTCTAGATTTTCATGATACCGCCGGTGTTGGCGCTTGTCACAAGTTTAGAATAACGGGCCAAGTAGCCGGTTTTCACCTTTGGTTCAAAACCTTTCCAATTTGCTTTCCGTTTTTCCCATTCTTCCTCCGGCACTTGTACATCCAAGATGCGTTTTTCAATATCAACAACGATATGGTCTCCGTTTTCAACAAAGGCAAGCGGTCCTCCCTCTGCCGCCTCTGGTGATACGTGGCCAATCGAGAGGCCTCGGGAAGCTCCGGAAAAACGTCCGTCCGTAAGCAATGCCACTTTTGGTCCGAGTCCCATTCCAACGATCTGAGATGTAGGGGCAAGCATTTCCGGCATACCAGGTCCGCCTTTTGGCCCTTCGTATCTGATAATGACCACGTCGCCTTCTTTTACTTTACGATTGATAATGCCGTCAAGCGCCTCATCCTGAGAATCAAAGACGACAGCCGGCCCTTCGTGTCTCGTAATTCCGTTCTGTACGCCGCCTGTTTTAATGATCGCGCCGTCCGGAGCCAGATTACCGAATAAAACAGCGAGGCCGCCCTTTTCAGTGAATGGTTGATCCAGCGGATGGATGACGTCATAATCCTTTACTTCATGTCCGGCAATGGTTTCTCCGAGTGTTTTTCCTGTTACAGTCAGCGCATCTAAATGAAGTGCCCCTTCTTTCTTGGAAAGCTCATTCAACGCCGCAGACACACCGCCGGCTTCATGAAGATCTTCAATATACACATCTGATGCAGGCGCCAGTTTGGACAAGTGCGGCACACGCTCAGCAACTTCGTTAATGCGTTCTAAAGAGTATTCCACGCCGGCTTCGTTTGCGATGGCAAGCGTATGAAGAACGGTGTTTGTTGAACCGCCGAGCGCCATATCGAGCGCAAACGCGTTATCAATCGCTTTTTCTGTCACGATATCACGCGGTTTGATATCTTTGCGAATTGTTTCCATTAATTGAGCAGCTGATTTTCTGACAAACTCTTTGCGTTCTGGTGCTGTCGCAAGAATGGTTCCGTTACCCGGCAAAGCAAGGCCGAGTGCTTCAGACAGGCAGTTCATTGAGTTCGCCGTAAACATGCCTGAGCAAGATCCGCACGTCGGGCATCCGAACTGTTCTAATTCTTGAAGTTCGTTTTCGTTGATTTTTCCGGCTTGGAAAGCGCCTACTCCTTCGAAAACTGAGGAAAGAGAGATTTTTTTTCCGTCACTTGTTCTTCCTGCCGCCATCGGTCCGCCGCTGACAAAAATCGTTGGAATGTTGACGCGCATTGCCGCCATAAGCATTCCCGGCGTGATTTTGTCACAGTTCGGAATACAGACCATACCGTCAAACCAGTGTGCGGATACGACCGTTTCCACAGAGTCTGCGATAATTTCACGGCTCGGCAGCGAATACCTCATCCCGATATGCCCCATCGCGATGCCGTCATCTACTCCGATTGTATTAAACTCAAACGGTACGCCCCCAGCTTCTCTGATTGCTTGTTTTACGATTTTCCCAAACTCCTGCAAGTGAACATGACCTGGAACGATATCAATGTATGAATTACAAACCGCAATAAACGGTTTGCCAAAATCCTCTTCTTTTACACCTGCTGCACGGAGCAAACTGCGGTGCGGAGCTCTATCGATTCCTTGTGTGATCATGTTACTGCGTAATTCTGCCATGGTGATCCTCCTAAATACTTTCAATTGTTAGACTGGATTTTATTTTAACAATTTTCAGTTTATTTTCGGGCTGTTTTTGCAAACAGATGACATTCAGGCCGCCCTTACCTTGATTGTTTCCTTCATGTTTTTATATTTATATAGCTTTCTGTCGATGTAAACCCTCCAACTATTAATATTGTTACTTACTATAAATAGTTTTCGGATATTTTTCAACAATATTCGAAATAATTTTTATAAAAAGTGAATTCACAAAAAAAAGATGCAGGATCTGCACCTTTTTCATTCTTTTAATCGCCCTTTTTTCTGCTCTCTGTCATTTGTTTCCAAACAGAACCTTTTGCTTCTTCTCCATGCTCAATACGTTCAAGCGCCATTTTCACTTGAAGGCTGACCTCAAATTCGGGATCATCTTCGGCAGTGCGTAAAGCTTCAATGGCACTTTCATCGCCGACTTCATACAGGAACATAGCCGCACGCCAGCGGACAAGCTTGCTGGAGTCGCTTAACGACTTGATCATAGCAGGAATGGCTTGAGAGTCGCCGATATCTGACAGGCAGTCTCCTGCCGTTCTTCTGACTGAGACAGCTTTGTCCTCAAGTGCTTTGTATAATAAAGGAAGAACATCGGATGTTTCAATCATTCCTAAATATACGACAGCCTGTCTTCTGATAGACACCTTGGGATCATCCAATGCCTTCTGTAAAACCGGGATATCCTCCTCTTTCGGATCCATCTGCTCCAAATGCGCATAACGCTTTTTCCAGTCCTCATCATCCAGCATGTCAAGCGTTACTTTATACGCTTTGCGCTGTACAGCTTGTTTTGCTTCGCCTTTTCCTTGAACGGCTGCTTCTGTCAGCCGTTTCAGCCGTTCATCACTGTAAGCGGCCTGAAGCTCTTCTGTCACGTCATGACCGATTTCATTAAAATCACCGAATCTGACGCCTTGTTCTTTCCAGGTCCGCTCAAACACAACATTTGAAGCTTCAGATCTGAGTTTTAAGATCGCCTGCTGAAAGCGTTCCGGTAACCCGAAGCGCTCTTCCCGCTCCCCATCAGTTAATTTAACCTGCATAGGAATGCCGCTGAACATCTGCACAAAAACTTTTACTTCTCCAAAAGACTCTTGGTCAGAGCGGTTTCCCTTTGTATTTTCAGCACTTTCCATCCCAAATGCAGAGCGGACTTGCGGTAAAATGTCTTTCCAATCGTATCTCGCGTTCCGTTCAACAGCCAGAAAATCAGCGACATGATATACGCCTTTAACGCCTTCTATTTTAAGGATTTCCGCTATAACAGGCTGTGCGCCTTCTGCTTGATCCGGTTTATAGTTATTGCTTTTGCCCGCCGGAAGCTCTTCCGTTAAGATGACCTTCATTGTATTGGGACTTGGCGTAGGTTCAATTGATTTTATCTTCATGATCGTCCTCCTATAACATATCTGTGACTTATTCTATCATAGTCGTTCCAAGCCTTCTATTACGACGTTTCGGCATCAATCCCGGGTACGTCTTTTTCTAATTGGCGGACAAACTGAAGCATAAAATCATGTCTTTCTTCTGCCAGTTTCCGTGCGGTGTCTGTATTCATCATATCTTTCAGCCGGAGCAGCTTATGGAAAAAATGAGCGTAGGCACTTTGATCATTTCCATAAAGGCTGTGCCCTTTTGCGCCCGCAAACATAAAAGCTCTGGCAATCCCTACAGCACCGATGGCATCAAGCCTGTCAGCATCCTGTACGGCTTTTCCCTCAATTGAATGCGGCTCTTCCGCCAGCTTATCCCTATCCCGAAAGGACATTCTTGTGATGATGTGAATCACTCTGTCAGCATCCTCTTTTCCAACTCCGAAAAAAACGAGCTGATCATATACTTCGCTCACTGAAAACCTAAACGTGTCAGGCATCTTGACATCAATTAAATCATGAACCAAAGCCGTGATTTCAACTATGAACAAATCCGCATTTTCCTTTTCTCCAATATATAAAGCAAGATCTGCAACTCTTGATACATGATGCCAATCGTGTCCAGAGCTTTCGCCGGTCAGCACAGACTGGACCCATGCCCTGATTTGCCCTGTCCGCTTCAATTCCTTCACAAAAACACCCTCTTTATTGCCCTAACAGCTTCACGATAACGTCTTCCAGCTCTTTCGGATTTGTATTCGGAGAATAGCGGCCAATGATTTCTCCGTTTCTGTCCACTATAAACTTCGTGAAATTCCACTTGATTGCCTTAGTTCCCAGCATCCCTTTCGCATGCTCTGTCAAATACACAAACAGCGGGTGGGCGTTTTTTCCGTTTACTTCTACTTTTGAAAACATAGGAAACGTAACACCGTAATTTGTTTCGCAAAATTCTTGTATATCTGCCTCATCACCAGGCTCCTGGCTCATAAATTGATTGCAGGGGAACCCTAAGATCTCCAGTCCCTCCTGCCGATATGTATCATATAACTCCTGAAGCTGTTTCAATTGCGGCGAAAAGCCGCATTTGCTCGCTGTATTCACGATCATCAATACCTTTCCGGCAAAAGGCTGAAGTGTCATCTCTTTTCCTGTTATTGTACGTACCTTCATATGATATATAGACATGTAAGTCCCTCCTATGTCACTGCTGCTGATTATTTTACCGTTTTTATATCTCAATTCAAAATAAACACCTTTTATCAGAACTTATAAGAGCAGAGTCAAATAAACCTGATATGCCGGCTGTTATTGCAAAGGAGTGGCTGGTGTTCAAAATAATGTTATATACACATGCGGGCTTCTTTTGTTATCTTAACCATTCTATAAAACATGACAGTTCCCTTCTGGGATAAATCATCGAAAAAGCATTTTCCAGTGAAACCAAAAGGCGTATCTATGCGTTTTATTTAAAGAGTTTTCTGTTGTTTCCCCCTCAAACACTAATAGATAGATTGAAAATTGGCGTGAAAATTCCTATAATGAAGAAAATTAAACGGGGAAATAATGGAGGTGGCACGTTGCCTATTAATATACCAACACACCTGCCGGCAAAACAGGTGCTTGAGAGTGAACATATATTTGTAATGGATGAAAGCAGAGCATTTCATCAGGATATCCGGCCGCAAAAAATTATCATATTGAATTTAATGCCGAAAAAAATCCAAACTGAGACTCAGCTTCTCAGATTGCTTGGAAATTCGCCTTTACAGGTTCATTTTACTTTCTTAATCCCAAGCACACACACGCCGAAAAATACTGCAAGAGAACACCTTGACGAATTTTATACGACTTTTTCCAATATCCGTCACAAGAAGTTTGACGGCATGATTATCACCGGTGCGCCGATCGAGCATTTGGCGTTTGAAGATGTTTCATATTGGGAAGAGCTCAAAGAGATTATGGAGTGGAGCAAAACGAATGTCACTTCAACCTTGCATATTTGCTGGGGCGCTCAAGCAGGTTTGTATTACCATTATGGTGTGGAAAAAATTGAAATGCCGAAAAAAATCTTCGGTGTGTTCGAACACACTGTTCTTTTAAAACACGAAAGATTGGTTAGAGGTTTTGACGAGCTATACTACGTGCCGCACTCCCGGCATACAGATATAAATATGGAACAACTTCAAGCTGTGCCCGAGTTAAATATTCTTACTGCATCAAAGGAAGCTGGGGTTTGCTTAATTGTGTCAAAAGACGAAAAACAAGTCTTTTTAACAGGGCATCCTGAATATGATACAAATACGCTTCTTCAAGAATATGAAAGAGATCTGGAACGAAATCTTTCTACTGTCGCGGCGCCTAAACATTATTTCGCAGTAGACAGCAAAGAGCCAGTGAATCGCTGGAAAGCGCATGCGACGCTATTGTTTATGAACTGGCTGAATTATTACGTTTACCAAGAAACTCCTTATGAATGGGACTGATTTTTCTTTTTTAATGATACGCTGAGCAAAAAATATGATAAAATACATCTGATTCAGTCTGCGTATAACAAAAATTTAAAATCTTGGAATCCAAATCTTTTAAAATTAGCTTAATTTTTTCACTGCATTAATAATTCAATTATGTATTTGTGTTATGTTTATGTATAGACAATAACTCCTTACGATGCATGAAGCTTGCTTGTTGTTGATTACATTGAGGTGAATTTACTTGAATACCAATAAAAGAGTATTAATTTTGACTGCAAATTACGGAAATGGACATGTGCAGGTAGCCAAAACGCTTTATGAGCAATGTGTACGGCTCGGCTTTCAGCATGTAACAGTTTCTAATTTGTACCAAGAGTCAAATCCGATTGTTTCAGAGGTAACTCAGTACCTTTATTTAAAAAGCTTCTCAATCGGGAAACAGTTTTATCGTTTGTTTTATTACGGAGTTGACAAAATCTATAATAAACGTAAATTTAATATTTACTTTAAAATGGGAAATAAACGATTGGGCGAACTTGTCAATGAACATCAGCCCGATATTATTATTAATACATTTCCGATGATCGTCGTGCCGGAATACAGACGCCGAACCGGAAGAGTCATTCCTACCTTCAACGTTATGACTGATTTTTGCCTTCATAAAATTTGGGTTCACGAAAACGTGGATAAATATTATGTGGCGACAGATTATGTGAAGGAAAAACTGCTGGAGATCGGCACTCATCCAAGCAACGTAAAAATCACCGGAATTCCAATCAGACCGCAATTTGAAGAATCTCTGCCGGCGGAGCCGTTATATCAAAAGTACAATCTTTCACCAAACAAAAAAGTGCTTCTGATCATGGCAGGCGCACACGGTGTATTAAAAAACGTAAAAGAGCTGTGCGAAAACCTTGTCAAAGATGACCATGTGCAAGTGGTTGTCGTGTGCGGGAAAAATACGGCTTTAAAAGAATCTTTAAGTACGCTTGAAGCAGAAAACGGTGACAAATTAAAAGTTCTTGGCTATGTGGAGCGCATTGATGAGCTGTTCCGGATCACAGATTGCATGATTACAAAACCTGGCGGCATTACTTTGACAGAAGCAACTGCCATCGGTGTGCCTGTCATTCTGTACAAACCCGTACCCGGCCAGGAAAAAGAAAATGCGAACTACTTTGAAGATCGCGGAGCTGCCATCGTCGTGAACCGTCACGAAGAGATTCTCGAGTCAGTCACTTCCCTTCTCGCAGATGAAGATACCTTACAGCGCATGAAGAAAAACATTAAGGACCTTCATTTAGCAAACTCCTCTGAAGTGATTTTAGAGGATATCCTGAAGGAATCAGAAATGATGATGACAGCTAAACAAAGAGCCAAAGCGCTATCGTAATGATGTTCATAAAGAGCACGCGAAAATCGCGTGCTCTTTTATTTTATTCACCTATTTATAAGAGCGGTTACATTTTTTTGTGAAACTTTCCCTTCTTTTTAAAAATAAGCAGTTTCGGAACTTGACGGGTGCTCCCAGATGGTGTATAGTTGAACCATCATTTAACAATGAATCAAAGTTAAATGGTGACAAAATTTTTTTTAGCACACGGGTGCTACAGTACTAGGAGGAATTAAGCAATATGCAAAACGGTAAAGTAAAATGGTTCAACAACGAAAAAGGATTCGGCTTCATTGAAGTTGAAGGCGGAGACGATGTATTTGTTCACTTCACAGCTATCGAAGGAGACGGATACAAATCATTAGAAGAAGGACAAGAAGTTTCTTTTGAAATTGTCGAAGGTAATCGTGGACCTCAAGCTTCTAATGTTGTAAAACTCTAAACTCAATACATGATGACAAATAGAGGAGAGGCAAATGCCTCTCCTATTTGATTTTCATCTGAATTTCAATGGCCAAAATATTTTGTTTGCACCTCTGTTCAATCTCTTCGACATGTTTTTCCATTGACGGCTTCCCTTTTTTCGCGATATCCGCGAGTTCTTCTAAATCACTGTATATTTCTATAAATGTTTTGTGAAGGATCGACCTCAAGTCTTTATCATCCATAGCTTCGTTCCCCTTCTCTGCCAAGATACCTCAAATAGTAAAACAGTCCTATTTATTCTGGTTCAATAGTTATATCGGCTTATTTTTCATTTTATTTTCTATTTTGGTACATAAATTTCAAAAAACCTCTGCAAAATAATTGCGGAGGTGTTTTTTATGACATCAGAATTTCATGAAGAGGAGCAAACTGGCTTTACGGATAAGCGGCAGCTGGAACTAGCGGTGGAAACTGCTCAGAAAACGACAGGAGCTGCGACGAGAGGCCAAAGTAAAACATTAGTCGATTCCGCATACCAAGCCATTGAGGATGCAAGAGAACTATCACAATCTGAAGAACTGGCAGCTCTCGATGATCCTGAATTTGTAGAGCAGCAACAGCAGCTGCTGGATGATAGCCAGCATCAGCTGGATGAATTCAAAGAATAAAAACCGCAGCTTCTGCGGTTTTTATTCTTTAGTGATTGGTTAAGACATCGCCGTATGCTTTCAGCTTTTCACCTACTGTACATTTATTAATACAAAATGAATGTGCATAAGTTTTGCCAAAATCTTTACGAAACTGTTTCTTAATAAAACAGTCCTTGCAATATTCATCTTGCAGTTCTGTCAGTTCTTTAAAGATCATTTTCTTATCCAATATCGTCATCTCCGTTACGGTCTAATTTCGTATGGCTTTCTACGAATTGATGGGATAGAATTTTTTTAGCGAGGCCGTCAGCTTCCTGGTTGTCTTTCCGCTGTATGGTTTCGTAAGTTGGAGTGAGCTTCAGCGATTCAAGGAGTGCTTCTATTTTGTCCAGCCATTCATTATGAGACGGATCATAGCAAGGCCAGCTGCCGTCAAGCTGATTCAGCACAACAAGCGAGTCCCCTTTGATTGTAATTGAATTTCTGCTAGCCCCAATCTCTCTTACTTCTCTTATTGCTTCATAAAGCGCCGCGTACTCAGCTTCATTATTGGTTTTCAGCCGGAAGCTTTTATTTTTTCTCAAGCGATGCCGGCTTCCTCCCAATGAATAATAAATGACAATTCCGAGTCCGGCCAGTTCGCTTTCCTTATCGAAACTGCCGTCAAAATAAACAGTAATGTCATCAGGCTCTTGAGCAAGCTCCTCTGTCAGCTTTTCCAATTCCTTCAGCGTCCAGCTGCCGCCTTTCTCGTCTTCGAACTCGAGCTCTTTCATATATGGAAAACGGCCTAGTTCTCTGGCGAGCATACGTGCCTGCTGAGCAGTCAGCCAGTCTTCGCCTAAAAATGAGACGGATCCCGTCCCTTTCGCTTCTATCTTCATATGCGGTCTGAGCTTCATTATGATCACCTTACCATTCATTAGTTGCCGGGCATGTGCTATAATCAAACCAATCTTATCCCGGAAAGGAAGCTTTTTCATTTTGTTTAACAATTCATTTTGGATCATTTTTGCGATCATTCATTTTATCATTGTTCTTTTATTTTATAAAGGATTTGGCAAAATGGGACTGTTTGTTTGGATTGGTTTTGCGACAGTTTGTGCCAACCTTCAAGTCGTCAAAACAGTCGAACTGTTTGGCTTAACAGCAACGCTCGGGAATGTGATGTACGGCACAATCTTTTTTGCGACAGATGTGCTGAATGAGAAATACGGTCCGGCGGAAGCCAGAAAAGCGGTATGGCTCGGGTTCTCAACGCTCCTGACGCTGACATTTGTCATGCAGGGCGTGCTGCTTTTCGAACCGGCTTCCAGCGACATATCGCAAACAGCGCTGGAAACGATTTTCGGATTCCTTCCGCGAGTCGCGTTAGGAAGTCTGCTTGCCTTTATCTTCAGCCAAACGCTGGATGTTTATGTATATTCGTCAATTAGAAGGATATTTCCTTCTGATCGGCTTTTATGGCTCAGAAATGGCGGCAGTACAGCAGTCAGCCAGCTGTTTGATACATTGATATTTACTGGTGTCGCTTTTTTCGGCATTTATCCGGCAGGAATTTGGCTTCATATTTTTATTTCCACATATTTAATTAAGTTTGCGGTATCTTTGATTTCACTGCCTTATGCTTATGCAGCAAAAAGAATGGTACCGAATGATGAGAGGAGTTCGTAATGCCTACCGAAATATATGTAGACGGTGCAAGCGCCGGTAATCCCGGGCCATCCGGCATCGGCATTTTTATCAAACATGAAGGACAAGCAGAGTTTTTCTCTATTCCAATCGGAATGCATACAAATCAGGAAGCGGAATTTCTTGCTTTAATTGAAGGGATGAAGCTTTGTGCAAAGCGCGGGTATCAATCTGTTTCCTTTCGCACCGATTCAGATATTGTGGAACGAGCCGCTGAGCTTGAAATGGTTAAAAATAAAACGTTTCACCCGTATGTGGAAGAAATCATCCGATTAAAAGCGGCCTTCTCTCTTTTTTTCATCAAATGGATACCGGGAAAGCAAAACCAAAAAGCCGATCAGCTGGCAAAAGAAGCGATTCGGCTGAATGATAAGAATTAAAACTCGATCATTTGTTCATCCTAATGTCGAGGTGAACAAACATGAAAAAGAAAGATAAAGGCCGGCTGACCGGCGGTGTAACTCCTCAAGGCGACCTGGAAGGCAATACACATACTGACCCTAAAACAGAGCTTGAGGAAAGAGCCAAAAAAAGCAATACAAAACGCTAGAGAAGATCTACACGATCTCTCTAGCGTTCAGCTTTTCAAGCATACGTTCAATTCCTTTGATTTGGTGGCGGCGAAGCATGTCAGCCGCCTGCTCCATTTGCAGTGTAAATAGAGCGTCTTTCAGCGTGCAGGCCAGCGGCACCGAGCAATGAATTTCAGCAAGCTTCCTCGACATCTCCAAATCGCTCAAACCTTGCTGAATTTTCCCCTGCTGCCCCTTGGGAAGAAGAGAAAGATTTTCTAATAAACGGTCAATCGTTTCGTATTCACGAATCAGTTTATAAGCTGTTTTTTCTCCAATCCCTTTAACGCCGGGATAGTTATCACTCGAATCACCCATAAGCGCTTTAATATCAATCAAAGCTTTCGGAAGAACGCCTGTTTCTTCATAAAAAGTCTCTTTTGTATAAACTTTATAATTTCCGATTCCTTTTTGGAGCAGGGCCACACTCACTTCATCCGTTAACAGCTGAAGTAAATCTCTGTCTCCTGTTACGATCGTAATGTCAGCTTCATTCGAATACAAAGCGGCAAGTGTTCCGATACAATCATCCGCTTCATACCCGGCAAAGCCAATATTCATGATACCAAGCTCAGCGGCCGCTTCCTTTGCCAAATCAAACTGCGGGATCAGCTCCACAGGCGGTGCGCTGCGGTTCGCCTTATAATCTTGGAACAAGTCATTTCGGTACGTTTTGCTTCCCATGTCCCAACAGCAGACGACGTGTGTCGGCTGGAATGTTTCCACCGCTGTAATCAAGTGCTTTAAAAATCCGTTGACACCGTTCGTCGGCACCCCGCTGTCATTTATCATAAAGTTGCGGTGCACGGCCGTGGCAAAAAACGCCCGAAATAACAGAGCCATGCCGTCAACAAGCAATAGTTTATTATGATTCATAAGATAACTCCCTTTTCTTTCATTCCTTCTATTTTACCATAAAGCAGTGTAAATAAAAAACAGCATCTCTTTTATTAGAGATACTGTTTTGTGTATCATCAGTCGTTGTGTCTTTTGTTGCTGGCGATCAGCTTTTCAGCTTCGCGTCCTGCGTAAGAGTCAAAATGGGTTTGAAATCCATTTTTCTTTTTGGCATTGTTATTCGCCTGTGCGTTTCTGTTTCCCAGCTTTGTTCTGCCCAACATGAATCCCCCCCTTACGTCGGATACATATAGTATATGCTTTTACATGGGATACACTCGCGACAGGATCATCCAGCTTACATACGGCTTACGTATTCTCTGACCATTTCTTTTGATACAAGGCGTCTTGTCGGCACGATGCCCTGTTTGGCAAGCTGATTCATTTGCTCGGTAACTTCATTAATCGCGTCTGTAGTAAAAGGCTCATCGTTTTTGCATTTTGAAACCGCTTCTTCAATGGCCATTTCACGCATGTTTTCAAGACGCATAAATGTTTTGATATGCTCGTGCTGTTTTGATGAATGTTTTGAAATTGCTTTATGTACCTCTGACATGAATCCTTCATCTCGCTTTTTTCTATTTAGTCTATCATGACTTGAAATACAATCCAACTGAATTTTACATTTTTATTGTATGGTCTGATCTTTGCCAAGAGATGCACGCTTGGTATGCCTTTTCAATCTCTTTCGCATGTTCCCCTTCCGCATATCCTTCTACATACGTATCTTTTTGATCCTTTATTTGTTCCATTGCTTTTACAGCCATCTCTTCCTGTAAGCGACTGAGATGATCTGTGTAATGAGTGATAAGGCTTTCTTCTTCATTTCTCACCCAAGCCTCTGTGATTTTCGTGAGTTTCATCCGTACAGCTTCGATGAAGGCCGCTTTTCCTTTCTGTTCAAAAAACTGCTTCGGTGATTTGACTTCTTTTTGTTCCTGCTCGAAGGCGCGTTCATCTAAATCCGGTTCAACCTCCTTCAGCTGTATACCGTTGAAATGCTGATCACCCGCATACATGGAAAAATAACCGTCTTCATTTAATGTTTTTTGAAAGCTTTCCAGCCATTCTTCGGCAATATGCCGCTCGATGAAACCGCTCATGCGAACATCAAGCGTTTTAATTTCCTGAACATATTCAAACTGATATTCATGTAAGGCGGTTTTCATCGCCTTAGCGACGTTCTTTTTCCAATCTCCATTCTGAAGCCCGGGATGAAATGCCGATTTTAATAGATCATTGGCAAAAAAGGATAATCGCTGTGTAATGTGATAAAGCTGCTCTTTGGTGTCTTTTTTTACTTTCTCAATGATGGTTTCCGAGTTCCTCCGTTTCTCGATCTCAGCTGCAGTCCGCTCAAATGACAGCATAAGGCGCTGTTTCTGCGCTTCCTTTTCTTCCTTGGATTGATGCTGGGACTGGTGAAGCTGGAAAACAGTTTCGCATAATTTCTCTGCTTCCGAACTGAGCTGTGCAGCTGACGTTTTTTTCACATCCACTTCGATAAACCAGTCTAAATGTTTTCTGACGTTCGGGAACTGGTTATAAAATGATTCCGGCTTTCCGAGCAGTTCCTCCTTGCTTGATACGGTAAAGAGCTGAGAATCATGAATTCCTTCTTTTACAAGCTCTGCGCTGACATAATCGGTCACTGTTTCGAGCTCTGTTTTATCTTTCGCAAGGTCTGCTGCATTAATAATGAAAAACATTTTATCCATACTGAGCGATTCTTTTACCAGACCAAGCTTTCGCAAAAATGAACGGTCCCCTTTCGAGAAGGAGTGCTGATAATAGGTCATATAAAAAAATGCATCGGCATCTTTAATATATTGGAACGCCAGCTCTGTATGCCGTTTATTCATGCTGCTTGCGCCGGGCGTATCAACGATTGTAATCCCTTTTTCAGTGAGCGGGCACGTATAATAAACCGTTACCTCTTTCACAGCGCAGGCCGTTGTCTCCTCTGCCACATACGGCTTTAATTCAGACAGCGGAATCGTTAACTTCTTTTGTTCCTGTATATAAGGCTGATGCTTTTCGTATGCAAGCAAGAAGTTATTGATCAATTTGATGTGTTCTTCCTGCAGCCGGCTTTTTTTGGCTGCCTTTTCCCACTTCTCTGTAAAAGAACTGCCTGTTGGCTCTTTTTGTATTCCGGTAAGCTGCAAAATGTCTGACGTTATGTCAGCCTCCGTCTTAAAGACCACATCCGCTGTTTTATTGATGTTGCCATTGGTTGGTTTTGTGATTTTGTTAATTGTGGCTGTGGTTGGCGTTGGTGAGGACGGAAGCACCCTTTCGCCGACAAGCGCATTTGCAAATGATGATTTCCCAGAGCTGAATCCTCCAAAAAGCGCAAGTGTAAATTTCTGTTCCTCAAGCCTTTTAATCCTTTCCCGAAAGGCTGAGATTTGCTTTGACAGCATGCTAATTTCGCCTAAAAGGTCAGACAATATGTGAAAGCGTTTGATCTGATCATGAAGCGGCAGTTCTTGCTCCATTATTTCTGGTTTTACATTTCGCTGCCGTGTCTGTTGACTTTGGTTTCGTTTCTGTTCCGGAGCCGCCACTGTTTTTTTCTTCGTTTTAAACCAGTCGGTGTTTATGTGCATTGGACATGCGGATTCCTCTTCCCAAATGGCCCGCATGCGATTGGCTTTCTCGCGGGCATTATTCTCTAAACGGTCCTGTTCTTGAAGAATGGCAAGTTTTTCTGATTCATGAATGAGCCGGTCATTGATCGTTTCCAAGTCTTTGGAAACACTCTCTTTCACCATCGCAGTAAGCGCCTTTATGATGTCTGCCGCTTCTCTTTTCGCCTCTTTGCGGATGAGCTCTGCCAAATCTTTTGTATATTGCAATACATATTCAGAAGAAAAAGCTGCGCCATGCTTAACCGCGCGTTCTATGATGTCAACTTTAAGCGGAGTACGATAAGCTTGTATCAGCTTTTCACTTTCAGCTGTATGAACATGAAATGCCTTGGCGAGTTGATGGAACGTGTCTATTATGTGCCAATCCGCTTCGGCCTCTGTTCGTTTTGACACATCAGAGAAAAAAGCATTTCTTCTTCTATCTCTTTCCTGTGCAGTTTTTGCTTTCGAAAAGAAAAAACCGGTTTTAAAGGAAGGCTCTCGCGATTCTAAAAATGCAGCTGCCAGTTCACGCATTTCAAAAGGCGTCAGGTTGGCGTTCTTTAAAATGCGATTGACTTCTTCCAGCATCCTGTTTTCTGCCTCGGTCGCTTGCTTTGCCGTCTCATCCAATTGATCACGCAGCGATTGGACCAGTTCAGCTTGTGTGTTAAGCTGTTCAGTAAAGCTGGGACCATCTGTTTCGTCTTTTAAAAGCATCTCCATATGTTCGTTAAGCAGATTGCGGACTTTTTGTTCTGTTAAAGGCTGGAGGTTGCTTTTTGATTGCTGTTCTATTCTTTTTAATTCTTCTCTCAGAGCCCCAATCTGATTGAACGGATGGTTTGGTTCTGTCACTGACGTAAAATAGAGCGCGTCCTTTGAAATGCCTTCATTGCAAAGCATCTCCTCTACCTGCGCTTTATAATCTTCAAAACGCGTTTCCGCCTCATCATGGCGGTCAATTTGATTAACGATAAAATACACATCGGGAATGCTTTCTCTTATCGACCTGAGAAACTTTACATTTTCCTCAGCGTGCACGTGATTATAGTGAACGACGTAAAACAGCGCATCCGCCTGATGGAGAATAGACGCCGCCGACAGAAAATGCGCATCATCTGTTGAGTCAATCCCAGGGGTATCAATGTACGCAACCCCGGCATCGATGTCAGTATATCGATCAAAAATTTCAACGCTTTCAATCTGCTCCCCATCTTTGCAATATTGCTGCACCTTGTCTTTCCGATAAGCCCCCTCCAGCTCAGCACATGCTCCATCTGTTGTATGAAGCCGAACACGCTTTTCCCCGTTTCTGATCACAACAAGGTTAGCGCTTGTCGGAATCGGGCTTGTGGGCAATATATTCTCCATTAACAAGCAGTTCAGCAGTGAGGATTTACCTGCCGAATAGTGCCCGGTAAACGCGATATAAACCTCTTCATCAGCCGCTTTGTTCATGACCGCAGCCAGTTTAGCAGCTCTTTGTTCATCTTGATTCTCGATAAATTGCTTATAAAGTTCCCCAGTTTTGTGCAAAAGCTCTTTTCTGTTATATTCTGTCATAATCCTGAACCCCTTTGTGCCGTTTCACTTGTGAATCTTTCGAAAGATCTGAATACATTCCCTTTCATTTTACACAAAAATGAGCCAAATTTCTTTAAGAGAATAGAAAAAAAGCCGCCATTACGGCAGCTTCTATAAAAGAAAATCTGCAACTTTGACAAGTTCCAGATTCATTAAACAGATCTATTAGAGATTCCTTTTAATACAAAACCAATTAATACACTATATGTACAAACCGCCCCAAGCAAAAACAGCATTGTCATTTGCTTCACCATCCTGATTGAGAATCTTTTTCAAATTCATTTTAACACGGGTGAGAATGATTTTCAATCTCTATTTTATACTGAATTCCTCTAATGCTTTGTCTTCTGCACGAATTCTGACGGTTAACAACACGGCATTGACAATGGAAAACAGACACATGGTGACGTACGCTTGATACAGCAGCGGAATCAATAAAATTTCTAGTATAACAACGGTATAGTTTGGATGCTTCATCCATTTGTAAGGGCCTTTTTTTACAAGCTCAGCACCTGGAACGACAAGGATTTTCGTATTCCAATATGCTCCTAAGGAACAAAGTGCCCAATACCGTACTGCCTGCACGCTTAAAATAGCCACAGCGATACCGATCCACCAGCTTGACGGCTGTTTGTTCATCAGCAGCACTTCTGCAGTTAAAGACAGGAAAAAGAGGATATGCATGATGATGATATACGGATAGTGGCTCTCACCGAATTCGATCGCCCCTTGTTTCTTTACCTTTTGTTCATTTTGTCTGGCTACTGCCATTTCAGCTGCTCTTTGAGCAATGAGAATAGCGATCAACAACCAAAACATGAGTCAAGCCCCCTTTTCCCAGCTGAATAACAGCAGCTCTGACGAAAATCCCGGCCCTAATGCGCCAATCAATCCCCGTTCTGCTTCGTTTTTATGCCCGTTCAGCAGATGCTCTTTGATCACATACAATATTGTGGCTGAAGACATATTTCCGTGCTTTTGCAATACGCTTTGTGCAGATAAAAGCTTTTCTGCTGACAGTTCAAGACTTTCGATGTATGCATCAATCACCTTTTTTCCGCCAGGATGTGCTAAAAAAACACTGATATCACTGAATAACAGCTGATGTTTGTCCAAAAAAATCTGTACATTTGTTTTGAGCCATTTTTCCACCAAAGTCGGAATATCTCTTGAGAAAATGACTTTGAAACCTTGATCAGTAAAGTCCCAGCCCATGACATCTTCTGATTGTTTCATTAAAACGGATTGGGAATCCGTTATCCTCGGCACAAGTTTTAGTTTCGACATCGTGCGGTCCGCATTCTCTCCGCATAATAATGCTGCCGCAATGCCGTCCCCAAAAAGTGAGGTGCCGATCAGATTGCTTTTCGTTTTATCTTCTGGCTGGAATGTCAGGCTGCACAGCTCAGCAGCAATGACAAGCACAAAAGCCTCAGGGTATGCTTTGCAGTATTCGGCTGCGCGCGCTAGTCCGCTGGCTCCTCCTGCACAGCCGAGACCCCAGAGCGGAATTCGCTTCGTATATGGAGAAAACGGAAGTTCATTCATGAGCCGCGCCTCGATGCTCGGTGTGGAAAGACCCGTGCTGGAGACGAAAAAAACAGCATCCACCTTCTCATAAGGAATGGCGCCTTGAAAAAACGCAGGATGAGAGAGGCACTCTCTCACCGCTTCTCTGCTGTGTTTAAGTGTTTCTTCTATGTATATTTGATTTTTTTCTTCGAAGCTGTGGCCTTCTTTATACCATTCAATCGTCTTGACAAATTGTCTCGATTGAATTTGCCCGTTTTTAAAGGAGGTTAACAGCCGGTCAATATCTTTAAAGGAATGCTGAAACATGTAGCGGGCGAACTCAGCCGCTTTCTCTTGGTTTACATCGTACGCAGGAAGACTTGTTCCGACGGATAAAATAAACGCCATGTGATCACCTCTTTGCATACATTGTGCCGCAACCATCTTTTTTATATGCAAAAAACTCCGCCGCGGCGGAGTTTAGACTGCTGTTTTTTGCTCAGTGATATCAGCTTTTTGTTCTGTTTTTTTGGCTTTAGAAAATACGTTATATATAATATTCAAGACTACTGCAGTAAAGCTGCCGGCGACAATGCCGTTTGTTGTAAGAAGCGTTAAGGCACTCGGAAGCTGCTTAAAAATATCCGGCACAACTGTCACACCAAGACCCAGACCCACTGAGCAGGCAACAATCAGCAGATTTTCTTGTTTTGCAAAATCAATGCGGCTGAGCATTTTGATTCCGTAAGCGATCACCATTCCAAACATCGCCACCATTGCCCCGCCCAGAACAGCAGATGGAATGATGGTCGTGAAAGCAGCGATCTTCGGAAACAGCCCAAATGCCAT
The DNA here is from genome assembly GCF_055486375.1 of Bacillus sp. 11C. Taxonomy (NCBI): domain Bacteria; kingdom Bacillati; phylum Bacillota; class Bacilli; order Caryophanales; family Bacillaceae; genus Bacillus; species Bacillus sp. 11C. The sequence continues at coordinate 65,552 of NZ_JBUPVZ010000003.1, forward strand.
TAAGATCACACCCGTGACAACAATTACGGCATTTTTCTTGATTCCTGTAAGCTGCACAAGTCCGACATTTTGAGAGAATGCCGTGTAAGGAAAAGCGTTAAAAATACCGCCCAGCAGCACAGCCAGTCCTTCAGCGCGATAGCCTTTAGACAAATCTTTCTCTGTCAGACTGCGGTTCGTTAAATCACCTAAAGCAAAGTAAACACCAGTTGATTCTACAAGACTGACAATCGCCACGATGGTCATCGTAATGATAGGCGCTGTGTGAAAAGACGGCGCTCCGAAGTAAAACGGCTGAATCATTTGAACAACTGCCGCGTCCGATACGTTATCAAATTGAACTTTCCCCATAAAATAAGCGATGAAAGTCCCGATCAAAATACCGATCAAAATCGAGATGGATTTGATAAAGCCTTTCGTAAAACGGTATAAAAGCACAATGACACCCAAAACGATAAAGGCGAGTGCAAGATTGGAAAGATCTCCGAAATCTGCACTTCCTTCTCCCCCGGCCATGTTATTCATGGCTACCGGCATAAGGGTAATACCGATAATCGTAACAACTGAGCCTGTCACGACCGGCGGAAAAAACGATACCAGCTTTCCAAAGAAAAATGAAATCAGAATGACAAGAATACCTGAAGCGATAATACTTCCGTAAACCGCGGAAACCCCGTATTCAGATCCAATCGCAATCATCGGCGATACAGCCGTAAATGTACAGCCAAGCACAACCGGAAGCCCGATTCCGAAAAATCGGTTGCTCCACACTTGCAAAAGTGTAGCCACACCGCACATAAAAATATCAATCGATACTAAGTAGGTCAACTGTTCGACAGTCAGCCCCATTGCTTTTCCGACAATCAGCGGAACAACAATGGCACCGGCATACATGGCGAGCACATGCTGTATTCCTAAAGACAGCGTTTTGCCGAATCCGTTTTTCATGAATGAACCTCCTGTACGAAGCACACTTTTCCTTCTTCTAAAGATTGAATTCTTGCCAAAGATTCCACTCTGTAGCCAAGGTTCACTAGTTCTACTCTCCCTTGTTGAAATGACTTTTCAATGACAATGCCAAGCCCCCCAATAGAAGCTCCCGCCTGCTTCACAATCGACACGAGCCCGTGCGCCGCTTGTCCATTTGCCAGAAAATCATCGATAATCAGCACATGATCCTGATCCGACAGGTGGGTTCCTGACACTGCGATTTGGCTTTCTGTTTGCTTCGTAAAGGAATAAACAGACGCTGTCAGCAAGTTATCAGTGAGTGTTAAAGATTGATGCTTTCTGGCGAAGACAACCGGCACACCCAGCTGCAAGCCCGTCATCACAGCGGGAGCGATTCCGGATGATTCGATTGTCACAATTTTAGTAATACCGTCTTTTGCAAATCTCGCTGCAAATTCGTCACCGATTTTCTGCATAAGCAGCGGGTCGATTTGGTGATTCAAAAAAGAATCCACTTTCAATACCTGATCAGATAATACAACGCCTTCTTCCTCTATTTTCCGTTTCAGTGCTTCCATTCTGTCTTACCTCCGTTATGAGAATAAAAAAAGCATTGCCCGCTCAAAAAAAGAGCAAGCAATGCTGATATAACAAAAAACCGTACACATGCGGTCTCATTGCTCACTCATAGTCGGACATTTATGGTGCCCGGTAGAAACTTGCGTGCCATATCCACGCGATTATATGAGTGTTCCTATGATATTATAATAAATTATACCAAGATTCTAATCTCTTGCATAGACAAAAAAGCGAAATTCCCGAACTTTATTTTTATTTTCTATTTAATCATTCGTCTTTTAAGTTTTTTGATCGTAAAAAGCCTGACGGCCGCGCCGCCAGGCTTTTGATTACGACAGATAGAGATTTGAATATTTGTTTGACAAATATTCAATCAAATAGCGTACATTCAATTCTTCCCCAGTTGCATCTTTAATAATCTCTAACGGCTTTTTCCGTTTTCCGTGAATGTGCACCTTTTCCGTCAGCCATTGTTTAATCGGATGGAATTCCCCTCTTTCCAAGAGGGTGTCAAATTCAGGAAGATCCTCAAGCATTTTTTGTTTCAGCTGGGCCGCATACATGTAGCCGAGCGCATAGGATGGGAAGTAGCCAAAATCTCCTCCTGCCCAATGGACATCCTGTAAAATCCCCTTTGCGTCCGTCTGCGGTGTAATCCCTAAATAATCTTGGTATTTTTGATTCCAAAGCGATGGCAGTTCTTCCACAGACACTTCATTGCTGAAAATCGCTTTTTCAATTTCATAACGGATGATAATATGAAGAGGATACGTCAATTCATCCGCTTCAACCCTGATGAATGAAGGCTTTGATTCGTTGATTGCCCGGACAAAATCATCCAGAGAAATGTCCTTGAACTGTTCAGGTGATGCTTCTTGAATCTTCTTATAGTACGGTGTCCAAAAATGCTTGTTACGGCCGATAAAATTCTCGTAAAATAATGATTGTGATTCATGGATTCCCATTGATGCGCCATCTGACAAGTTCGTGCCGCTCAGTGCTTCGTCAATATTTTGCTCGTATATGGCGTGACCGCACTCATGAATGGTGCCAAAAATCGCCGTACGGAAATCTTTTTCATCATATCTCGTCGTAACCCGGACGTCTCCGCGATTCATCGTGGTCGCAAACGGATGAACCGTTTCATCAAGCCGTCCCCCATCAAAATCGTAGCCAAGCTCCTGCAAAAAATACAAGCTGAGTTCTTTTTGTTTTTCTTTAGGGAACGCTTTTGAAATAAAGCTTGTATCCGGTTTATTTCCGGAAGCTGTCACTTGTTTAACAAGTGGAATAATCGCTTCTTTGAGCTCAGCAAACAGCTGATCAAGCACCTTTACCGTGACACCCGGTTCAAACAAATCAAGCAGTGCATCATAAGGATGCTCTTGATAACCCCAATATGTAATAAAACGTTTATTGAATTCAATCAGCTGCCCTAAATAAGGAGAAAACAAGCTAAAATCAGATTTTCCTTTCGCTTCTTCCCACGCGGTTTCTGCCTTTGAACATAGAATCACGTATTCCTTGTATTCAGCCTCAGGGATTTTTTTATTTTCTTCATACTCTTTTTTCGCCAGCTCCACTGCCTTTTTCGTATCTACAGCTAAGTCATCAAATCGTTCATACAGGGCATCGATAAGCTCCTTCATCCGATCTGATGTTTGGATATTAAATATATCTGTTGAAAGCTGGCCGATACTTTCGGCACGATCCTCTGAGCCGTTTTTTGGCGCACCTGTTCTGGAGTCCCAGTGCATTAACGCAACTGCTTCGCTATACTGGGCGATCCTTTTTAAAAGATCAAAAAATTCCTTTTCATATGTATGTATCTCCATAACCATTCCCTCCCTATTCTAGCCGTTCCATTACAGGCTAATGGAAGGGTGTATGAAAGTCAAATTGTTTATATAAGAGGCTGCCGGTATTTATGGCGGCAGCCTTCTATGTTTAGTTGATCGTTATTTGATTTTTTGGCGGGGGTGTTTTCCGCTTTTTTTTATTAATTTTTTTATCCACCCACACTGTTGCCAGCGGGGTTAGCAACGAGGTGACAATCACGCTTGTCGCTATGATAGCAGTTGCTGATTCGGCAACTGGCGCAAACGAAGCATTCGCTTCCGCTAATGCGTACGGCACGGCTACAGCCGCACCCGCCGTAGAAGAAGCAGCCACGCCGGCGACACCGTCTCCCCGCGCGACAAAACGATCAAGCAAAAACAAGGAGCTGCCCGATAAAATGACGACAGAAACACCAATAAAAATCCCAAGCAGCCCTGATTGGATCAGCATTCCAAAATTCAAAGTATTGCCGAGCGAAAAGGCAAAAAACGGGATGATCGCCGGCACAACCTTGCTGAATAAATCTCTGAGCTCATGATCAAGATTTCCAAGTATACAGCCGAGCAAAAACGGGATGACCGTCGCTGCCAGCGTTTCCCACGGGAATGCCGCAAGCCCCGTTACACCAAACGTCACCATGGTCATAAAAGGCCCTGATTCTGTACTGATAAACGCGAAAGCCCCCGCATCCTCTTTTCTTCCCAAATGGTTCATGAGCGCCAAATACAGGCCGCCGTTCGTTTCATTCATCACCGCAACAATTGCTAAAACAGAAAGCCCTGCAAAAAAACCGGATTGTATGCCATTATCAGGAATAAATTGTGCTGCGATCACGCCGAGAAGCGCCGCAAATCCGATCTTCCCCAATAATAATGTGATTCCTTTCCTTGCAATATAGCCTGAAGAACGAAAATCAATCGTCGCCCCTACACAAAAGATAAAAACACCCAGTATCGGCAGCGTTCCGGTAATCAAAGCACCCGTAAACCCTCCAAAGAACTCCGCTGTTCCAGGCGCAAACGTATTGAGCGCCGCTCCCAGAAACAGCGGAATAATCATCATTCCTCCAGGTACCCGTTCAATTGTCGCTTTGATTTTCATATGTGGATTCTCCCATCTCCGGTTATGAAAAAACAATACCCTTACACTTGGAAAACAGCCTGCAAATCCTCTTTTGAACAGCTGTCCAGCTGGCTGCCGACACCAACGGCGCCTGCTCCGGCCTTGAGCCAATCCGGCACTTCAGACGGATGTATCCCGCCTGTTGGAATAAAGGTCACCTGCGGGAAAGGGCCTGCTAAATTTTTCATAAACGGGATGCCAAACACACCGCTTGGGAACAGCTTTAATGTAGTATAACCGGATGTCAGCGCTTCCATAATTTCGCTTGGTGTCAATACACCGGGGATATAATGTGTCTTCCAAAACGAAAGATGTTCAGCGAGGTCGGGTGAAAAACCCGGACTGACAATAAATTGCGCACCAGCCTCGGCAGCTTCTCCCGCTTGCTGCGCAGTGATGACTGTGCCCGCGCCGATTAAGATATCTTCTCTGTCACGGAATGATTTGATAATACTCGATGCCCCGGGCGTCGTATAAGTCACTTCAACTGCACGAACCCCTTTATCTAGTAAGCTCTCAATCTGCTGACAGGCCTCCTGTTTATCCTTGGATCGAATGACTGCAATCAGCCTTGCTTCATTCAGACGGTTTTCAACGTTTTTGGACTCCATATTAATAATCCCCTTTCTTTTGGTAAACCGTTCTTTGAGCAGATAAAAACGCAGCTAATTTCTCCCTGGTCGGCAGGCCGTCCATATCCCCCGGTGCCTGCACTTGCAAAGCGCCAATCGCATTTCCTCTTTGAACCGCATCCTTGTACGACAAACCGTCAAGGATGCCGCTGATCACACCGACTGCAAATCCGTCTCCGGCACCGACCGTATCAACCACCTGTTCAACCCGGAAGCCTTCTGCAAATCCTTCACTTTCCCATGTTTTAAAGTAAGCGCCTTCTTTTCCGAGTTTAATAGCAACAAAGCTGACACCTTTTTTCAGATAATAATCAGCAATACCTTCAGGTGTTTTTTCTCCGGTCAACAGCTCCCCCTCTGCGATTCCCGGGAAAAACCAATCTGCAAGCCCCGCCAGATCATTGATCGTTTGGGCCATCGTTGCTTGATCAGACCAAAGCGAAGGCCTTAAATTAGGATCTAAGGATACCGTTTTCCCAGCATGTTTCAAATCCTTCATCACGTGGTAGGAAAAGTCTTTCATTTCAGCGGATAAGGCTGGGGGAATACCTGTCACATGCAAATGGCCCGCGCATTGAAAATAATCTCTCGGATATTCAGCAGACGTTAGTGTGCTTGCAGCTGAGTGTTTCCTGTAATAGGAAACTTGCGGATCGCCTTCTTTCACTTTTGACTTCAGCAGCAGGCCGGTGGGATTTCCGTCCTGCGAGCGGATTACGCGGGACACATCCACTCCCTCTTTTTTAAGCTCCTGTAAAATAAATGTTCCGAGCTGATCATTGCCGACCTTGCTCATCCATCCCACCTGAAATCCAAGTCTGGCCAGGCCGCAAGCGACATTGCTTTCTGCTCCGGCCAGCCCTTTAGAAAAAGTGGATACTTCATGAAGGCCTCCGTACTCATTTGCATAAAACATGGCCATCGATTCCCCAAATGTCACCGCATCAAGCTTCATCTCTTCCCAACCTCCTCTTCAGTTGAGGGCATCTAGGATTTAAGTGACTGTCTCATGATGACTTCCGCCTCTAATTCAATGGTTTGAGGGGCTCCCTTGTCACCTTCAATCCTTTTTAATACACGTTCCATCGCCGTCCTGCCCATATCATGTGACGGCTGGGCGATCGTTGTAATGCCCGGACCGATCAGTTTATACCATTCAGTATCATCGAACCCTGCAATCCCTATATCTTGAGGGATGAGCAGGCCGAGCTCTTCCATACAGCTGATGATTTTCAGCATAATTAGGCCGTTCAAAGCCAGAATCGCTTTTTTTTGCTCCGGCATCTCCTTGTGAAAAGAACGAAGCGCCGTCTTAAGCTGCTCCTTGTTTTTTACGTCAATTTCATACATTCTTACAAGCCCGTTCACATTTTGAGCCGAAGCCATTTCCTGGTACACAGCTGCTCTTTCTGCACGAGGGCTGATAGATGAAATCGGTTCGCTAAACAGTGCGACATCAGTGTATCCTTTGCTGTAAATCTTCTGAAGTATCTCTTTTGTGATCCTTCTGTTGTCAGTTGTTACCGTATCCAGTTTTAGATCCGGAAGTTTCCGGTCAATTAATATCGTGGGAATTTGCTGCTCTGCAAAGGTGTGCAGTACATCCTTGTTTTCTCCCGTTGCGTTTAAAATCAGCCCTTCAACCGAATGGGCTTCAAGCTTTAGGAGCATTTCCCGCTCTTTTTCAGGACTGTTATCTGTGTTGCACACCATAATGCTGTAGCCATATTGATCACAAACCTCTTCGACTCCCCTGAAAGCCGCGACTGAAAAAGGATTTGTAATGTCAGCTACAACAAATCCGATTAATTTGCTTTTTTTTATTTTTAAACCCTGTGCCATTTTACTTGGCCGATAATTCAATTCTGCGATTGCCTTTTTAATGTTTTTCACTTTTTCAGGAGAAATCGCATCAATTTTTCCGTTGATATAGCGGGAAACTGTCGATTTCGAAACTCCTGCACATTCAGCTACATCTTTGATAGTCGTATGGCCTATTGTTTTCTTTTTCATTCAAGTGCTCCTGTATCATCTTATATTTGAAACCGATCCCAAAACCGTTACAACACAAGAATACCATATTTTTAAAATTCGGAAAGAGTTTTTTCAAAAATGTGCCGATTAACAATTTTAACATTGACTCCTTTCACTATTTATCCTAAAATTTTCTTTGAAACCGTTACCAAAAATATTTTCATTCAAGTGATGCTGAAATTTTAATCAAGGGGGAAACACAATGGAAAATCGTTATTCTGTACACCCTGAACAAGTCAAACGCTTTACAACAGAGGAGCTTCGCAGTCATTTCTTAATGGATACTTTGTTTACGGAAAACAAACTTACGATGTATTACTCACATGAAGACCGGGTTGTCATCGGCGGAGCAGCTCCGGGGCAAAGTGAACTGAAGCTTGATGCCGGAGATTTCCTTAAAACAGACTTCTTTTTGGAACGGCGTGAAATCGGGATTATTAATGTTGGCCAGCCTGGCGCTGTCAGGGTTGGTGATGATGAATATGTGCTTCAAACAAAGGATTTTCTTTATATCGGAATGGGCAATCAGGATGTAACGTTTACTAGCCTGAACGGAGGCAAAGCTAAGTTTTACTTCGTCTCCGCTTGTGCTCATCAAAGCTATCCGACACAAAAAGCCGCTCTTTCCGAACTGACACCGGACCGCCTTGGCGATGAGGCAGCCTCTAATGTCAGAAGTCTGTACAAAGTCATTCATCAAGATGGCATTAAAAGCTGTCAGCTTATGATGGGAATTACGATGCTTGAACCAAACAACAACTGGAATACCATGCCGGCCCACGTCCATGACCGCCGGATGGAGGCTTACCTTTACCTTGATCTTGAGAAAGATTCGAAGGTGTTTCACTTCATGGGCCAGCCGGATGAAACGCGCCATCTTGTTGTCGGAAATGAACAGGCTGTCCTTTCTCCTGCCTGGTCTATTCACTCTGGCGCAGGAACTTCGAACTACAGCTTTGTGTGGGCGATGGCTGGAGAAAATTACACATTTACGGACATGGATGCCGTCCCGATGGATGGGCTGAAATAAGATGAGTTATCTACATGATACCTTTTCATTAGAAGGAAAAACAGCGCTGGTGACAGGCCCAGGAACAGGGATCGGTCAAGGAATTGCCAAAGCGCTGGCGGGGGCTGGCGCCGATATTATCGGCACATCACATAAAAGCAGCCTGACTGAAACACAACAGCTTGTGGAACAGGAAGGCCGTACCTTTACATCTTTTACATTGGACATGAGCAAGCCGGAAGCGATAAAGGATTCTGCAGCTGAGCTGTTTGAAAGCCGCCAAATCGACATCCTTATCAATAATGCCGGCATTATTCACCGGGAAAAAGCGGAACATTTCGCAGAAGAGAACTGGCATCACGTACTGAATGTCAATCTAAACAGCTTGTTTATTCTGACACAGCTGGCAGGCAGACACATGCTGAAAAGAGGCTATGGAAAGGTTATTAACATCGCCTCCCTTCTGTCTTTTCAAGGCGGTATTCTCGTTCCTGCATATACGGCGAGCAAACACGCGGTTGCCGGTTTAACTAAATCATTTGCAAATGAGTGGGCAGCGTCCGGCGTTCAGGTTAACGCTATCGCCCCTGGTTATATTTCTACCGCCAATACACAGCCTATACGCGATGATGAAAAACGAAATGAGGACATTTTAAAGAGAATCCCCGCCGGCCGCTGGGGCAAATCGGATGATATCGGCGGGACAGCAGTCTTTCTGGCATCACGCGCTTCAGATTATGTAACTGGGCATATTTTAGCCGTTGACGGCGGCTGGCTGGCCCGCTGACAAAATAAAAAAGCTGACGAATACGATCGTCAGCTTTTTTCAATTACATCATTTTCGGTTCAACAGGCAAGACCTTTTTGACTTCATCAATGATGCGTTCATTTTCTCCGCCAGCGTAAATGTGGATCGAGCCGCTGTCTTGATTTGAACGGATCAGACGCCCGATGCCCTGCCGCACGCGTAATAACATATATGGCAGATCAACTTCTTCGAACGGATCTTTTTTTGCCCCGTTGCGTTTCGCTGTAAATACAGGATCATGAGGCGGGAATGGCAATGACCAAATGGTCACATTCTTTAATGCGTCACCGGGAATATCGAGTCCTTCCCATAAGTGAACCGAACATAGTACGGTTTCCTCTTTCTCTTGGAATTTCTCCACTAAGCCGCTGATTTCCTCATCGCCTTCAAAGTAAATCGGATACGGCAGCTCCCAAGCCGCTGACAGCTGCTTAAACTCGTTTAATTCCTCAAAAGAAGGGAAAAGCATCAGCGTTCTGCCTTTATAACGCTTGATCGTTTCAATCGTTTCAGCCGTTTTTTGTTCGGCTGTCATATCTGTTTTCGCATATAGATTAACGGTCATTTTCTCGTCATAATCATATGGAGAATCAACAGTTAACGACAAATAATCATGAATCCCGAGGCTGTCGGCAATATAATCAAACGATCCGCCTTCTGACAGCGTAGCAGAAGAAAAGATATGAGGAATTTTCTTGGAAAACACTTTTTCACCCAGCACTTCTGCTACCGTTCTCGGCATGACAACAAAAGTTGACTCTTCTTCTTTTTTCTCCAGCCAGCTGATCGCATCCTTTTGATATAGGGATAATGAATACGCCATTTGTTCTACATATTCTTCCACAACTGACAGCTCGTATTGATCAATTGTGTACATCTCAGACTCAAACACGAGAGCCTCACCGATTTTATCAAGCAAAAGGCAAAGCTCGTCCGCCGCCTTTTTGACACGCTGGTCATTTTTTATTTCTAAACGGTGTGAACCGGCTACTTCTTTTGATTCTTCAGAAAGAACATAGAAAAATTCGTCGTTCGCAGCAAGGGCATCTTCAATCAGTTCAGCAAACTCTTCTCTGATGTCATTTTGAAGCAAACGTTCTAAAAACAATTCAAGAGTAGACTGCTTTACTCTGTAGGTTAACGCTTTTTGTGCGGCAAACTCTAACAGATGCCCTTCATCAAATACAACCGCACTATGATCAGGCAAGAGCGGCAGCTGGCCCTCTCGTTTGCGGGATTCTTCCGTCCACACATGCTCCATATAAAAATCATGGGAACAAATGATCAAGTCTGTTGACTTGCGGTAGTGATCTCTGGAAAGCGTCAAACCGCATCTGTGTCTCATATCACAAGTCAGACAATCCTGAAACGAGTCATAGCTTACTTCAGACCATTCTTCATTTGACAGATTGGCATACTGCTTACGATCGCCATACGGATAAAAGCGCTGCATCGCCTGTGATTCATGGACAAATGACGGTAACGACTCATAAAGATCCAGCCATTTATCATCATCGGAGCGCTGCATTGTTTTCTCAAGCTTCTTTAAGCATAAATATTGCTCATGTGATTTCGACAGTCTTGTATCAATTTTCAGATCCAAATGCTCAGCCAGCTTCGAAATATCGCCTTCTTTTTTCACTAACTGTTCGATTAATGTTTCATCAGCACAAGCGATAATGGCGGGTTTACCGACATATCTTGCATAGCTGATCGCAAAAAGAAGATAAACCAGTGTTTTCCCCGTTCCCACTCCAGCTTCGGCAAACATGACTTTTTTCTCTTTAAACGCCCGCTCCAGCTGAAAAGCCATAAATACTTGCTCATCCCGAAGATCAAACCCTTTTTCGGGAAGGATATCGTAAAACACGTCACCAATCCAATTGTTCAATTCTTCATAAAAATTCTTTGTTTTCGTTAAAGAAAAAGGCAAACGTGATGTTGTCACCTAGTTCCAACCCCCAACTATTCGACATTCAGACCACCAATAATATCATTTCCCACTGATGAATACAATAAAAAAACTTGGCATCGCCAAGTTTTTTTGCAGCTTACTTTCGATTAATCACATGCGACGATAAAAAGGGATGGTCTGTTGAATAAATATGTTCCACCGCTTTTTCTAAATCATTTTGCGCATGGGAAATCAAGGACGGAGACAAATCAGTCCCGGGCCCTTTCAGCTCGCTTGCTGTTGCGTCAAGCGCCCTTTGAATCAGATGAAAATGTTCGCTGTTCAGCATGAGATCACCTCTGATAGAAATAATCATCATTGTATGCGAACTTTTCATTTTATATACATGCTTCCCGCATGTTATCACCGAAACATGCGCAAACTACAATTGATATTCCGGCACCCGGATTATCCGTCTTATCAACAATATTCTATCAGGGAGTGATGTTGGCATGAGTTATAGAAACCGATTAGATCAGCATTCTGAGCTGTTTCACCACAATTGGACGCGGCCTAAACGTTCTAAGTCTCAAGTAAACGGTCACACTGAAATGTCCCAAACCAACATTATATTGAGAAGCAACGCGAAAGCGCACCGTTGGTAATGGCAGAATAAAATGTAAAGACGCTTACAGGCTGTCGAATATCGACAGCCTGTAAAAATTATATCTATATAAAATTTTCTGTTTATTTTCTTTTCTCTACATAAATAGTTTTGGATTGAACTGCGTCTTTCATTTTCCCGCCTTTGTATAACTCAACATTAACCTGCCATCTCTCTTTAAATGTAGGTTTTAGTAGTTTACTGAAATAAAACTTTTTAACAGGTGTTTTATTCGAGAATGAACCCTTATGGAAATAATTACCGAGGTTATATTCCCCATCTAAGGTGACAACACCCATTCGATAGTTCAATGTCCCACATTTTCCATTTGTCTGAGCATATACATCAATAGAAGTAGCTTTTCTTGTATATGTTGTTGCATCAGTCCAAACCCTAGCTTCACAACCTTTAATTCCTTGAACTGTTTCCCATGAACTCATTGCTGCTTCTGCTTTAGGACTGCAAATAAAGGTAGAGCCTGCTATCAGTAATGCAGAAGCACTCATCAAGATTTTCGATGTTTTTTTCACTAGTTCCAACTCCTTCATATTTTTACATAAAATATTATAAATTGGCATTATATATATATCAAGACTATTAGGTAAATTTTAAGAAATTATTAAACTATAGCAACTTACAATCTAAAAGGCACATCCGTTAAGAATTTGCCTTTATTATGAGAAATTTTAATAAGTTAATTTACATATGTATAATAAATGGTTCGTAAAAACTTTATTCCCTAACAATACCCAAAGATATTTTTTTGAAATTTATACTAAATAGCCGGAAAACAGGAACTCAAGTCCCTGTTTTCCGGCTATTCCCTTAAAGTACCATTTATAGTCTGTTTTTAAAATCCTATAAAAGGGACTATATTTTTGAAATTGTTTTTTTCTTTTTAGCCCAATACTGATAATAATCCGTTTTAATAAATCCGTTAAACAGCTTTCGTTTCTTCGTCGCTTTTCTGCCGTATGCTTCCTCAAAATTCTCATTTGACGTCAGCATATACACAGACCAGCTATCAAGCGGTTCGAATGCCTGTCCCATTTCTTTGTACATCTGCTCAACAGCTTTTTTCTCGCCGAGACGCTCTCCGTATGGCGGGTTTCCGACAATTACCCCAAACTCCAGATTTGTCGTGAAGTCTTTGACCTGCATCTGCTTAAATTCGATTAAATCTCCCAAGCCTGCTTCCTCTGCATTTTCTTTTGCGATTTGCACCATGCGGTGGTCTATGTCGCTTCCGAAAATCGTAAGCGGCTGGTCATAGTTCGCTTTTTCTTCGACTTCAAGGCGCGCTTTGTCCCACTGCTCTTTACCGATCCATTCCCAATCCTCCGAGGCAAAATCGCGGTTAAAACCCGGGGCGATGTTTTGGCCGATTAACGCGGCTTCGATCGCAATCGTCCCAGAACCGCAGAAAGGATCAACAAACGGTCGGTCCGGGGTCCAATTTGTTAGTTGAACTAAAGCGGCAGCAAGTGTTTCTTTAATCGGCGCGCCGCCCTGATCGACACGGTATCCTCGTTTGTGGAGGCCTGTCCCTGAGGAATCGAGCGTTATAACCGCCTGATCTTTTAATAAAGAAATTTCAACCTTATACTCGGCACCTGTTTCTTCAATCCAATCATTGGCTTTGCCGGACTGAACCTTGAGCTTTTCGACAATTGCTTTTTTGACGATCCGCTGACAGTCAGGAACGCTTGCAAGTGTTGATTTCACTGATTTTCCAATGACAGGGAATTTCCCGTTTTCAGGTATAAATGAGCGCCAGTTAATCGCTTTCGTTTTTTCAAACAGTTCATCAAATGTTTTCGCTTTAAAAGAAGCAACCTGAACCTTTATGCGGTCGGCTGTTCTAAGCCAAAGGTTTGCACGGCAAATGGCAAGCGCATCACCTTCAAAAATAATTTTTCCGTTATCAACCTTGCATTCGTATCCTAAGTCCCGTACTTCCTTTGCGACAACAGCTTCAATGCCCATCGGCGCCGTTGCAATTAGTGTATACTTCTTCATCGTATCACCCTGTCTTTTAAAACTTTTCTCTTTTCAAGATAAAAGCTCTCCTTATACGGGAGAGCTTGTTTTCATCATTTTAAATGTAAGTGGTCTAACGTTCTGTAAGCCATGTTTTGTTCCGTCGTACTGCAAGCGGCTCATCACCTCGTACTCAGGCGGCAATCATCTATCTACAGAAAGTATTCTGTCCTTCTCTCCGTTGAATTCCGTTAAGAAGGTTCCCCTACCAAAATTTGGGTTTCTCGCTCGAGGGGTTTACCGCGTTCCACTCTCACCATTTCTAGTGAGACTTCGTCACTGTGGCACTTTCAAGGATACTCAGCCATATCCAGAGGACGTAGGCTTTTTTCCTGCCGTCAGCCTATCAAGGCTGCCCTAGCTTATGACTTCGCTAGGCACGAACACTACGGGCATCTCAGCACCGTGCGAGCATGGACTTTCCTCTACAGATTCAAGATCTGCAGCGATTACCCGAACGTTAAGAACATGAATTATTATATAACAACTGATTGCAATTTACAAGTGGCATTTTTTTCAAGCACGATCAATCATAAAGTTTGCTGCCAAAAACGTGTTTTTCTAAGTTAGACAGCCGTTTTAAAATATCAAAGTTCGTTGTGTTAGATTGCACTGGCTGTTTTTTGCTGGCTTCTTCAAGCTGTTTTTTCAGCTGCAGATTTTCCTGCTGCAGTTCTTCAATTTCTTGATGGAAGGTTTCATAATCCTTAATAATCATATCTAAAAATTTGTCAACGTCTTCTTGCTTGTAGCCTCTAACGCCTGTTTTAAATTCTTTTTCCAAAATTTCTTTCGCAGAAAGCTTTACTTTATCAGCAAGCATCTTTTTCACCTCGTATCGTGAATCATCAACTATATTTTTTCAGAAATCTGTACGGTTGTCAAATTTCTCTTTCTTTGTTATGAGTAGCTGTCTTCCTCTACTGTCACTCTCAAGTCATCCATTGTAATAAAGTAAATGGGGTAGCCGTCCTGTTCGCGTCGCTTTTCCGCTGTCTCAAGCATATACTTTGGAGACCCTTCCATTTCCGAATCATATAAAAGCATAAGCGCATCTGATTTCTGAATGAAGAACTGATTTTTTTGTTTAAACTGAAGCGGGCTTTCATATGGCCTGTGAGTCAGGCTTTCTTCATAGTCAGCCTGTGCCAGAACAGCTTCATAAAGCTCTTTATTAGGTTCTTTCCAGTTCTTTTCCTGATCGTAAAAAGGGGTAATCACAGCTACCTTTAAATCAGGGTATTCCTCCTGCAGATCATAGGCAGCTTCAGCCGCCCAGAGTTCGGCTCCGAGCTGGCCCGAAATTAAAATCCATTCCAGTCCTTCATCTAAAAAAGCAATTAGCCGGTTCTTAATGGCTTTTTTTATGTAATACAACGCTTTGTCATCCTGTTTAAAAATCCCGAGTTCAAATGGCTTGTATCCTGTTACTGCCAATACTTTCATTATTTCACCTGCTTTAAAAAATGGGGCTCCCCATTGGGCCCCATTTTGATGTGCTGTTGTTTCCACCATCAAGCTGCACGTTTCCATACTAGTCGAAGAAAGGTCTTCTCGCTTGAAAATGTTGATGCGTAGCCGTATCAACATTTGAGAAAGTGTGTGGAAAGTAGTGAACGTGCTGAAAATGCTGGTGATTTACGTTTGTTGTGTGCTGTGGGTGAATATGCGGCACGATAGTATTTGAAAACGTATGGTTTTCACAGCAATGAGTAGGATGGACAATCGGCGCCATCATGTGCGGTCTGCAGTGATGCATGATTAAATCCCCTTTCCATAAACTTTATTACAATACTAAGTTATGAAAAATAGAGGGTACATGTTCTGATGCAATGACCTATTTTAAAAGTGTGCAATTAAGCTGTCTTTAAAGTTTGAAAATACGAAAGCAATCAAAAAAACAACGACAAAAAACAAATAAAAAACACCCTTATACATACCAACTCTCCCTTTAAAAATAACTAACGTCATTTTACAGGATTCGCCGGTATTCTACAACAAAATCGATGTGAATCCAGCAAAAAAATTCTTGGCGAAAGAAGTCGTCTTTTGCGCTTTCCCGGGGAATATTTAAGAGGAATATTTCCTCTTCAGCCGCGCAATTCTTACATGCAGATTTTCAACTTCTTTTTCTGATAAAAACGCCTCATCGCTAAGTAATTGTTCTGCCATACGCAGGGCTTTTTCGAACTCTTTTTTCTTATGCTCAAAAAATTTCGCAAGCTCTATCACAGCGGTGTATCTGCACTTCTGATTTTGGGAACGGGACAGCTTTTCCCAAAGCGGCACTGCCTCCTCCAACCGGTTTTGTTTTTTGTATAGGAGCGATAAATCCAGCCGGGCCCTATCCTGACCCTCAAACGGCTTTTCTTTAAGCCTTTCCAGCTGTTTGACCGCTTGATCCGTTTCTTTATGGGCCATAAACCATTTCGCCATCGCATAAGCTTCACTGTGCTCTTTTGGCGCATGTGATTCAGAGAGAATTTTTTTAGACATATGAATGTACAATGAAATAAGCGATAGCACATCCATTTCATTATGATGCAGAACACCTTTTAGAAGATCCGGCTCTTGCGCCTTGATAAAATGAAAGTAAAGCATTGGCGCCAAGTAGCCCGGTGTATCTTCTTGCCTGCGGATGCCGAGCTCCTCTTTTTCAACCGTGCCAAGCGATACGCGGTCCATTTTGTGTTTCCACAAGCGTCTTGCTCCGTGCAGCAGGTCAAAGTGGCCGAACTCCGGGAGATTCGGAAGTCTGTCGCGGATCAATGTGTGCCTTGTTTTCACCTGTGGCCAATCAAAGGCTTTACCGTTGTAGGTCACGAGTGATGTAATGTCAACCTCGCTTAAAAAGCTTTGATACAAGGCGACTTCATTCCCCGGCTTGGGCAAAAGATGCTGTTTGACTGTCACTCGGTCTTTATATACTCTCGCATGCCCAAGCAAAAAAATGGTATTTCCGGCGCCGCCTCCAAGACCGGTTGTTTCCGTATCAAAGAAAAAGAGACTGTTTTTGTTATACCCTTTTGCTGACAAAGTATGCGACAGGCAGCTTTGATTCCACAATGCAATCACTTCATCAAGTTCAGAAAAACGGTATAAGCCATGCCGGTGAGAAAGCGGATATTCTACTTCTCTAATGAGGCAGTACTCATCTTCGAAGAAAAAAGGCTTCATGCCAAAAGCCTCCCACTCTTCTAAAAATGGAATTTCAGCATGGTTCTCAACGAGTTTGTTTTCTTGTTCGCCTTTTTCTATTTTATGTTCCCCTTCATCAAGCACCATATGCTTTTTCATTCGCTGGATTTTCCCTTTTAATGACATACTCGACCTCCTTCCTTTACGACATTTGATCCAACAGCTGCAAAATTCTTTCCTTTGCTTTTATCCCTTCTATTTCGGTACCTATACAAGACGGACAGCCGTCATGACAAGGACATTGTTTAATAAGCTGTTTCGCCGCTTCGTTTATGTCTAAAAAACGTTTGTAGACTTCCTCCGCCAAACCGATACCGCCCGGATAATGATCGTACAAAAAGATGGTCGGCAATCCGGTATGGGCCGCTTTAATTTGAGAAACGACATGCACATCGTTTCGATCACACATGATATACACAGGGACAATATGCTGCAGCACATTCGAGATGCCAAGAAGGAGCTGTTCCAGCGTCTTTTCCCCGATATCTTCGTCTGCTGTTTTGATTTCGAGCCAAGCTGCACTTGTATGCAGTTCTTCTTCCGGCAAATGAATAGGGCCTGAGCCAATATTTTCAAAGGTGGTCATTTTAATTTTTTTAAAAATGGTCGGCAGGGCATTGACAGTGACGTCACCATAGTGCAATGACATACTGCTTTTTTCGTTCGTTTTATCAACTTCTAATACTTTCAGCTGAACTGCCAGGTTGGCATCCGTGTAATACTCGACATCGACGTTTCTGACATAAGCCTTTTTATGGTCCCAATCAAGCTTCTCTACTTGATATTGCACCCCTTCATGCAAATAAATCGCTTCATCATGCAAAAGCGTTATTGCGCTAAAACGATCCATTTCACCGATAATCCGCACATTTGCAATATCTGACTGATCAACAATGACGACATTTTCTTGTGAAGCGGAACGTAAACTGATATTTGATGCGGGGAACGATTCACTTGCCCAATGATACCGTTCGCCGTTGCGGTGAAGAACGGCCTCTTCCTGAAGATACTCAAGAATATCACTTACATCCATCGGCCCAAACTCTTCATCAGCTCTAAAAGGAAGCTCATAAGCCGCACACTTTAAATGGTCTACTAAAATAATCAAATTCTCCGGATTGATTCTTGCAGATTCCGGCGAACGGTTAAAGAAGTATTCGGGATGCCGCACAATATATTGGTCAATCGGCGCTGAATTGGCGACCATGATAATCAAAGACTCACCGTGCCTTCTGCCGGCTCGTCCCGCCTGCTGCCATGCACTTGCCACACTTCCAGGATAACCCGTCATCACACACACTTGCAGCTGGCCGATATCAACACCAAGCTCTAAGGCATTCGTACTGACCACTCCTAAAATCTCGCCTTCTCTCAGACCTCTTTCGATTTCTCTCCGCTCTTTTGGAAGATAGCCTCCCCGATAGCCTCTGATTGACTTTGTCCCAATCTCTTTTTTCACAAGCTCCTGAATATGGCTTAAAATAATTTCCACCCGGACTCTGCTTCTGGCAAAAACAATGGTCTGCACTTTGTTTTTCAGGAACTCTTTCGCCAGTTCATTCACTTCTGCTGTTGCGCTTTTTCTAATATTCAGCGGTTTGTTCACAATTGGCGGATTATAAAACACAAAGTGCTTCCGTCCGCTCGGGGCTCCGTTGTCATCAACCAGCCGCATCGGTTTTCCCGTCAGCTGCTCCCCCAATTCCTTCGGGTTGGCAATCGTTGCGGAAGTACAAATAAAAACCGGATCACTTCCGTAAAACCGGCAGATTCGCTTCAGCCGCCGGATCACATTCGCCACATGGCTCCCGAACACACCGCGATACGTATGAAGCTCATCGATGACGATATACTTAAGGTTTTCAAACAAACTGACCCATTTCGTATGATGCGGAAGAATGGCAGAATGAAGCATATCGGGGTTTGTAATGACAATATGGCCTGCTTTTCTCACCTTTTGCCTGATTGCCGGAGACGTATCCCCGTCATATGTAAAGCTTTTAATATCAATGCCCATTTCATCAATGATTTCATTTAGCTCGCTCTTTTGGTCTTGAGCCAGCGCTTTAGTCGGAAATAAATATAGCGCCCGATTTGTTTCGTCGCGGGCGATGGACTGCAACACTGGGAGGTTATAGCATAATGTTTTTCCTGATGCGGTTGGCGTTACGGTAACGATGCTTTCTCCTTTTTGCACATATTGAAAAGCGGAATATTGGTGGGTATATAGTTCATTAATGCCCCTTTTCGAAAGGGCTGCTTTTATTCTTTCGTCTATACTTTCAGGCACCGGCCTTGTTCTTGCTTCACGAGGCTCAATTTCATGCCAATTCACAACGTTTTCATTTCCTTTTAACTCAGAAATGAGCTCAGTCAGTGATTTCCTTTTCATTCTTTACACCTCTTTGTCAAATACAGTTTACCGAATATTTGTTTGCATGGCTAGGTGCAAATTTTATACAATCGAATAAAAAAAGCAAGGCATGCGCCCTGCTTATTTCGCTTTTATTGTGAGAAGCTTTGTTTCTCCTTTGAGGGCAGCGTTTTCGCCTGCCGGCACAATTGATCCTACAGCCTCACCATTCATGATAACGATCGGAATGACCGTGCTGCTCGCTTTTTCTTTAATTAATTCCAAGTCACACGTAATCAACGGATCACCGATCTTCACTTTATCCCCTTCTTTCATGTGGGCAGTAAACCCTTCTCCGTTCATATTGACTGTTTCCAGCCCGACATGAATTAAAAGTTCAATTCCCGATCGAGTCCGAATGCCCACGGCGTGTTTGGTGTGGAAAATCTGAATCACTTCACCTTCAACAGGTGAAACGATTTCACCGTTTGATGGTTCCACCGCTATTCCTTCCCCCATCATTTTCTGTGAAAAAACAGGGTCCGGCACATCAGTCAGGTCCATTACCGTACCATCTGCCGGAGAATAAATAACCTCTTCTGCCACTTTTTCCTGAGTTTTGCCCATTCCGAATAATTTTTTCAGCAATGTGTTTTCTCCCTTCTCATTCGCCTCAACCATTATCCCTTCAATCACCACTATTTAACCACACTTTCAATTTTGCTTCAATTTATAACAACATCTGGCACAGGCGCATAATCTGGTTAAAAAAGGCGGTGGCAAATTTGGAACTCTATGATGACAAAAAGAACGAACTGCAAAAGAAAGAAGAAATCATCGCGGAGGCAATGGACCATCTTTTTCAATCCTCAGCATTCGGCAACCTATTAAACGGATTTCAAAACTTGATCAACTCGAGTTTAAAGGATGTACAGACGACCATACGTGTCAGAGAAAGAGATACCGGGCTGTATGTCGATATCACGATTCCGGAGACGTTTCGAGATGGCGAGATCGTCGTTGATATTAAATCGAGGTATCTGCATGTAACTCTCCAAGAGAAACAAAAACAGCTAAATGAGGCCACTTTTACAAGCATGACCAGAACGGTTCAGCTGCCTTATGAAGTACACCAAGAAGATATGGAAACATCTTGGAACGAGCAGACAATGACACTTTTCTTCCCAAAAAATAAGCATGAATGAGTGATTCATTCATGCTTCTATCATTTAAAAAAGCTGGTAAATCCCTTTATTAAAGATCCGACCTGATTCATTGCACTCATCACTTGACCTGTCGTATCCATCATTTTATTAAAATCAAACTGCCCGTTGGCTTTTTTGAACTGCGACATGATACTTTGAAATTGTGAGGGTTGCTGCTGGTTAGGCCTTGGGATTGGATAAGGGTTGGAGAATACTGGAGGCTGCATAGGCATCGGCTGGAGCGGAGAATGCGGCTGATAAAAATCCTGCTGTTCATATTGCTGCTGCGGCCAGTATTGTCCATGTGCTGCCTGCTGATAATATCCTTGCATTTGCTGAGGATAATAATAGTCCATTTGCCGAGGATAGCTTTGAGAACTCCTGTTCATTGCGATTCCCCCTAAACTCAACATGTTTCTCTTCTATATATGTATGAATGAAGTCTATTGGTTGTGTCACAGGTTCTGATTCGTGTTTGTCAAATTGTGTCGAAAGTTTAAATTTTTTAAAAACAGAAAAAAGTCGAATCATTATGGTACCATATTTTCAATACAGATGAGAGGGGATGCACCATAATGAACGTATCATACTTAAGCAAACGTTTTGCAGAAATGAAGAAATATGAAACAGACTGTATGAATAAACTGATGGACTTTGCCAAGTTCCTCTATATTCAAGGACATCTCAGCACAACTGAGTTTCGTAACAGTATGAAGGTTCTCGAAGCAAATGGAGCAGAAAGCCCGGCATATGAGTTGAATTAACGTCCGGCCCCCTATAACAAACTTAAAAGAAGACAGCCTTTACCGGCTGTCTTTTCTTGCAATTTCATCCTTTACCGCGTGCAATGTATAAAGGACTGACTCAGTGATGTCCTTGAATCGTTTTTTATGAATATGATGAACATATGATTGAAGGACCAGTTCCAGGAAATTGTCCTTTACGGTCTCAATTTGCTCTCTATGCACATATTTCGGACGGCGGGCTTTTACCAATTCAAGCGCCCCTTGCGCCCAGCGAGCCGCCAGATCATCATTCTCTTCAACTGCAGGCTTTATCGTCTCAAAAAAATCATATGAAAGATTCTTGTCTTTTCCTTCCTGGTATCGATAAGCGCCATTTTCAGCAGCTTCAATCATTTGCTCGGTCATTTCCAGCAATGTTTGTGATTGCAACATCCTTCACCTCAATGAATATCGTACCAAATTTCGCCCGCAAATTCAGCCGATGCGGTATACCTTTTCAAATGCATACCTGTGTTCAGGTGATTGATGCAGCTCATTTATACAAATATGAAGGTCCATGATTTCTTCTTCCAGCACACTCAGGAGATCGTTTTCCTTTTCCCGCATCTCAGCCTCCCATGCGTTTAAGGAATGGTTCAGGCTTTGGTCGGCTCGGGTTAATTCATCTTCTATATCAGAAAGCATATGGAGAATATCTGTCTTGCTTACGTAACCGGACATTCGTGTACCTCCCTTTCCTCGTCTCTCCCGGTTAAGATTCTTTGCTCTTCAGTCTCTTTCCTTCCTCATGACAAAACTAGAAGCAAATCGCCAAACAAACAGGTTTTCCACGGAAAGCTGAAGTTTTCGACAAAAACAACCGCAAAAATTGTATGATCCTCCCCCTTAATGCAAACGATACTTGTGAGGAGGTGCCGTATGAAAACCAGACCGAAAAAAGCCGGCCAGCAAAAAAAGACTGAATCAAAAGCGATCGATTCTTTAGATAAAAAATTAGGCGGCCCGAACCGCCCTTCTACGTAAGAAGCAAGGAAATTCCTTGCTTCTTTATTTTTTCAGCCAATGCTCGACCGCAAAAAGCGCATGAAGCTGGCGTTTTTTATGCAGATACCAGTCTGTCAATTCAATCTGCTTGGGCAATTCCTCACGTCTAAAGAACGCTTTCTTGATCTTTCCATGAAACCAATCCGTTTTCTTTCCGTCTAATGAGTGGATGAACTCAGGGTAACATGTCCTTAACATAGGAGATGTTCTTTTTGTGATCCCGATCATTTTTTCCATATCAAAACGGGAGCCTGTGTGCGGCACTGTGTGCAAAAAGTGATAAAAAGAGGAGAATAATTCAGGGCTGAACAGCAATTGAGACAGCTGCTTTCCCAGCCTTATCCTTTCCTCTGTCTTTGAAAAGCGTTTCACTGAAATGCCGTAAAGAGACCCGTCTGAAGAGGGAAAAATAACGGTGTTAAAATGAAACCAGTCACTTAAATAAAAAGGAATCGTGTCAAAAACGTTCTTTTTAAACGAAGGATTTTGTATAATAGGTGTTTGGATAGTGTTTTGTTCATTTACAATGAGGGCATACATCAACCGCTCCGTGTTTCGCTCATGCCAAAAACGGGCCCATTCTTCCGTCATAAATTGCGAGACGCCAAACACATGGAGATGATGGAACAGCGGTTTCCCGATTTTTTTTGACCAGTGGTACAAAAGAAGCTGCGGATAGGCATCCGAAAAAATAAGCCAGTTCGC
The DNA here is from genome assembly GCF_055486375.1 of Bacillus sp. 11C. Taxonomy (NCBI): domain Bacteria; kingdom Bacillati; phylum Bacillota; class Bacilli; order Caryophanales; family Bacillaceae; genus Bacillus; species Bacillus sp. 11C. Next base: position 88,375 of record NZ_JBUPVZ010000003.1, read on the forward strand.
TCTTTCATAGGCTAAAAAGAACCACTTTTGCTGTCTCTCACGGAGTCCAAGCTGAAACAGACTGCCTTTTAAGTCAGTCATTGACCAGCCGGCATTGCGAGAAACAAAAGATGCTAAGAGCGACCATTTGATTTCCGGATGACAATCATAAAATGCTTTATATGCGTTCGTTCTTGAAATGTTATCTGCGTTTTTTGCTTTTGTTTGCCGTTCAATCCGGCTAAGAAGCTTTCTGATGGCCTGTTGTTCTTGCACGTACATTCACTTCCGTCACGAATAGTTTAGTAAGGAGGATGAGAAAGTGATTCGGTATCCTAACGGAAAAACGTTTCAGCCGAAACATTCGGTTTCATCCCAAAACAGTCAGAAAAGGGCCCCGTCCTACAGTAATCGCGGAATGACCCTCGAAGATGACTTAAACGAAACGAATAAGTATTATCTGACAAACCAAATTGCCGTCATACACAAAAAGCCGACACCTGTTCAAATTGTAAATGTCCATTATCCAAAAAGAAGCGCCGCAGTGATTAAAGAAGCTTACTTTAAACAATCATCGACAACAGATTATAACGGGATTTACAAAGGGCGGTATATTGATTTTGAGGCGAAAGAAACGAAAAACAAGACCTCTTTCCCCCTGCAGAATTTTCATGACCATCAAATCGAGCATATGAAGCAGGTAATGGCTCAAGACGGCATTTGTTTTGTTATTATATCCGCTTTCGACCAGGTTTATTTTTTGGAAGCCGATAAACTGTTGGATTTCTGGGACAGAAAAGAAAAAAACGGCAGAAAATCAATTCGAAAAGATGAATTAGAGGAAGCGGCGTATCCGATTTCTCTTGGATACGCACCTAGAATTGATTATATTAGTATTATTGAACAGCTTTATTTTTCGCCGTCATCTAGTGCGAAAGGTTGATTAACGAAAGGTTGAGATGTTATGTCAGATCAATTTAACAGCCGTGAAGCTCGACGAAAAGCGAACAGCAAATCGAGTCCTTCACCGAAAAAAGGCAAGAAACGAAAAAAAGGCGGATGGTTTAAAAAGACCCTTTTTACTTTACTCATTCTGTTTGTTTTAGGTGTAGTCGGCGGTGCCGTCACATTTGCTGTCATGGTTTCCGATGCGCCAAAACTTGACGAAAACAAATTAAAGACGCCTTATTCTTCGACAATATATGATAGAAATGGAGAAGAGATCGCTGAATACGGCTCCGAAAAGCGGACCTACGTCTCAATAGATGAAATTCCTGATACTGTAAAAGAAGCTTTTATTGCGACAGAGGACGCCCGTTTTTATGAACACCACGGGATTGACCCTGTCCGTATCGGAGGCGCCTTAGTCGCCAACTTTACAGACGGTTTCGGAGCTGAAGGCGGAAGTACGATCACCCAGCAGGTCGTCAAGAACTCCCTTCTTTCTCATCAGAAGACGCTGAAACGGAAGGTGCAGGAAGTGTGGCTTTCGATTCAGCTGGAGCGCAATTACTCTAAAGACGAAATTTTAGAAATGTATTTAAACCGGATTTATTTTTCTCCTAGAGCATATGGAATCGGAAAAGCGGCGGAGGAATTTTTCGGCGTCACAGATTTAAGTAAATTGACTGTCGAACAAGCGGCGACACTTGCGGGCATGCCGCAAAGCCCAACAGCGTACAATCCCGTTAAAAACCCTGATAAAGCGGAAAAAAGACGGAACATCGTACTCAGTCTGATGAAAAAGCAAGGATTTATTTCTGATTCTGAATATAATAAAACCAAAAATGTGGCGATGAAAGACGAAGGCGTTGTGTCACAAAAGGAATATGAAAAAAACAATTCAAACAAATACAGCGCGTTTGTTGAAGAAGTCATGAAAGAAATTGAAGAAAAATCTGATGTCAATCCAGGAACTGACGGATTAAAAATTTATACGACATTAGATACAAAAGCACAAGACAAACTAGATGAATTAATGGACGGAGACACCGTCGGATTTACTGAAGGCATGCAGGGCGGCGTTACCCTTCTCGATACAAAAAACGGAGAAGTCCGCGCGATTGGTGCTGGGCGCAATCAGCCTGTCGGAGGCTTTAACTATGCAACTCAAACTAAGGCACAGCCTGGTTCGACCATAAAGCCGGTTTTAGACTACGGTCCAGTTATTGAAAACAAAAAATGGTCTACGTATGAACAAATTGATGACTCAGCTTATACGTATTCTGATGGAACACCGATCCGTAACTTTGACCGCAAATATAAAGAACTAATGTCTATGCGCCAAGCATTGGCACAGTCTCGTAACATTCCTGCTTTAAAAGCCTTCCAGGCAGCTGGTAAAGATGCTGCAGTAGACTTTGCAAATGGTCTTGGACTGGGATTAACAAAGGATAATGTATCTGAGGCCTACTCAATTGGCGGTTTTGGTGGAGACGATGGTGTTTCTCCTCTAACTATGGCAGGCGCATACAGCGCGTTTGGAAATAACGGAACGTATAACGACCCGCATTTTGTGAAGTCCATTGAATTCAACGATGGCACAAAGCTTGACTTAACACCGAAAACAAAATCAGCAATGAGCGATTATACTGCGTTTATGATTACAGATATGCTGAAAACAGCTGTTAGGACAGGTACTGGGCAGCTCGCTCAAGTCCCTGGAGTAGAAGTAGCCGGAAAAACTGGGACTACAAACTTTGATGAAAGTGAAGTCCAAAAGTACAATATCGCAAGCGGCGGTGCCCGAGATTCTTGGTTCGTCGGTTACACACCGCAATATACAGCAGCCGTCTGGACGGGTATGGAAGAAAACGATGCTGGAAAGAAATCACTTTCTGCTGAAGAGCAAAAAATCGCAAAACGAATCTTCGCCCAGCTCATTGCCGATGTCGATGACGGAAGCGGATCGTTTGAGAAGCCTAACAGCGTAGTTGAAGCCACTGTAGAAAAAGGCTCTAACCCGGCAAAACTGGCAGGGCCGAATACGCCAAGCGATAAAAAACTCACGGAGTACTTTGTTAAAGGCACTGCACCTTCCACTGTTTCTAAAACGTATGAAAAAGAAGAAACAGATAAACCGACTGGCTTAAACGTGAAATATGATAAAGACAATCAATCTCTGACATTAAGCTGGAAATATGACGGTGATGCCACCTTTGAAGTGAAGCAGTCTGTCGATGGCGGCAGCTACTCTGAGATTCAGAACAGTTCTGCAAAAGAAGCCGTCATATCCGGTGTGCAGCCTGGATCTGTGTATAAATTCCAAGTAACAGCCATCAGCGACGATGTCCGCAGCGATACAGCCGCCACTTCGTATGAAGTGCCGAAGGCTGAGGATGAAGAAGATAAAGACGACGAAGAGAAAACCGATGATGAAAAGCAAGATGAAGATAAATCTCAGGATGATACACAGACTGATGATTCGCAAACAGATGACAGTCAGACAGATCAAGATCAGACAGATGATTCAACGAACGATCAAGACAAAAAACAAGACAACACGAACACCAATCCGTCCGACAACAGCAATCAAGACCAAACCAACGATAACAGCAACAATAACAACAGCAACAATCAGGGTACGTCGGATGGTGATTCGAACTCAGATACAAATGATTCATCAGGCTCTGATACAAATAAAAACAAAACAAACACATCTGACAAAACACAAACGAATTCATCATCAACTGAAAAAGCAAATTAAACAAAAAGCCGTCACTCTATTGGGTGATGGCTTTTTCTTCATCATAAAAAACCTCCCCTTTTAAGGGGAGGTTTAGCGATTCATCGCATGGTATTTATAAAAATGCTTTTTCATTTCAGCAAATAGCTCATCAAGCTGAATAAAGCAATGGTATTGAGTCGGCTTTAGAAGAATAAATTCTACTCGTTCAGGCCAATTGATTGGCTTCACGGGAAATGATTTTTCCGTCAGTTCTGGCCAATCGAGCGATTTTACCCGCTCACCCGCTGTCCAGTGGAACGAGGCCAGCAAACATACAATGCCCTTCAGCATGTCATTTTGGTCACATCTCGATTTTCGTGTTTGAAAGACTGGGAGAAGTGATTCTTTAATGTCTTCCCACACTTCAAATAAAAGCGGAACGTACTTGCCGCTGTCTTCCCATGGCAAAACACCTTGAGATTCCAAACAGAGGTCAACATACACAGGGTTGATTCGCAAGGCTTCTGATATATCCAGGGAGTTCATCTGGCCAAGACTGCTTAAGTACTGCTCATAGGAAGCCAACACGTCTTTCGCTTGCGTCATCGTTTCACCAGTCCTTTTTTATCTCTCTTCTGCCCTTCTCTGCACAAAGACAGCAGCGGACATTCCGCACAGCGCGGAGACTGGGCCTTACAGTGATATCTGCCGAAGAAAATAAGCCGGTGATGGGTAACAGACCAGTCTTCTTTTGGAACCTTGCGCATCAGCGTCTTTTCCACTTCCAGCACCGAGTCTTTCCACCGACAGATTCCCAAACGTTTGCTGACTCTCTCCACATGGGTGTCTACAGCAATGGCCGGCACGCCAAAGGCAACAGATACTACGACGTTGGCGGTCTTTCTTCCGACACCAGGCAGTTTGACAAGCTCATCGCGGTCTCTCGGCACTTCTCCGCCGTAATCTTCAATAATCATTTTACTCAATTTTTGAATGTTTTTTGCCTTATTACGATACAAACCGATTGATTTAATATCCTGCTGAAGTTCTTCCAGCGAAACAGCCAGATAGTCTTCCGGCTGTTTATATTTTTGAAATAATGTTTTGGTCACCCTGTTTACAAGTGCATCTGTACATTGCGCAGATAAAGCGACTGCCACCACTAATTCAAAAGGATTGGAATGAACCAGTTCACACTCTGCGTGGGGAAACATGTCGCCTATCTTGTCCAAACAGAATTCAATTTGTTTTAGATTTAACACGATTGTCACCTTTTCACTTTATTGTTCAAGCCAATTGTAAAAAGGAACTTGCCTTTTATACTCTTTTTGTGGTTCAGTCTGCTTGGTTTGTACCCGCCGGAATTTCTGGCTGTGGATTTTTGCCTGCTCCACAGTTTTCAGCCCGTTTTTCTTCCACTCAAACAAAATCCGGTCAATGTAGCGGAAACTGAGTTTCCCTGACAGTACCGCCTCTTTTAAGGCGTGTTTGATCAGCTGTGCGTCATGCTGATCTTGATCCTGCCAAATGGCCAGTGTTTCACACTCCAAAGGTGATAACGGCCTTGCGAACTCTTCCTCAAAAATGGTATAAAGGCTTTTTTGTTCCCCTTCTGCTTTTCTTTCCTGCGTTTGATTCTGTGCAAGCTGTATATACTCGTACAGCTTGCCCCATAAAGGCTGAAGAGAATATTTCTCAAATTTGATACCGTTTTGGTCTTCACATTCTTCAATAAACAGAAAACCTTTTTGAATAAACATCCTCAATCTGTTTGTGCATTCTTCAACAGAAATTGACATCCCTTCTTGCAGCTGATTCGGTGTAGGAAAATAAGATCCTTTTTCTAAATGCATTTTAATTTTTAAGAGCAGAATAAGTTCTGTTTCGTTAAGCCCGAGCTGTTTATAATGCGTAAGCAGAAGATTAGGGATTGTTGACGTTCCCTGTTCATGCATATCAATAAATTGCTGTTTTTTCATCGTCACACCTCTTACTGTAAAGGATCATGTTTTCCCCTTTACTGTAAAAAGTCTCCCTTGCAGGAGACTCTTTTTCTTGTTTCATTTGAATGTATTATGGATATAGACGGTTTAACAGTCTTGGGAACGGAATGGTTTCACGAACGTGAGGCGCTCCGCTGATCCAAGCTACTGTCCGCTCTAATCCAAGGCCGAAGCCTGAATGAGGAACTGATCCATATTTTCTAAGTTCAGCATACCATTTATATGCGTCAGAATCCAGTCCATGTTCTTTAAGACGCGCTTCCAAAAGCTCCATATCGTGAATCCGTTCAGATCCGCCGATGATTTCTCCATATCCTTCCGGCGCAATCAGGTCAGCGCAGAGCACGACATCCTCGCGGTCAGAAGCCGGCTGCATATAGAATGGTTTTAAGGACGTCGGGTAGCGAGTGATGAAAACCGGTTTGTCATAGTGTTCCGCAATCGCTGTTTCATGAGGCGCCCCGAAGTCGTCTCCCCACTCGATATCGTCAAAGCCTTTTTCTTTTAGAAAATCAAGCGCTTCATCATACGTGATTCTTGGGAACGGAGCTTTGATTTGCTCAAGTTTTGATGTGTCTCTTCCTAATGTGTTTAATTCAATTTTGCAATTCTTAAGCACGGATTGCACAATGAAAGAAACGTAATTTTCCTGCACTTGAAGGTTTTCTTCAAATTGTACAAACGCCATTTCCGGTTCGATCATCCAGAATTCGATCAAGTGGCGTTTTGTTTTAGATTTTTCCGCTCTGAATGTCGGCCCGAAGGAAAATACTTTTCCTAAAGCCATTGCCGCAGCTTCCATGTAGAGCTGGCCACTTTGAGACAGGTAAGCATCTTCCTCAAAGTACTTTGTCGCAAAGAGCTCTGTTGTTCCTTCAGGCGCGCTTCCAGTCAGAATGGGCGGATCCACTTTTACGAAGCCTTCGTTATTAAAAAATTCATAAGTCGCGCGAATGATTTCATTACGAATTTTCATGGTGGCATGCTGGCGTTTTGAACGAAGCCATAAATGTCTGTGATCCATCAAGAATTCTGTGCCGTGTTCTTTTGGCGTAATTGGATAATCAGTCGCTTCGTGAATGACTTCAATACCTGTCACAGCTAGCTCATAACCGAGCGGAGAACGCTCGTCCTCTTTGACAATCCCTTTTATATAGAGTGACGTTTCCTGCGTCACTGATTTAGCTGTTTGGAAAATGCTTTCTTCCACTTCCGCTTTGACTACGACACCTTGAATAAAGCCGGTACCGTCCCGCAGCTGCAAAAACGCGATTTTCCCGCTTGAACGCTTATTAGCGACCCAAGCTCCGATCGTTACTTCCTCACCTACGTGTTTGTACACTTGGTTGATTGTTGTTTTCAACATATTTCCCTCCAAAACAAGAAAGACATTCGGAAGCCCATTGCCCCGCGAACTCTTTTATCATCACTTTATTATACCCGCTCTTAACCAGCCGGGTCAATGCAGATAAAAAGCGGCTTTTCTGTCAGCCGCTTTTGATCTGTTAGCTATGTTTTTCTACAAAACGTTTGATTCTCTCAACCGCTTTTTCAAGAAGTTCTAAAGATGTTGCGTAAGAAAGGCGTACATTATCAGGAGAACCAAACCCGGAGCCAGGAACAATCGCAACTTTTTCCTCCTCAAGAAGCGCTTTAACAAATTCGTCTACATCTTTGAAACCGCAATTTTGAGCTGCTTCTTTTGCATTCGGGAACAAGTAAAAAGCACCTTCCGGCTTCACACAGCTAAACCCGGGGATCTCTAAAAGCTTTGCATAGATCGTGTTTAATCTATGTTCAAACGCTTCTCTCATTTCTTCCAGCGGCTCAGAAGGCCCGTTATAAGCAGCAATCGCTCCGTACTGTGCGATTGATGTCGGGTTTGACGTGCTGTGGCTTGCAAGGTTAGTCATTGCTTTAATAATGTCTTCAGCCCCCGCCGCATAACCGATTCTCCAGCCCGTCATGCTGTGTGACTTCGACACGCCGTTAATAATAACCGTTTGCTCTTTCAGACTGTTAGACAGCTGTGCAATGGAAACGTGTTTCTTTCCGCTGTATGTAAGTTTTTCATAAATTTCGTCAGACACAATCAGGATGTCATGTTCAAGGCACACTTCACCGAGCGCCGCCAGTTCGTCTTCCGTATACATAACGCCAGTCGGGTTGCTTGGAGAATTGATGACGATCGCTTTTGTTTTTTCCGTGATCGCATATTTCAGCTGTTCAGGAGAAATTTTGAAATGATTTTCCTCAAGCCCTTCTACATAAACAGGCTTTCCGCCAGCGAGTTTCACCTGCTCCGGATAGCTCACCCAGTAAGGTGTTGGAATAATGACTTCATCTCCTTCATCCAAAATCACTTGGAAAAGGGTGTACAGAGCATGTTTGGCACCTGTGCAGACAATCATTTGAGACGGTTTGTATTCAATATTCTGGTCACGTTTAAATTTCTCTGCAATGCTGTTTTTGAGTTCAGCCAGACCACCTGAAGGCGTGTACTTCGTATGGCCTTCGTTCATAGAACGTACAGCGGCATCAATGATGTGCTGCGGTGTATTAAAGTCAGGTTCGCCTGCCCCTAGGCCGATAACATCATGGCCTGCCGCTTTCAGTTCTTTCGCTTTTGCTGTGATTGCCAGTGTGGTAGACGGTGTTAATGCGGATACTCTTTTTGCCAGTTTCAACTTGAACTCCCCCTAATTCGTCTTAAGGCGTCATATTTTTGAGAATCTTTCCAGTTGTAAAGTCCACATAACTTAAACTGTATTGACCTTCTTTGTCTAAGTACGTTACTTCCCAAAGCAGGACATTTCCCTCTCTTGCCAGATGAACCTCTTTTTGCTTTGAAACCAGCCCTTCATCATGTATGATTTTCGCCGCTTTGTCTTCGGAGATTCCCTCTTTTGCTTCTTTTGAGAGAATTTTTGCTTTTTTATCGGCAGGAACCCAGACATATAATTTGCTTCCTTTTTTGTCCGTTCCCTTTACAACATAATATTTTTCTTTTCCGACAAATGTTTCGACTTGATCAACGTTGGCGAGATCGGTTTCTTTTTTAGCTTCAGCAGCTGCTGCTTCGTGCCCCTCTTCCTTTTGTGCCATGGCTGATTTATAAATGCTTGCCGAGACAAGAAGTACTGCTAAAAAAATAATACCAAAAATGGCGGTAAATATTAATGCTTTTTTTCTCATCTTCTCACCTACGTACGATAAATGGTAAAAACGGCTTGGTTTTTGTTTTCTTCATCCAGCGCAAGGCCGAACATCAGATTATCTCTTTTCAGTGTCCGATTCAGTGTGTCTACAATTTTATAAAGGTCATCAGAATGCTCTACATTAATTGTTGAAAGAATCTCGATTTTGCTTTCCATTTTTCCATCCTCCAGTTTGAACAAATATTGTTAGTCATACTCCATTTCAGGACACGCCATACTAGTATCACAGAGCGGCAAAACCGCTTTTAAATAAAACACCATCCTACTCCCACACCGCAAAAGCCGCTTTATGCGGCTTTTATTCATTTTCCCCTGCAACGTAAGCCTCAAGCTCGCTGTCAGTCATTTCGGATACGTAAGTTGTCGGCAGGGCATCAAGAAACAGCCGGCCATAACCTGCCGTTTTAATCCGTCTGTCCAATATGACAATCGTCCCTTTGTCTCCCGCTGTCCGCAGCAAGCGGCCGATTCCTTGCCTGAAGGTCAGCACAGCTTCCGGAAGTGATACTGTTTGAAACGGATTCCGCCCTTGTTTTCGGGCAAGCTCACATTTCGCAGCATGAAGCGGATGATCAGGGGACCGGAATGGAAGCCTTGCGATCATTACCGTTGTCAGCTCATCACCAGGAAAATCAACGCCTTCCCAAAAGTGATTTGTACCAAGCAAGATCGCCTGATTGGATGTTTTAAAAGTTTTCATCAGTTTGCCTGGACTTCCGCCTGAAATTCCTTGCGCCAAGAGCTGAATGCCGGAAGTACTCATCGCTTGCTTCAGCTCCTGATGAACCTTTTTCAGCATATCATGAGACGTAAACAGCACAAGGATTTTGGGCTGTTTTTCCTTTGCCATCAGTTCAATATAACGGGCCGTATCCTGTATAAATTCAGTTTGCCCTGTATCTTGGATTGATTTCATTTCTTTTGGAATCATCACCCGCATGCGCTCATCGTAAGAAAAAGGCGACTCAATTCTCATTGTTCGCGGGAAAAAGTCATCCAGTCCCAGACGTTCAATCATAAATTGAAATGAATCTTCGACAGTAAGGGTTGCAGATGTCAGCACCACACTGTTTTTGCGCGCGAAAAACTGATCAGCGAGGAGTTCACCAGGTTCAAGCGGCTGTGCGTAAATGGCTACTGCGTTTTTTGCTCCCTTTGCGTCTATTTCAACCCAAACCGCTTCATCATCATCAGACTCAAAGAACAGCTTCTGCAACGTTAGACAGTAAAGCTGCAATCCTTTCATAATTCTTTGATATTCATCGGCTAAAAAAGCGGTTTTGCTCTTCATACTCGTCAGATGTTTTTCCATCAGAGCCGACTGTGCCTCAAAAAGCTGCTGCAAATGTGTCAGCATGGAACAAAGCCTCTCTGCTCCATCCGTTAAAATAGGCCAGCTTTTATCTTGGCTTTCTTTGTTCACCTTATAGACTAGACGGTTTAAGTCTTCTTTAGGTTTTCTTCGTTTGACAAAAGAATGCACAGAGCTGAAGAAAGCATCACTTTCTGCTTGGATGTGCTGAATCCACTCTTCCAATTCGAAAAAAGAATCAACGGGCAGACTGTTTCGCTGAAATAGCTGTCTCATCTTTTTTAGAAGCCCCTGTTCCTTCAGAGTGCCGATTCTGTTCAATTTAGAATGCAATTCTATATACGTGGCTCTTTTTCCTAAATGTTCGCTCGCCGCACGTTCAAAATGATGGGCTTCATCGATAATAAATGTGCCGCTTTCAGGGAGTCTTTTTTTCTGGCTGCCTTCATCGGTCAGCAAAAGGGAATGGTTGGTAATCACCAAATCGGAACGCATGGCAATCTCCTTGGCACGCTCATAAAAGCCGGTCACACTTTCATGGCGGCTTCTTTTATAGGAGCCATCGTCATAAGCCAATCTGTCCCACAGCAATTTTCCGCCTGAAGGCAGATTCAGTTCAGCTACATCTCCTGTGTTTGTCTCAGTCAGCCAAACGAGGAGCTGTGCCTTTGTCAATACGGCATCATAATTATCATCTTCTTCATGAAGCACCTGCTCGAATTTATACAGGCATAAATAATGCGATTGTCCTTTTAAAATCGCCGCTGTTACCGGAAATGGAAACAGATCTTGGACAATCGGCAAATCCTTTGTCAAAATCTGCTGCTGTAAAAGCGTTGAATACGTGCTGATAATGACCGGTTTTTTTGATTTCTTGGCAAAAAGCGCAGCCGGAATGAGGTAGCCAATCGTTTTTCCGATTCCCGGAGGAGCTTCAATCAGCGCGTGCTCACGATTGGCAAACGCTTCAGCCACCTCTTTCATCATCATCATTTGGCCATCTCTTTTTTCATAACCGGGCATTAACGCAGACAGCGCTTTTTCATTGCCCGCTTCCCAATTTTCCATCTCAAATGAGAAGTTCCCGTCTTCATTGACACGTTCATCGATCGATTCAGGTTCTCTGACAGAAAAGGAAGAAAAGCGCGCATAGCCGGGTATTTCGGTATGTTTGTTTTCATAAATGAACATATCCAACAAATGCGTCAGATCACTGATAAAATGCTGCGAAAGTCTTCTTAACTGTTTTAATGTCGGATCAGGAAGCTGCCGCAGCTTTTCAAGGATTTCCAAAAAAATAAGCCCTGTCACTTCAGCGTCGCTGTCAGCCCGGTGCGGCTGATCATGCCGTAGTTGAAGCTCCTCGCTTAATTCGGTCAGCTTATACCCTTCAAACCCCGGAAAAACAATACGGGAGAGTTCGACAGTATCCAGCACTTCACAATCTGGGAGCTGAAAGCCCGCCTTATGTAACTCATACTTGACAAATCCAAGGTCGAAATGGATATTGTGGGCGACAAAATAAGCGCCGTCAAGCAAATGAAACACTTCCTCAGCGACAGCCTCAAACGGCTGTTCATGCTCTACCATTTGATTGGAGATTCCTGTAAGCTGCTCAATGAAAGCAGGAATGGATTTATTTGGATTAATGTATTTTGAAAACCGCTCAGTAATTTGTCCATTTTCAATTACAACCGCTGCGATTTGTATGATTTTATCGCCTTTCTTCGGCGAATTCCCTGTTGTTTCTACATCTATAACAACGAACCGTTGCTTATTCATTAAAATGGACACCTCAATTCTTGCATACGACAAAAGTGTAACACGTTTTGTACGGAAATGGAGCGGCAAAACCGTTTTACTCTCAAAATCTTAAAAGAAAACCCCCGATAAAGGGGGCTTTTCTTCTACAACATTGTACGGGCTGGTTCGTTCCCCAGCATTTGTTCAATTTTGTTTTGATCATTCAGAACAGCCACTTTTGGCTCGTGGCTTGCCGCTTCTTGATCAGACATCATTTTGTAGGAAATGATAATAACCTTATCTCCTACCTGCACAAGGCGTGCGGCTGCACCGTTTAAGCAGATGACGCCGCTTCCGCGTTCACCAGGAATAATATACGTTTCCAGACGCGCTCCATTATTATTATTCACAATTTGCACTTTTTCATTAGGAAGCATTCCCACTGCATCAATAAGATCTTCATCAATTGTAATGCTTCCCACATAGTTCAGGTTTGCTTCCGTAACGGTTGCCCTGTGAAGCTTGCCGCTCATCATCGTACGATACATATTATATTCTCTCCATTTCTCGAATATCAATAATGATATTATCTATTAAACGCGCTTTTGAAAAAGCAACTGCAACAGCTAGAATGACCTTTCCTTCCATTTTGTCCGCAGGCTCGAGTTTCGGATAGGAATAAAGCTCCACATAGTCAATGGTGCCGCTTGTCGTTTCAATGATTTCTTTCGCAGCTTTTATCACCGCTTCAGGGTCTCTTTCGCCGGCTCTGATCAGCTCCGCACTTGTTTGAAGGGCCCGATACAGCTTAGGCGCTTCTTTTCTTTCCTCAGCAGTTAAGTATACATTGCGGGAACTTTTGGCTAAGCCGTCTTCCTCTCTGACTGTATCGACAGCAACCAGTTCAATATCCATGAAGAAATCGCTGATTAAGCCATCAACAACCGCCACCTGCTGTGCATCCTTTAAACCGAAATAGGCGCGGGTCGGCTGCACAAGATTGAACAGCTTCGTCAGTACAATTGCAACACCGTCAAAATGTCCTTCTCTTGAGCGTCCGCATAAAACATCCGTTCGTCTTTCGACGTGAATCGTGACATTCTTCTCGCCAGGATACATATCATGGGCACTAGGCGTAAAAAGAATATCGACTCCTGCGTTATCTGCAAGGCCCGCATCCCGCTCAATATCGCGCGGATATGCCTCAAAATCTTCATTAGGACCGAATTGCGCAGGATTCACAAAAATACTCATAACGACGGCGTCATTTTCTTGTCTTGCTTTGTCTGCCAAGGTTAAATGCCCCTCATGCAGAAAGCCCATCGTCGGAACAAATCCGATTGACTTCCCCTCTGACTGGTATTGTCTTATGGCTTCTTTCAGCTGTGAAATATCTGTTATCTGTCTCATCTTATTTTCCTCCGTACAAGCCGTCCAGCACTGTCTGATTCATTTGAAAGGAATGTTTTTGTTCAGGGAAAGCACGATGTCTTACATCCTTGACATATCCGCTGATTGCTGTTTCGATTGTTTCGTCAATTCGCGTATATTGCTTTACAAATTTAGGTGTTCTCTCTACACCGTGGCCGATAATATCATGATAAACGAGAACTTGTCCGTCCGCTTTCACACCGGCACCGATTCCGATGACCGGTATGCTTAGCATCCCGGCAATTTTGGCTGTGAGTTCTGCAGGCACACATTCCAGCACAAGCATCATAGCTCCTGCTTCTTCGCATTTTATACTGTCTTCTATTAATTTTTTGGCGCTTTGTTCGTCTTTGCCCTGTACTTTATATCCACCCAATACACCGACTGACTGCGGTGTCAGGCCTAAGTGACTGACTACCGGAATGCCCCCAAGCGTCAATGCGCGAATGGATTCAAACACGCCTTCTCCGCCTTCAAGCTTCAGTGCGTCAGCTCCGCTTTCCTGAACGATAGAAGCTGCATTTTTCAGCGTATCCTCCTTGGACAGGTGATAAGACATAAACGGCATATCCGTTACGATAAATGTATTTGGCGCGCCCCTTTTAACGGCTTTTGTATGATGGATCATGTCCGCAACTGTCACGCCGACAGTTGAATCAAGTCCGAGGACGACCATTCCGAGTGAATCACCGACTAAAATCATGTCAACTCCCGCTTGTTCAGCAAGCTTAGCTGCCGGATAATCATAAGCGGTCAGCATCACAATCGGTTCTTCAGTCTGCTTCATTTTTAGAAAATCGAGTTTTGTTTTCATGTTTTCTCCTCCTCATGTTTAGAGGAGATGAGCTGCCGTTTTCTTATACAAGCCAAAAAACCTTCCGTTACACGAGAAGGATTCTTCACTTTCTAAAGTTCGGCGAGTTTCATCCCTCTGTCCCAGTCCTTTTTTGGATCAAGGCAGACTGCTGCAATGTCAATCTATTTTTATAATAGGTGCAGTTCGCAGGCGATACTGCCCAATGGAAGTATACCAAAATCAACGGGCTTGTACCAACACATTAACCTAATTCTATATCGGCAGAATAGATTTTTTTAATGTCTTCCTTCGTTTCTAAAAGAAGAACACCTTCATCATCTATACCTAACGCCTTCCCGTAAAATGTTCCATTTAATGTTCTGGCCCTCATATTAGTGCCGATTCCCAGCGCGTAGCTTTCCCATAAAAGCTTAATCGGCGTAAAACCGTGCGTCATATAATCCCGGTATCGTTTTTCAAAGGAAAGCAAGATATGCTGGATGACACCGGCCCGGTCAATTTTTTCTCCGGCGGCTTGGCTGAGGCTTGTCGCAATGTCCTTCAGGTCATCTGGAAAATCATCCGACTGCTGATTGACGTTAATGCCGATCCCGATGATGACCGAACGTACCCGGTCTTCCTCGGCCTGCATTTCTGTTAAGACGCCGACTGTTTTTTTTCCGTTAATCAAAATATCGTTAGGCCATTTTATATCCGTTTGGATGCCTGCTGCCTCTTCTATTCCCTGCACAACAGCTACTGCAGCAAGTAATGTGAGCTGCGGTGTTTTTTGGAGCGGAATGTCAGGCCGTAAAATCAGGCTCATCCAAATACCGTTTCCCTCTTGGGAATGCCACACCCTTGACATTCGCCCTCTGCCGGCTGTTTGTTTGTCAGCCACCACGAGAGTGCCCTCTGCTGCGTTATTATTTGCAAGCTCATGCGCCGTTTTTTGCGTGCTTGATAGAACGTCATGATAAATAAGGTGCTGGCCCATCACTTCCGTTTTCAGTCCGAAGCGAATTTCACTTTCACTGAGTTTCCCGGGCTTTTTGATGAGACGATATCCTTTTCTCCTAACAGCTTCTACTTCATAGCCCTCTTTCCGAAGCTCTTCAATATGCTTCCACACAGCAGTTCTGGAACAGCCGAGGGTGTCACTGATTTTTTGGCCGGAAATAAATTCATTTCCAGCCTGAGAAAATAATTCAATAAGATCTTTTCTTAATGTTGACCGCATGTCTTCAGCCACTCCTCTATGTGCTTCTTTTGATTGGAGAGCTTTCCCGTCAAAACAGCCTGCTCAATCCGCTGTAATTCTTCCGACACCCATTGTCCGGCAGGCCGGTTTCGCAGCGCAAGCAAATCCTTACCCGTGATATCAAGATCCTTAAGGCTTTTAATCGGCAGGCTTTGATAAGCGTTTTGGATGTCCTTCAATTTTTCTTCATCTAGTTTTTCGTTTTGCCGAAGCTGTGATATTTTGGCCGCTGAAAGAAGTGCTTTTTCCCCAGCCTTGTACATTGAGATAGCGTCAAGGCTCTGGCCAAACGTATAGGCAATGTGAATGGCTTCCTTCATTACTTTTCCCGGAAGCTTCCATGCTTTCAGGAAAAGCGGCGCATCTTTCAAATCTATTTCAAGATCAATTAAAAGCGCAGCCCAAAGCTCCTCACGGGATGTTAAAGAGTAAAACGAAAACTCACTCGCCACAAGCAGGTTCTCTCGTTTATGATAAAAACCAGGCAGTTCTTCGTACAACCCCGTTTGAATGAGTGTTTGAAGCGCCTGGCGGGACGCTCTTCCCTTTAGCAGTTTCTCGAACTCTATTGTTTTTCGTTCAACTGAAACATGGGATAAGAGTGTTTTTTCCTTCGTGATCGCTTCTTCTGTTTCTAGTGAAAGCGTAAAGCCAAGCTGGCTCATAAAACGTACGGCTCTCAGCATGCGAAGCGCATCCTCTTGAAATCTGTCCTTGGGCCTTCCGACGGTTCGAATCAGCTTCTGATCAATATCTTTCTTGCCGCCAAAATAATCAAGCACTTGACCTTCCGCTGTCATGGCCATCGCGTTAATCGTCAAATCCCTGCGTTTCAAATCCTCTTCTAATGATGTGATAAAGTTCACTTCTGAAGGTCTTCTATAATCCTCATACTCTGATTCAGTCCGGAATGTCGTGACTTCATAGGTTTCATCTTCCCAGAGCACAATAATGGTCCCGTGCTCTTTTCCTACATCAACCGTCCGCTGAAACAGCCGTTCTACTTGATCCGGTGCCGCATCAGTCGCAATATCGACATCTCCGATCGTTCGTTTCATATAGCTGTCTCGAACTGCGCCTCCCACAAAATAAGCCTGGTGGCCCGCTTCAATTAAGGTGCGGAGCACGGGGAGCGCTTTGATAAAAACTTGTTCCATATGATCACTCCGGTTCTGCTAAATCGGCATAAATCTGTTCATACTGGCTGACAATTTTTTGTGAAGAAAATTCATTTTTTAGCATTTCCATTGCCGCCTTTGTAAAACCCTTGCTTAGCTGTTCATCTTCTAAAATACGCATCGCGCAGGCTGTTGCGGCTGCAACGTCGCCGACATCCACCAAAAATCCGCTCACACTGTTTTTAATAACCTCCGGGATACCGCCAGTGTTTGTTCCGATACAAGGCACTCCGCAAGCCATCGCTTCAAGCAGGACAAGTCCGAAGCTTTCTTTTTCGGACAGCAGCAGTTTCAGATCGCTAATAGAATAAAGCTCCTCAACACGGTCTTGATTTCCAAGCATTAAGACTTGGTTTTCCAATCCATATTTTCTGACAAGCTCACAGGCCGTCGACTTCTCCGGGCCGTCCCCGACTAAAAGCAGCTTGGCTTTCGTTTTGCCGGCGATATTCCGGAACACGCGGATGACATCCTGCACGCGTTTGACCTTTCTGAAGTTGGACACATGGATGACGACTTTT
This sequence comes from Bacillus sp. 11C, assembly GCF_055486375.1. Taxonomy (NCBI): domain Bacteria; kingdom Bacillati; phylum Bacillota; class Bacilli; order Caryophanales; family Bacillaceae; genus Bacillus; species Bacillus sp. 11C. Next base: position 105,484 of record NZ_JBUPVZ010000003.1, read on the forward strand.
TCGTCTGGTAAAATACCATGTTTCTCTTTAATCGCCGCATTGTTTTTCTTCAGATACACGCGCTCATCTATAAAGTTATAAATCGTTTCGATTTTTTTCTCCGGTTTAATTAAATCGTACGTTTCAGCTGCAAGCGCTGAGGAGACAGCGGTCACCCTGTCTGATGCCTCAATGGCAAAACGGATAAGATCTTTTAGAGACGGGTCATAGCCTAGCACCGTAATATCCGTGCCGTGCAAAGTTGTCACAATTCCGATATTCCGTTTCAGCATCTGCTTTGCTAGATAGGCGCAAACCGCATGCGGGAGAGCGTAGTGAGCATGTATAATGTCTAAATTCTCCCGTTCCGCCACCTCAGCAATTTTGCTTGCCAATGCCAAATCATACGGCGGATACTTAAAAACAGCATATTGATTAACCTCAACCTCATGAAAATGAATATTGGGGTGATATGTATTCAGTCTAAACGGGATGCTTGATGTGATAAAATGGATTTCATGTCCTTTTTCAGCAAGCTGCTTCCCCAGTTCTGTCGCAATGATACCTGAGCCTCCGATGCTCGGATAACATGTGATCCCTATTTTTAGTTTTTTCATTGTTCGCCCCCAAGCACATCATGATCGAGCAACAGCATCCGTTTGGAAAAGAAACCCTCGGCATACTCCACACCCGCTTCTTTACCGTAAAGCTTTTCTCTCGCTTCAACGATCTCAATATAGCCATTCGTCAGAGGAGTTGAAACTGAATCCTTTGACGGTATAAACTGGCTTTTGTAGGCATTAAGGCTTTGTTTCTTGGCCTCTATTGTATTCGATATATCAATGACAAAATCAGGCTGATGAAAACCATTTATCATATAGTAGTAAACCTTGCTTATTTTATGCGCGGGAAGGCTCTTTTCATCTTTATATTTATGGATTCCTGCGGAAAAGATTGCTTCTTCCACCAGTGCAGCAGCATTGCCGTGATCCGGATGGCGATCCTTTTTATATGGCATAAAGACTGCTTTTGGCCGACAGGTTCTGATCACACTGACAATCGCCCGAATGGCCTGATCACTCATCATCAGGCCGCGGTCTGGAAGCGTCAGCTGCATTCTTTTTTCTGCGCCTAATATACGGGCTGCTTCAGCTGCTTCTTCTTTACGTAAACTGACCGTTCCGTTTGAAGAGAGTTCCGCTTCGGTCAAATCGCATATCATTACTTTTTTTCCTTGTTTGACAAACTTTGCGATTGTGCCGCCCATTCCGATCTCGACATCATCACTGTGGGCGCCAAAAGCAAGAACGTCAGCATTATACATTCGGCTCTTCTCCCCTAAGAAGATTGCGGAATTCGAAAACACCTTCATCAAGGGTGCGGACAAGAATCTCTGCGGTACCCATATTTGTGGCGAGCGGAATGGAATACACGTCACATAACCGGATTAATGCCGAGACATCCGGTTCATGCGGCTGCGCGGTCAGCGGGTCGCGCAAAAAAATGACAAGATCGAGTACATTGGCTGCGATCAGTGCGCCGATTTGCTGGTCTCCCCCTAAAGGGCCGGATTGAAAACGTTCAATTTGAAGACCTGTCGCCTCTTGAATTTTCAACCCCGTTGTTCCGGTTGCGTATAGGTCGTGATGCCTCAAAATATTCCGATAGGCAGTCGTGAATTGAATCATATCCTGTTTTTTCTTGTCATGCGCGATCAAAGCAATTTTCATCATTTATCCCCCTGTCTAATCAATGATATTTTCTAATCCATACACAAGCTGGTCAATCTTCATGACTTGTTCGACTGACAGTTTAACACCTGACATGAAAGAAGCGCGGTTATAGGAATCGTGGCGGATCTGAAGCGTTTGGCCATCCATGCCGAACATGACTTCCTGATGTGCGATCAGCCCCGGAAGACGCACGCTGTGCAAGCGGATACCGTTTTGCTCCGCTCCTCTTGCTCCTGGGAGAATTTCTTTTTCATCGGGATGTCCTTGTTGTTTTTCTTTACGGACTTCTGAAATCATTTCCGCTGTTTTAAGTGCAGTTCCGCTCGGTGCGTCAAGCTTCTGGTCATGGTGAAGCTCAATAATTTCTACATCCTCAAAGTAGTTGGCAGCCATTTTCGAAAATTTCATCATCAGCACCGCACCAAGTGCAAAGTTTGGAGCGATGATGGCTCCGATTCTCTTCTCTTCTGTTAGAGACGTGAGCTCTTTTAAATCATCTTCTGAGAAACCGGTCGTTCCGACAACAGGACGAACTCCGTACTCTAATGCAATTTTTGTATGTATTTTCCCAATTTCAGGCGTTGTTAAATCAATTAAGACATCCGGCTGTGTCTCTGTAAAGCAGGCATGGATATCTGTGTAAATCAGAGCCTCTGACTCAACAGACATCACATCAGATAATTTTTGCCGGTCGTATGTATGGTCTATGGCCCCAACAAGGTCAAACTGAGGTGTTCGTTCCGCCAATTTAACAGCTTCCTGCCCCATTCTTCCACGCGGCCCTGCAATGACTACTTTAATTGTTTCGTTTGACATCATGATCTCCTCTACTTTCCTTCTTCTATTCTAGTCCAGCGATCTTTATCTCTCGTATTAAATTTATGCATCACTCGGTCGTGGGCTTCCTCTAATGAAATATCAAGTGAGTTGGCTAAACAAACCAACACAAACAGCACGTCGCCCATTTCCTCTTCCATGCTTTTATCATCTTCAGTCGCTTTTTTTGGTTTTTCTCCATAACGATGATTGACTTCTCTGGCAAGCTCGCCCAGTTCTTCGGTCAGCCTCGCCATCATGGCAAGCGGGCTGAAATATCCTTCTTTAAATTGGCCAATGTAACGGTCTACCTCAGCCTGTATGTCTTTCATTGTTTTCTCACTCACTGCACGAAACCTCCTATCATCCTCTTACATGTTAGCTAATTCAGATACGTTTGACAAATGTTTAAGCACGTTTGCTGTTTTCTTTTTCATCCACTATAATATAAACGCTATCCAATGGAAGGAAAAGGGGTTTTGTGTGATGCTTGGAGAAATTAGATTAAAAAACATATTTTTCATTTTAATCGGAGCGGCAATTTTTTCATTCGGCTTGGTTCATTTCAATATGCAGAACAATCTGGCTGAGGGCGGTTTTACAGGTATTACACTTTTGCTATATGCCCTTTTCCATATCAGCCCCTCTATCTCGAACCTGGTTTTGAACATCCCGATCTTTTTTATCGGCTGGCGTTTACTTGGCAGGACTATGTTTGTTTATACCCTTGTCGGCACTGTCGCCTTGTCTTTGTTCCTCAGCATCTTTCAGCGATATGAAATACATATGCCTCTTCAGCATGATTTAGCGCTCGCTGCTTTATTTGCCGGCGTGTTTATCGGAGCCGGATTAGGAATTATATTTAAGTTCGGCGGAACGACAGGCGGGGTTGATATTATCGCCCGTTTGGTCAATAAGTATTTTGGGATTCCGATGGGCAGAACGATGTTTGCTTTCGATGCCTGCGTCATCATTTTGTCTTTGCTTACTTATCTCTCCTATAAAGAAGCGATGTATACCCTGGTGGCTGTATTTGTAGCTGCAAAACTCATTGATTTTATTCAGGAAGGCGGATACACTGCTAAAGGCGCTACGATCATCTCATCGAAAAACGACCGGATTCAGAAAAAGATTCTTGAAGAAATGGAACGAGGCGTCACCATTTTGAAAGGACAGGGTTCCTATACAAAAGAGGATATAGATGTCCTTTATTGTGTGGTGCCGAAAAACGAATTGGTAATGCTGAAAAGTGTGATTAACTCCGTTGATCCTCATGCCTTTGTGGCGGTAAGCGATGTCCACGATGTGCTCGGAGAAGGATTTACGCTTGATGAAAATAAAAATCCGCTTCCCCGCTGACATTTAATTATAAAAAGGCGGCTGCCGCCGCCTCAGATTGTTGACAAAATCCTAAAACGACTTTCGTTTTAGGATTTTGTCATCTTTTCAGCGTGATTGAAAACCTTTGAAGTCTAGGAAGGACGAGCATTGGAGCAGGCTTCCGCAGGATGCGGTGACAGCGGCGTCTGAGCAGGACGCTCTAGCTTTTAGCCGCTGATCTTTTTTTACGCGAGCACCAACGCGCAGGACTGACAACGAATGCGAGGGTTTGCCGACACGCCGCCCCTCATGCTTATTTAGGGTAGTCCCGTTTTTTCAGCTTGTTTTTTTCCGCTTTGTATTTTCTGTAGCCGACATAGGTGAGAGCAGTAATAATGATACTGCCGGTTGTGATCATCACCCAGAGCAAAGACGGATCAGCATCATCCTCTTCCACCCTGTCAAATACGTTTTTCAGATCATGCTGAAGAAGGGATAGCCGTTCAAGCTTCGTGCTCTCGGTCATTTGCTGAAATTCCTCTTGCTCAATGACTTCTATATGTTTTCCGACTGTTTCAAGCTGATCCTCTGATACATCGATTGTAAGACTGGGATAAATCAAATCATATAAACTGATAAATTCATTCCATTTTTCATGAAAGCTCGTGCTTTCATTCTTTTGAACATCCTGCTTCAGTTCAGCAAAGGCTTCCATAATCGGTTTTTCCAGTGAGCCCCAAAGCGGAACGGATCGATTCTCAACCGCATCCACCAGCATTCTGAATTGCGCGGCTGCTCTGAGTTTTTGTATATCTGATGTATCAGTCTGCTTTAAGCTCCGTACCATATCGTTATAGCCCAGTGTGATTTGACGGATTTGGGCTCCGGTTAGCATGAGGTCTTGCTGTTTTTTTTCAGCGGATTTTAATGTTTTTTCAAAATAATCCAAGACTTGCAGCGCCTCTTCATATTTCGACTGGCGGGTCATTTGAAAGACTGTATCGGATAAATCATTCAATTCTTCGAGGCTTCCCCGCTCTGCAGCCTTGGCATTTCCATTATAAAAAATAAGAGCAATCAACAAACAGATCGTCAGCTTTCGTTTCATGCAGGTCCCTCCCACTCTCTCTCCTTACAGAATATGAAGAAAGGGACAAGGATAGACCAAGATTGTCTTTACATCAGGTCAAGCTTTGTTTGCTTTTTTGAAACCACTAAAAAGTAAGCCAGCCCGATTGAAAAGATGCTGAGCCAAAATGTTCCGTACCCTATATCTGTCATATAATCAGAAAGCATAGAGTATTGAGGCATCATGTCAAACAAGTAATCAATGACATCGTTATGCAGCGTCCAGACTGCAGCAATTGCAAGATGCCAAAAAGAAAAACGAAAATACGGACTGTACAATACGCCTTGGACCGCCATTGCAAAATGCGAGGCAATCAGCATATAGCCCTCCCACGGCAAGTCACCTGTTACAGCCAGCACAAGAAAATTCATAGCGACCGCCCATAGACCGTACTTTACGAGGGTGACTAGCGCAAGCGCCTCAAAGAGCGGAGCGTTCCGTTTCATGATAAAGGCGAGCAGCACAAACAGAAAGAAAAATGTTGCTGTCGGACTGTCCGGAACAAAAATCAGGAAACGGGCCGGTGTCTCCAGAAGCTGCGGCAAGTACCAATAGTACCCGTAAACCGTTCCCAGAAAATTAATGGCTAAGACAAGAATCAGCATCGGGCGCTGTCCTAATACATATTGAAACCATTTCACATCATATCAACTCTCAGTCTGTAAAAAATAAGGTGTCCATATAAAAAAGCTGACGCCGGGTCAGCTTTTGATATTCAAAGTATATCCTTCCATTACACCATTCACAATATGTTTATTTTGCGGTTGTTTTCGAAATAAATTTCGCAAGTTCTTCGAGCTGCTTATCATTCCCTTTAAACACACCCGCCGGCATTTGGCCTTTCCCTTCGACAGCGATTTTTTTGATTTCTTCCGGTTTCAGTCCAGTGTCCACTAATGAAGGCCCGGCCGCTCCCCCTTGAAGGTTATCCCCATGGCAAGAAATACAGCCCTGCTCCTTAAAAATCTTATATCCTTCCGCATTGGTGTCAATGTCGGCTTCTTTTGTGATTTTTCCCTGTTCTTCTGCCTTGGCCCAGTCGTGAGTCGCAACTGACTGCCACGTCAAAAATACAGCAGCGGAAATGGCCAGAAGCATCATACCGACAGCAACAGGACGCTTCCAAGGCCTTCTTTCAGTTCCTCTGTCAAGAAATGGTGCCAAAAGCAGGGCGCCAAAAGCGAGCCCCGGCATAATCATGGCGCCGACTACTGTAAAGCTCCCGGCGGCGTATTCATACTTCAACAGCTGGTATAAGAAAAGAAAATACCAATCCGGCAACGGAATATAACCAGTATCAGTCGGGTCCGCCATCCGCTCCAAAGGCGGCTGATGCACAATCGTCAAAACAAGAAAACCGATCAGAAAGACAGCGCCAACCATCCATTCCTTCAACAAGAAATTCGGCCAGAAAGCCTCTGTTTTCCCGGGATACTCCGAATAATCCTTCGGTATATTCGGCTTTTTTTCAGCCGGTATCCTTGAGTCGCCTACAAATTTCATCCCTTTGCCCCGGTGCATGTCATCCCCTCCCTTTTATTCGCAGATCAAGAGTTTAAAGCGGTCCTGAAATCCCCTGCTTTCGGATCATAATAAAATGTGCAGCCATCAGCCCGAACAATGCGGCAGGAAGAAAGAATACATGGATCGCAAAAAACCTAGTCAGCGTTTGGGCGCCTACAATATCCGGGTGCCCCGCAAGGAGTGTTTTGACTTGCGTCCCGATCAAAGGCGTGGCTTCAGCGATCTGCAGCCCGACTTTTGTTGCGAACAGAGCCTTCATGTCCCAAGGCAGCAAGTAACCTGTAAAGCCAAGCCCGAGCATGACAAAAAAGATCAGCACACCGACAATCCAGTTCAGCTCGCGCGGCTTTTTATACGCCCCTTGGAAAAAGACCCTCAGCGTATGTAAAAACATCATCACAATGACCAGGCTCGCACCCCAGTGGTGCATCCCCCTGACAATCTGGCCGAATGCCACTTCATTTTGCAAATAATATACCGATTCCCAGGCATTTTTAATATCAGGCACATAGTACATCGTTAAAAACATTCCAGATAACACTTGGATAACGGTTACAAAAAACGTCAGTCCCCCAAAGCAATACACAAACGCAGAGAAATGATGGGCGGGATTTACATGTTCCGGTACTTCGTGATCGGCAATATCCCTCCACATCGGTGTAATATCAAGCCGCTCATCTACCCAGTCATAAATTTTGTTCAGCATGTCACCCTTCCCCCTTAGGCTTTGCTTTTCCAAGATACAGGAAGCCGTCTTTTACTTCTTGCTCATAATGATCAAGAGGCGCTAGCGGCGGCGTGCCCGGGACATTGGTGCCGTCCTTTTCATAGAGTCCGTAATGGCATGGACAAAAGAATTTATTCGGATTTTTAGGATCACTATTCCAGTTCACCGTACATCCTAAATGTTTGCAAATTGGCGAAAGCGCTACAATTTCATCCCCGTTTTTGAAGACCCAAGCTGATCTTGACTCTTCTGACTCATACCAGGCATCGACTTGATTAATTTTGAAATCAAAGCGCTGCGGTTCTTTTGTCAGCTCATCTACGCTGACAACCTGAACCATGTCCTGCTTTCCTGTCGATTTTAATACCGGGTCGAGTGCAAAGCGAACCATAGGCATGAGCATACTAGCCGCCATAAAACCCCCTACGCCTGTAAGCGTATAATTTAAAAATTGACGTCTGGATATATCATGTTTTCCGCCCATCTTTTCTCCCCCCTCTAGGTCACCCCTGCAAACTGACTAAAATAGAAAATATTGCAATAACACTAGACACCCTCATAATATATGAATCTCTCAACAAGGTCAATATAGCCAAATTATTGTTCATCAGGAAATGTAAGTGTTTTTATGAAGCGCTCCACAACTGTAACAAAACGTTCAAAATTTCAGCAGTGCGTTCATCTAATATTTTTCTTTTTAAAGAGTCATTCAAATGCTCTAACGGAACAGACGGTGTCACAATGATTTCGCCTAATGCATGCTCGTTTTTCCAATTTTCTTCAGATGTGAGCAGCACAACATGCGGAAATTCTGATATGAGCTCTTCCCGCAAATCTTGTAGTCCATGAATGGTTTTTTCATTTCTATCAACATATGTATAAGGGGGCAGTAAATATACCCGTCCCTTTAGCTGCCTTTCCAGTTCTTCTGACAGAAGCTGTGTGAATTCGCCTTTCTCGGCCGCCATTTTGAAATGGCCCCCTACTTTAATGTTAATTAGTGGAATGACAGCGGTATCAATGTAATCTTTTGCTTGTAAATAGTCCTTGGCATCAGTGATTCTCCACCTCATCGTTCTCCCCCTTTACGACAACAAGCCTTGCAATACGCTGCAAGGCTGGTCTTATTATGTGAGCTGATTCAATTGGCGCGATAATTGTTCAAATGCGTCTTTATCATGACGATCTAGCGCGTCGTCAATATCTTTTAATAATTTTTCTTTTTGGAATGTAGAAATAGCGTGCTCCAAAATTTGTTCAGCCAACCCCTGATCTTTTTTGTTCTCAAACAGATCCTTTGGAATATGCGGATTGGACTCCAGCACCGCCGCATACTCAGGTGAGCTGTAAGCTGAACGGAAATTAAGCTGGATAAACAAATCCTGCTGTTTATTTAATCTAATATCATGAAAAGATTTTTCCGCGTCGGTTGTCATGACATTCTCTTTATAGAACCGAAACGGAACTTCTTCAACACAATGTGTTGACATGATGATGCCTCTCGGACAAAATTCTGCCTGCTCTACAAAATGAACCTTTTCCATGAGAGAATCATGGCTCATTAAGTAGTTCAAGATCCAAACGCACTCTCGGCGCTTTAACTGATAATGGTTTAAAAACCAACGGATAAAATCCTTTTTCTCATTGACAGAAACAGGGGTCTGCATGTAATTCCCTCCTCTATCGTTCGTATAATCTATATACTTATATGTTCCACATGAATGGTGATCATTCCTGCTTATCTAGAAAATTCATCTTCGATTCGCAAAATCGTTTCTTCCAGCTCTTCATTGGTTCCGTCAATTTCAAGAACCTTTTTCAAAAGCGGCAGCGCTTCTTTTTGAAGGCCTTCTTCTAACAGGAAGCTTCCGTATTCATATAAGAAATCTCTGTCATCCCGGTAGTGAAGAAAGGCAGCCTCAAAGGATTGTTTTGCTTTCTCGTAATGCTCCAATTCGGTATATGCGCTTGCAAGATACCAGTTGTATTTCGGATCTTCTTCTCCGTAGCCGCGCACCTCTTGAATAAGATCAATGATCAGTTCATAATCCTCTTCTTTATGATATACGGCAAGCAGTGTATGAAGTGCTTCGACGAAGCCCGGATCAAGCGCAAGCGCCTCCTGGAGCAGCTTTTTCCCATCTTCTGACTTCCCGATTTTCAAGGCCATTTTTGCAGCATAGAAGAAAAGTTCTTTGTTATATTCATCATAACTGATACCCTCTTTTGCCGTTTGTAATGCCTCTTCATACATTCCTTCAGCTTCATAGCTTTTCGAAAGCGGCATATAAAGTGAAGAATAAGACGGATCAAGCCCCTTTAAATCAGACAGCTGCTTAATCGCTGTTTTAACAAACCCCGCCTGTAAGGCTGTAAACCCATAGCCGAAAATCGTATTAGGATCAGGATTCTCATCAGCAGCTTTCTCGTACCACGGAATGGCACCCTCAAATTCACCTGAGGCACTTAACGATTCTGCCAGTCTTTGATGAACATTAACGCCACCGATCTCACTCTGCTCCTCAGCCGTTGTTTTAAAATATTGAACCGCTTTTGCATAGGCTCCCTGAGTAAAGTAAAGTTCACCCAGTGCGAAATCAATAATGGGTTCATTGGCCAAAATGGACTTTGCTTGTAAAAGCTTTTGTTCACTGACTTCGAATAACCCCTGCATCTGATAAAGATCCGCCATAAGCAGCAAACTTTCCGGATATGATGGATCTGTTTCCGGAATGGTTTCCAGCACAGCGAGGGCTTTTTCTTCTTCGTCAATATCTATTAAAAGTTCAGCATAAAAATTCGTCAGTTCTGTTTCATTCGGATATAAATCATGTAAGTCACTGATCAGTGAAATCGCTTTTTCTACATTGCCCCACTCGTAATACAGCTGGGCTGCGATGGCTTTATCTTCATCATGGAGCTGTTTTTCGGCTTTTGACAGAGTATTGAGGCCTTTTTCTGTTTCACCTGCTTCAACTAATTTTATGGCTTCTTGAATCAATGTATTCAAATCGGACCGGTCCTTTCTTTTCCTATACAACATCAACCATACAAAAAACTTTATTTGTTGAGGTTAATCTTATCATAATTCAGACGATTGCCCCCGGCAAATAAGATGCTTGCTGTACGGCAGGGAATTATTGAGTCTTTTTAGTTTACCAAAAGATCTTGAGATAGAAAATGAAAAAGGAAGATCGCCCTCTGTACAGTAAAGCAGCTCTCTGACCTGCCGGCTTGTAAGTAAAGCAAATCCCCCCTTTTCGTTTTTCTTTTCCCTCTATAAGACAAGCTATGTTTTTTTCCTTGAATTATGATTCTTACAGTCAATCCGCTCAAAAAATCCTGAAGCAAGAACTTCAGGATTTGTTTGAAAGCTTATTTAAATGCTCGAAGAAGGTTGGATAAGAAACATGAATGGCATCTGTCTGCTCAATTTCAGTCGGCTCCTCCGATATACAGGAAGCGATGCCAAGCATCATTCCGATCCGATGATCTCCATGACTGGATACTGTTGCGCCGCCTTTTAGTGTTTGTTTGCCATAAATCTTCATTCCATCTGCTGTCGGTTCAATCTCAGCACCAAGCTTACGAAGCTCGGAAACCACAGTGTCAATGCGGTTTGTTTCTTTTACTTTAAGCTCTGTCGCATCCTTAATAACGGTGGTTCCTTCCGCCTGAGTCGCAAGAAGCGCAATGATAGGGATTTCATCAATTAAACGCGGAATAATATTTCCTCCGATTTCAACCGCTTTTAGAGATGACGTTTCTATGACCAAATCTCCGTAAGGCTCCGCACTGCTGTCAGCAGACGGTTTGATGTCAAGTTTTGCCCCCATGTTTTGAAGGACGTCAATGATACCTGTCCGAGTCGGATTTAAACCTACGTTTTTCAGTATAATGCTGCTGTTTGGAACCATTGCACCCGCAGCAAGGAAAAACGCCGCTGAAGAAATGTCCCCAGGAACAAAAATATCTGTAGCTGTCAGTTTCTGGCCTCCTGCAATAGAAACGCTCGTTTGATCTTCAGAAAGTTTAACCCCAAAAGCAGAAAGCATCCGCTCAGTGTGGTCACGAGATTTATGAGGCTCTGTGACCGTTGTTGTGCCCTCAGCTTGCAGTCCGGCCAGCAAAACAGCCGATTTAATTTGCGCGCTTGCAACAGGTGAGACAAAATCAATTCCTTTTAATGAAGCGCCGCTCACTGACAGGGGTGTAAATTCTCCGCCGGATCTGCCGTCGATTTTAGCCCCCATTTGTTTCAAAGGCTCAGTTACACGTTTCATAGGGCGCTTTGCAATGCTCTCATCTCCAGCTACCGCACTGTAAAATGGACGGCCCGCCAAAATTCCGAGCATCAGGCGAATCGTTGTGCCTGAATTTCCGACGTCTAAAAAGCTTTCTGGCTCGCTCAGGGAATCGATTCCTTTTCCGTAAATCACTACATCGCTGCCGTTTTGCTCGATTTGAACACCCATTTTTCTAAAGCAATCGATCGTGCTCAGACAATCCGCTCCCGGCAGAAAGTTTTTAACAGTTGTTGTGCCTTTCGCCAGCGCCCCAAACATGACGGAGCGGTGAGAAATGGATTTATCACCGGGAATCTGTATTTCTCCGTTTAAAGCCTGTACCTTTTCTCTTTTCATTATTTTCCACCTCAATCAGCATAAAAAGTTTCATATTCCGCCCGGGCTTCAATGCAATGTTCAGCCCGTTTGCGGTCGTCATCAGACTGAAAACTGATCCTTAAAATCCCGTTAATATCTTCTCGTGTTTCAATAATGCGGATATTCGTAATACTGATGCGCTCCGCAGCTAATATAGCCGTTATCTCGGAAATCACACCCGGATGGTCGGGAACATCCACATATAAATCATAAAATGCAGGGATCGCACCCTTCTGCCGAAGCGGCAGCCCGTCGCGATAATCCTTAGCGTTTTTAAAATAACGAAATAGATTTTCCGCATCTTCTTGTTCTACATATGTCCGGATCGTCTCGATTTCTCGAATCCACTCATCAAAACGATCCAAGATTTTATCTTTATTATGTAATAGAATATCCCGCCACATTGCCGGGCTGCTCGATGCAATCCTCGTAATATCCCTGAACCCGCCGGCAGCAAAACGCTTAACAAGCGGATAAAGCTCTTCCGAATGATGGGTTTGGTGAACAAGGCTTGCTGCGACAATATGCGGAAAATGACTGATCACGCTTGTCACGCCATCATGCTCTTCCGGTGACATTTCCACAAAATGGGCATTCGTCCCGTTCAGCAGGTTTTTTAACTGTTCTACCGCTTGTCTTTCCGTTTTATGCCCTGGCGTTAAAATATAAAATGCATTTTCAAACAGGAACTCCTTCGCAGCAGCCACTCCTGATTTGTGTGACCCCGCCATCGGATGCCCTCCGACAAATTGATAGCGGCTAGGCAGCACTTGATCAGCATAATGAACCACTTTTTGCTTTGTGCTTCCTACGTCGGTAATCAAAAGCTGGTGTTCAATTCCTGAATGAGCCAGCTCATCAAGCATAAGCAGCGTTTGCGCGACAGGTGTTGCAATGATCACTGTAGCTGCCTCTTTCGCACCGCTAATAAACGAATCAGCACGCTCGTCAATCACACCTAATTTTAAAGCGGCTACCGCCTGTTCATCAGAAATGTCGATCCCGATAATCCGTTTGCCGGGATGCTTTTTTTTGATCGCTAACGCAATCGAACCGCCTATCAGCCCGAGACCGGCGAGCAATATTGTGTCTTTCATTCGATTCATACGTCATCACCTGGTTTATAGACTAAAGAGGTGATATTTAATCACCTCTTATAAAATTTCAGCTAAAATTGCAAGGATTTCTTCATTTTGCTCTTTTGTTCCGATCGTTATCCGGAGTGATGTCGGGAAACCTAATGCATTTCCTGACCGGACAATATAGCCTTTTTCCAGGAGAGCCTGAAACAGTTCATCGGAAGGACGGTTAAAGTCTATTAACACAAAATTTGTTTCTGAAGGGTAGCACTTTAAACCATGAGTCTGAGCAAAATCATAATATTGCTGAAGGCCTGCTTTATTTTGCTCGACACAGGACGCAATAAACGCTTGGTCATCAAGCGCTGCGATCGCCGCAGCCTGACCTAGACGGCTCGTGTTAAAAGGCTCTCTTGCCGGCTCAATCTGGCGAATCAAATTCTCGTCAGCAATTCCGTATCCGACTCTGAGCGCTGCCAGGCCGTAAGCCTTTGAAAATGTGCGCAATATCATTAGATTGGAATAGTTGCTTAAGAGCGGCACGGTTTCCGGGTAATCCTCTGCTGTTACATATTCATAATATGCTTCGTCAAGCACAACGAGGACACGAGAAGGCACGCGCTCCAGAAATGCGAGTAATTCCCCTTCTGATGTATAAGTGCCAGTCGGGTTATTCGGGCTGCATATCCAAACCACTTGTGTCTGTTCGTCAATCGCTTCAAGCATGGCGTCTACATCATGTGAGCCGTCAGGACGAAGTGCGATTTCACGAACTTCAGCACCTTCAATGACCGCATTGTGTTTATATTGCGGAAAAGTCGGTGCAGCAGTTATCGTGTTGGTTTTCTCGTTTAAAAATGCCCGGCAGATGATCTGAATGATTTCATCTGAACCGTTGCCGAAAATAAGCGATGTTTCGCTGACATTGAGGTGCTCACTGAGCCTTGTCCGCAAAGCGGCGCTATACCCATCGGGGTAAAGGGCAAGCTGTTGAATCTCATGATGAAGCGCCTCTTTTGCCGCTTCTGAACAGCCGTAAGGGTTCTCGTTTGAAGCTAGCTTCACGACTTTATCCAAGCCATATTCTGATTTCACTGCTTCAATCGGCTTACCAGGCTGATAAGGCTTCAGCTGTTTTAAATGTTCTTTGATACGCAAATCCAGTCACCTCTTTAAACTGTACAAGCCGCCAAACGCCGTTGCGTAATCTTCAAACTCCTGCAGCGCTTGATCTCTCGTTTCAGCGCTGATGAGCCGGTCCTTTAGTTCTTCTATTTTTCTGACGAGCGCACTTCCCACTACGACACCGTCACAAATTTTATTCATCTTTATAACCTGTTCGCGGTTTGAAATACCGAATCCTACAGCAACCGGAACAGTACTGAGATCCTTCACTGCCCGGATGAACGGATAGACGGATGAATTGAACTCATTGCGGACACCGGTCACACCTAGAGAAGATACACAGTAGACGAAGCCCTCGGCTTGTTCAATAATGGTTTTCAAACGGCTTTCGCTTGTCGGCGCAACCAAAGAAATATACGTCACCTCATGATTTTTGCATTCCGCTTGGAGGCTGGCGCTTTCTTCTAATGGCAGATCCGGAACAAGCAGACCGTCAATATGATTTTCCCGCAGTAAAGCGAAAAAGTATTCTTTGTTCAATTGTAACACAGGATTATAATACGTAAAGAGGATAATCGGAATATTCACTCCGTTTTTTTTCATTTTTCCGCCTAATTCGATTGCCTTTACGATATTCATTCCATGATCAAGCGCCCGCTTTGAAGCTCTCTGGATCACCGGACCGTCTGCAAGCGGGTCTGAGTATGGAACACCAAGCTCCAATGCCGTGGCACCTGCTTTTTGGAGAGACTTCGCCAGTTCAATCGAAACCTCAGGCAATGGATCACCCGCTGTAATAAACGGGATAAACAATTTTTCTGGCGCTTGAAGGTTTAATTTAAACATGCGCTCTCACCTCTTCTTCCAATATATTCATTAATGTGTTGACATCCTTATCTCCCCGTCCTGATAAACAGACAAGAATGATTTGATTGCGATCCATTTCTTTGGCGAGTTTGAATGCTTTCGCTAACGCATGGGCAGATTCAATCGCCGGCAAAATTCCTTCTTTTTCTGATAAGAGTTTTAATGCATCCACCGCTTCTTCGTCTGTGATACTGCCATAAGTGACACGGCCGCTCTTATGCAAATAAGCGTGCTCCGGACCGATTCCAGGGTAGTCGAGTCCTGCTGAAATGGAGTAAGGCTCAATAATTTGCCCGAACTCATCTTGAATGAGATAAGTCAATGAACCGTGAATAACGCCTACGGTTCCTTTCGAGATAGTAGCGGCATGAAGAGGAGTATCAATTCCTTTTCCGGCTGCTTCAGCACCGATCAGTTCAACGTCTTCATCTAAAAACGACTGAAACATGCCCATCGCATTGCTTCCTCCGCCTACACACGCCACTACTTTATCAGGCAGAGCGCCTTCAATGCGTTTCAGCTGATCCTTCGCTTCTTCTCCGATCATTTTTTGAAATTCACGAACCACTTGCGGATAAGGGTGCGGTCCGACAACTGATCCAATCATGTAAAAATGATCCTCGCAATGTTGAACCCAGTACCGAATCGCCTCATTTGTGGCATCCTTCAATGTGCCGTTTCCGCTTGTTACAGGCACAACTTCCGCTCCAAGCAGCTTCATGCGGAAAACGTTCAGAGACTGGCGGGCAACATCCTCCTCGCCCATAAACACAGTGCAGGAAAAGCCGAATTTAGCTGCGACTGTCGCTGCGGCAACACCGTGTTGACCAGCGCCGGTTTCTGCAATGATTTTCGTTTTTCCCATTTTCTTAGCGAGCAGCGCTTGACCTAACGCATTATTGATTTTATGAGACCCTGTATGGTTCAAATCTTCTCGTTTCAAATAAATTTTCGCACCGCCTAAATACTCAGTAACTCGATCAGCGAATGTGAGCGCAGTCGGCCTACCGGAATAGTCATTTAACAGCTTGTAATATTCATTTTGAAAAACAGGATCATCCTTGATTTCTTTAAATGCGGTTTCAATTTCTTTTAACGGCTGCATCAGTGTTTCCGGAACAAACTTTCCGCCAAAATCGCCGTATCTGCCTATTTCATTTGGATATGGATACATATTGATTCATCCTTTCTTCTAAAAGCCTCATCAGATTCTGATCTTTTTGCCCGTTTTTTTCGATTCCGCTGGCTAGGTCAATTCCTGCCGGATGATATTTCAATAGGTCTGTGATGGTATCAGGATTCACGCCGCCTGCGATAAAACAGCGTTTGCCTATATCCGCCTGCTGGTATTCCGGCACACAATCCCACGAAAAAGCAACACCAGTGCCGCCTCTTGCCCCTTTGACAGATGAATCAATCACAAAGCCGTCCACATCACCTTTAAAGCGGGCTATTTCTTGAGTTGTGTTCTCATGATGGTGAAGCGCCTTCCATATTTCACAATCTGTCAGCATGCGAAGCGCCTCGGCATCCTCAGGTTCCTCATCACCGTGAAGCTGAATGACGTCGAGATTCAAGTCTTCGGCAATGCGTGACATCATCTCTATCGATTCATTAACAAAAACCCCTGCAACCTGTTTTTCGACACGAACTTGACTCAGCCACTTTTTCACATCTTGCGGAGATACTTTTCGTTTGCTTTCAGCAAAAATAAAGCCCAGATAATCAGCCTGTGAGTCCGCTGCAAACTGCAAATCCTGCAATGACCGTATGCCGCAATATTTTAATGCCGGCTTCTTCACATCCTCACTCCCCAAACAAAGCATAGATTGCTTTTTGCTGTGATGTTTGTCTCATCAATGATTCACCGATAAGCACAGCTCGTGCCCCTTGTTCTTTGACGAATGTTAAGTGTTCTAAAGAACCGATCCCGCTTTCGCTGACTAGCAGTGATTCTTTCGGAACTAGAGATGCGATTTGTTCTGTCTGTTTTATAGAGGTTTCAAATGTTTTTAAGTTTCGATTGTTGATGCCGAGAATATCAGGTGTGAACACTTTCAATATTTGTTCAAGCGTTGATGCATCATGAACCTCCACTAACACGTCCAGCTGCTTTTCACCTGCTTCCAGATACAGTTCGTGAAGTTGGAAAGGATCAAGCACCTCACCGATTAACAATATGGCATCCGCTCCGATTCTTTTTGATTCCTCCACTTGTAGAGAATCAATAATAAAATCTTTTCTAAGTACAGGTATTGAAACAGCACGCTTCACGTCTGATAAATAGATGTTTTCCCCTTGAAAAAACGGGGTGTCAGTTAAAACGGAAAGCGCATCTGCCATCGCAGTTTGATAGTCTTTTGCAATCCGCTCAGGGACAAAATCCTTTTTAATAAGCCCCTTAGACGGCGAAGCTTTCTTCACTTCGGCAATCAACCCGATAAACCGATTCGGGCTTGCCAGCGCCTCTTTAAATGAACGTTTTTCGAAAGGCTGCTCTTCCGGCAGGACCAGTGTTTTTACTTCTTCTTTCTTTTGTTTGATGATGTTTTCAAGCATAGATCTCTTCCTCTTTCTGCTTTAGTCGTTCGAGCTGCGCGGCTGCGCCTCCGCTTGTAATCGTCTCTAACGCTAGCTCGGTTCCTTCCTTCAATGAGGCGGTAATCCCCGCCGTGTATATCGCAGCCCCTGCATTAAAAGCAGTAATAGATACAGCGGAACTGCTGCTTTTATTTTCAAAAATATTCTGAATGAGACAGGCACTCTCTTTCGGTGACTGCACCTGTAAATCTTCAAGTCTGCCATTTGTGAAACCGAATTCTTCGGGTGATACGGTATATTCCCGGCGCTCCCCGTCCTTTAATTCAATTACATCAGTCGGTGCTGTAATGGAAAGCTCATCTAAACCGTCACGGCTTGCTACGAACAGGACGTGCTTCGGCTGAAACGGCTCCAGCGCGCTTGCCATTAGTCCCGCTTTTTCAGCGGAATAGACTCCGATCACCTGACGCTTCGCCTGTAAAGGATTGCTGAGCGGTCCGAGCAGATTAAATACCGTTCTAAAACCTAGTTCTTTTCTTGTACCGGCTACATGTTTCATAGACGAATGATAAAGCGGGGCAAAGAGAAAACCCATATTGTTCGTTTCAATGCTGCTTTTAACCTTCTCGGGAGTAGTTTGAATCGGAACCTCTAACTCCTCTAGTACATCAGCGCTTCCGCTTTTAGAAGAGACAGAGCGATTGCCGTGCTTAGCAATTTTCGCACCGGCTGCAGAGGCAACAATTGCCGATGCTGTTGAGATATTAAAAGTGGAAACACCATCTCCTCCGGTACCGCATGTATCAACTACATCAGGAAGTCCATCGACTGTAAGAGCGCGCGCCCGCATCGCATTCACAAAACCTGTAAGCTCTGCTGGCGTTTCTCCCCGATGGGCAAGAATAGACAATATACCGCCCATTTCAGAAGGAGCCATTTCCGCTGTCATCATCATATTCATCAGTGCTTCAGCCTCACCGACAGTAAGTGTTTTTCCGTCAACGCACAATTGTAGAAATTTGTTCATGAGCTTTATCCTCCTTGCTATGGAACATGTCTTCTGCAATATGAATCGTTTTCAGCAGCGCACCCGCTTTATTGCAGCTTTCTTCATATTCGGATTCCGGAACAGAATCCGCAACAATACCAGCTCCTGCCTGTATCGATGCAACACCGTTCTTTACACTCATCGTGCGAATCGTAATACAAGAATCGATATTCCCGTCAAATCCGATGTAGGCGATACAGCCGCCGTATGTCTCTCTCGGCGTGGGCTCAAGCTCTTGCAAAAGCTGCATGGCACGGATTTTTGGAGCGCCTGTTAAAGTTCCCGCCGGGAAAGCGGACATCAGTGCATCGACAGGATGAACACCTTCTTTCAAGCGGCCTGTAACAACTGAGATAATGTGCATAACATGCGAAAAGGAGACAATTTTGGTGAACTCCGGCACAGAAACAGATCCGTATTCTGCTACTCTGCCGACATCGTTTCGGGCAAGATCAACGAGCATGTAGTGCTCCGCTTTTTCTTTATCATCCTTCATCAGCTCAGCTTTGAGTTTTTCATCTTCCTCTTTGTCTGCGCCTCGTTTTCTCGTTCCGGCAATCGGATGGATTTCCAAGTGCCCGTCCTGAACGTGGATTAACCGTTCTGGAGAGCTGCCGACTATTTCTCTGTCTTGGAGTTTCATATAATACATATACGGAGAAGGATTGACGATCCTAAGCACTCGGTATAATTCAAAGGCCTCTGCTTTTATCGGAATCTCAAATTTCTGTGACAAAACGCCTTGGAAGATATCGCCCGCTTTTATATATTCTTTGATTTTCTCTACATCAGCCATAAAAGCCGATTTTTCATAATTAGAAGACACGGTTTCAAAGCTGGGTGTCTGATATGAATCAGCAGATAGAAACAGCTCTTTTATGTTTTTTTGATTCATCATTTTTTCAATGAGATCTTGGAGCTCCTGATGATGTTGATGAAACACATCGATTTTTTCGTTTTCTGTTTCTTGCCCATTGAGTCTCGCATATTGGATAAAGTGGACATTTTTGGTTTCATGATCATACGCAATTATGGTCCGGCAAACAAAGAGCATACACTTTTCCAATCCCGTTTCCTTTGTGTGCGGAGAAACAGAAGGCTCAATCAGCGGGATCATATCATAGCTTAGGTATCCGACAGCTCCGCCTACAAAAGGAATACCCAGCTCCGGCGTTTTGATTTTGTAGGTGGTATTCATCCAGTTCAGCACTTCTTTTAGTTCGTTTCCTGTGTACAGAGATCTGCCGTCCTGAGCAACAGCTGTAAAACGGCTCTGCTCTTCTTTTAGCGTGAGAAATGGATTCAGGCCGATAAACGAATATCTTGACCAATTGGATGTTTCATCTTTGCTTTCAAGAAGATATGTAATCTCCCTGTCGAGCTTCTCTATCATTTGAATGGGTGTCAGCGTATCGACTGTGAAGGTCTCCACAATCGGTATGGTGTGGCAGGACAAGCTGTCCTCTAAAAATGCAGATATGTTTGATTGGAAATTCATTACTCTCACTCCTTTTGGCAAGGAGAATGAGAAGATGGCATGAGGGGATAAAACGATATAACAAATAAACCCAAAAGAAAGGCTTCTTTTGGGTAGAATAAACATACATGTCTCAGCTCAACTAAACTCATTCTCTGCTACCCTATTCTCTGACTCAACTCATTTAATCGCTTTATACACGCTCTTGTGTATTTCTAAGCTGTTCCTATCGTATTACAATTCAGTATTTTTTGTCAATGATAAATCGGGTCTTAATACGACGGCTTTTTCTAAATATACATGTCTGATCTGATCCTGAGGAACATCTGTCTGGACGGTCATCATGACTCTTATGCACTTTTTCAGACCGCCGGCCACATCCATTTCCTGCATACATGTTACCGGCACATACTGCCAGCCTGAAAGCTCACGAACAGCTTTTGCCGGAAAAACGGAGTGCAAATCAGGTGTCGCCGAAAGAAGCATTTGAACAACATCTTCGGGCTTTGTTTTGTTTTCTTCTATGATTTTCTCTAACAGCTGTTTTGTTTTTTGTAAAATTTCTTCTTCAGTATCCCGTCCAACTGTAGTTGCTCCGCGAATTCCGCGAATCATCATGATGTTACCTCCAATCGCCATTTGTTCAGCCAGCTCTCTAGTTCATTTTTGGAAAATGTGCGATCAGCAACTTTTCCTAATTCGTTGAGCACGATAAACTGAATCATCCCGCCGCGGGTTTTCTTATCATTCATCATACGATCTAAAAGAACTGAAGATTCCGCCTCTTTTTTGATTCGACTTGGATACCCCAAGCTTTTTAGCCAGCTGACCAAACGTTTTCTGTCCATTTCACAGCCCGCTGTCTTTTCGCTTAAATATAAAGCAAACTGCATCCCGAGGGCTACGGCATCACCGTGAGTGATCTGCCCGTAGCCATATTCCGCCTCAACGGCATGGCCGAGCGTATGTCCGAAGTTTAAGTAAGCTCTTATCCCCTCTTCTTTTTCATCCTGCTGAACAACAGACGCTTTAATTGAAATGCCTTTAAAAATCATATCATTCAGCTGATCACTTGTAATATCGTGCAATGAATGGATATTCAGCAGCTCTTCCAGAAACGCTTTGTCATAGATAAAAGCGTGTTTAATCACTTCTGCCATCCCAGATCGAAGCTCCTTTTCGGACAGAGAACGAAGGAAGTCTGTATCGTAGAGCACGGCTTTCGGCTGATAAAACGCACCGATTAGATTTTTTCCGAGCGAATGATTCACGGCCACTTTTCCTCCGACGGCGCTGTCATGCGCTAAAAGCGTCGTAGGCATTTGAATGAAATCAATGCCGCGCATAAAAGTAGCGGCCACAAAACCGGCAAGATCTCCTACAACACCGCCACCGAATGCGATGATGCATGAGGAGCGATCCATATGAAAACGAATCGCTTCACTTTGCAGTTTTGTGTACATGTCCATAGATTTCGCCTGCTCTCCGCTCGGCACCGTCACTTTTTTCACAGGCCATTTTTCTTCCAGCAAATGAAGCATTTCATCACCATACAGGCGATCCACCTCTTCATCAGTGACAAGCATAATCCGTGTTAAAGGCCTGTTTAAAGAGGTTAATAGTTCACAAACCTCTTTTCTGATGCCTTGTCCGATAAAAACAGGATACGACGAGGAAGCGGTTTGAACATGCAGTGTTCTCATTAAAATTCCCTCGACAGTTTTCTCATATTCTCCACATTTTCTCTAATGCGGTCTATTTGATCTAAGCCGAATTGTTCAACGACTGCGTTCGCAATTTCCCATGCGACAGCGGCTTCAGCTACTACACTTGCCGCAGGCACTGCACAGCTGTCTGAACGTTCAATGCTGGCGGAAAATGGTTCTTTTGTTTCGATATCCACGCTTTTCAGCGGTTTATACAAAGTCGGAATCGGCTTCATGACCCCGCGGACAACAATCGGCATTCCTGTTGTCATGCCGCCTTCCAGTCCTCCAAGTCTGTTTGTAGCGCGAGTATATCCCTTTTCCTCGTCCCAAATGATCTCATCATGAACTTCGCTTCCATTTCTGCCGGCCGCCTCAAATCCGATGCCGAATTCAACCCCTTTAAATGCGTTAATTGACAGTACAGCAGCAGCAAGCTTGCTGTCCAGCTTGCGGTCATAATGGACATAGCTGCCCACGCCTACTGGCATTCCCTCGACAATGACTTCTACAATTCCGCCGATGGAATCGCCGTTTGCCTTCGCTTCATCAATGGCAGCCATCATTTTGTTGCCTGCTTCTTCATCGTAGCATCTGACCGGAGACTCCTCCGTGACACGCTGCAGGTCATCAATTGACGTATATTCTGTTTTCTCAGCTTTAACTGCGCCAATTTGCAATACATGGCCCGCCACCTTAATGCCCAGCTCAGAAAGAATCTTTTTAGCGACAGCTCCTGCCGCCACTCTGACAGTTGTTTCCCTTGCTGAAGAGCGCTCCAGCACATTTCTCATATCGCGATGATTATATTTAATCGCACCGTTTAAGTCAGCGTGACCCGGTCTCGGTCTGGAAATTTGACGCTTCATTTCCTTTTCTTCATCCTCTGTAATCGGCTCCGGACCCATGATTTTAGTCCAATGTTTCCAGTCGTTGTTTTCTACTGCGAGAGCAATTGGTGAACCGAGCGTGCGGGCATGGCGCACCCCGCTCATAATTTTGGCCTGGTCTTTTTCAATCTGCATGCGGCGGCCGCGGCCGTGGCCTTTTTGGCGTCTGGCAAGCTCAAAATTGATATCTTCCTCCGTTATGTAAAGCCCGGCAGGCACACCTTCAATAATGGTCGTCAGTTGGGGGCCGTGTGATTCTCCGGCTGTTAAATATCTCATGACTTCTTCTCCCTTCATCGCATTAACGCTTTTAAGTAAAACTACTATAACATATTTTTCAGCAAAAAGTCAGTCTATCTTTTTTGATAAAAGAATGTATCAGCTGAAACTAGGCCGAATTTCTCAGGATTGAAGATTTGCTCGGTGCTGCCGACAAAAAGAATCCCATTCTTTTTCAGGCTCTGTGCCATTTTTGAATAAAGCTCTTCCTTTGCGCTTTCTGTAAAATAAATCAATACATTGCGGCACACGATTAAGTCAAATTCTTGTTCATAGCGGTCCGCCAGCAGATTGTGCTTTTTGAATGTAATATTGTTTTTGATTTCCGGTTTTACTTCATAACTTCTATTTGCATGCTGAGTAAAATAACGATCCTTCACAGATGTCGGCACTTCCTGTAAAGACCGCTCCTGATACACGCCTTTTTTCGCTTTCTCCAATGCTTTTTCATCAATATCAGTCGCCAGAATCTGAAAGCCGGGAAGACCTTTTTGCTGATTCAAAAGCATGGCAAGCGTATAAGGCTCCTCACCCGTTGAGCAGGCGGCACTCCATATCTTTAAAGGCTTAGAATGCTTGATTAACGGCAGAATAGCAGTCTCAAGCACTTCCCATCTTTTATAATTACGATAAAATTCTGAAACATTAATCGTCATTCTGTCCAGTGTTTCATTTAAGAGCGCTTGATCCTTTTCCAAGGCCGCCGCAAAATCCTTAAAGCTTTGAAACCCCTTTTTCTCATAAAGCGACGTCAGCCTTCTCTTCATTTGTGCTTCTTTATATAAAGTTAAATCAACACCGGTTAATTGTTTCCATTTTGTTATAAATAAGCTGTATGTATCCATCTCTACTCTCCCAGTCTCGCTGTCTTTTTGTCCTAGTATAGCTTGTTTTCTCAGAAAATTGTATTGTTTCAATAAAAAAATCAGCTTTTCAGCTGATTTTAGGTCATTGGGAAGGCAGGAATCTGATAAACATTGCCATTAACCCATTATTTACTTAATGTAAACCTTTACAAAAGAAAACGAAAACCGGCGTCATTACATAGTGCCGGCCCTGCTACTTATTTTCATAATGATTAATAGATCCAGCCTGCCATGAGCTGTTGATATGATACTAATTCTTCATTCTTAAAGAAAATGTTAATCTCGCGTTCAGCACTTTCGAGAGAATCAGAGCCGTGGATGATGTTTTTTCCGACAAACATGCCATAATCTCCACGAATTGTGCCAGGCAAAGCTTCTTTAGGATTTGTCTTTCCGATCAGCTGTCGTGTCACTTCAATGACATTTTCGCCTTCCCAAACCATTGCGAATACAGGTCCTGAAGTAATAAACTCAACGAGCTCTCCGAAGAAAGGCTTCCCTTGATGTTCGGCGTAGTGTTTCTCAGCTATTTGTTCAGTCACTCTCATTAACTTGGCACCAGATAATTGTAAGCCCTTACGTTCGAATCTCGACAAAATATCACCAATGAGCTGACGTTGGACACCGTCTGGTTTCACCATAATAAAAGTCTTTTCCATCACATTCTCCACCCCATCATTATGTATGTATAGGCTTTCACACTGCACACCGAAATCGTAACATCTTTCTGACAATTAATCAATCCGGGGCGGAGAAATTTCTCAATATCTACAAAATTAAAATTTTCTTTTTCCGATATATTTTGCGATGGCCGCAAGAGACGAACGTGCACGCCCTCTCGGAAGCGTGTTTAATTTCTGGAAAGCTTTCTGCAGATACATTTCGCTTACTGCCATAGATGTTTCAATCGCATCTGTTTTTTTCATTTCTTCAATGATCGGCTCGAGCTGTTCCTGCGTTGTCTCGGTGTTAATCAATTTAAGCTGATTTTTTAATGCTGGATTTTTCAGGGCATACAGCACTGGCAATGTAACATTTCCTTGAAGTAAATCTCCTCCAACAGGTTTGCCCAGCTCTTCTTCCGTTGAAGTAAAATCAAGAATATCATCAATGATTTGATAAGACATGCCGACGTAATACCCAAACCAGTACAGCGCCTTATGAATCTTTTCATCAGCGCCGGACGCAATGGCACCGAGCTGGCAGCTGACCGCGATAAGGAGCGCCGTTTTTCTTTTGATTCGGCGGAGATATGTTCTGAGGTTTTGTTCCATGTTGTATTTGTCTTTGATCTGCTCGATTTCCCCAAGACAAACTTCAACAATCGTCTGCGACAAAATCCTATGGGCTTTCGGTTCGTTAATTCTCGTCATCATTTCAAGAGATCCCGCAAGCATATAATCACCTGTGTACATCGCAATGCGATTGTCCCACTTTGCTTTGATTGTCGGCTTCCCTCTGCGAAGCTCCGCATCGTCAATGACATCATCATGAACCAAAGATGCCATGTGAATCATTTCCAAAGTGACGGCGACATATTTAATCTTATTAATGTCATAATCGCCAAACATGCCGGAAAGCAGCACGAAAACAGGGCGAATACGCTTCCCTCCCGCCTGCAGCAGATGAAGACCCGCCTCGCTTAAAAGCGGGTAATCGGAACGTACGGTTTGTTCAAGTTCTCTTTCAATTACATCAATATCGTCATTTAAAAAAGAGTAGGCCATTTTAAATTTCATATCATTCACCCAAACATCTGTGTTTTCATTTCCATCCGATATGCGTGGCAGCGACTCCGCCAGTAAACGAATGATATTTGACATTTTTCAAGCCCGCCTCTTCAAACAGGCCCGCCAGTTCTTTCATTCCAGGGAATTCTCTGGCTGATTCTTGAAGCCAAGAATATTCTTTATAGCTCTTCGCAAACAATTTCCCGAAAAACGGCATAATATACTTAAAGTACATAAAGTAAGCCTGTCTGAATCCGAACGTTTCCGGCTGGGACGTTTCCAGACATACCACCTGGCCGCCCGGCTTCACCACACGTCTCATCTCTTTCAGTACGGTCAAGTAATCAGGGACATTGCGCAGTCCGAAGCCAATGGTCACATAATCAAATGTATCATCATCAAAGGGAAGCTCCATCGCATTTCCGTGCAGCAGTTCAATTTGGCTGAATCCGCCTTCTTTTACTTTCTGCTGGCCGACACTCAGCATATTTTCACTGAAGTCCAAGCCCTTGATCTCACCGCTTTTACCGGCTGCTTTTGCAAGAGCAATCGTCCAGTCAGCCGTTCCGCAGCAGACATCAAGTGCCTTGGCGCCTTCTTTTACATTCATGATGCGCATCGTTTTGTCGCGCCATTTTTTATGCTGCTGAAAACTGATGACAGAGTTCATTTGATCGTAGTTTTTATATATTTTTTCAAATACTCCGTGTACGCGCTGTTCTTTTGAGTCCTGCATAATGGTTTACCCTTCTTCCACTTTCTGATGATAGGTTTGATCTTGGCTGATTGTCTTCAGGCGGTTTAATAAAATATGCTGAATAGGTGAATTTAGAGGCAGAAGTGACTCAATGCTGTTTTTCGCTTTTTTAAAACAATCTTCTAATATCTCTTCTTTTGTTTTTCCCAGCTGTATAAAACTGCCGATCACATCCAGAAATGTATCATTCCCGTTCATAAGCCGCTTAAATACAAAAAAATCACTCGACAGCTTTTTCCAGCGCGGGAGGTTGAAGTGTTCCGCCACCCGCTGGAATAAAGCCGACTCAACGATGCCGACACTTTCGAAAAAATCGTGTTCATCCTTGAAAGAACGGTCATATAGCCGAATTTTGTGTTCATTGATTTCTTTGATAGCTGTAGCAAGCGTCCGAATCATGTAGATATCCTTCATTTCAGATAGTAAAGAGTAGTACAGCCCGCTGAAATAATCGCCTGCGAGAACAGTCAATTGGCGGTTTTTGTTTTCGTCTCGTTTTATGACTCTGGCTGTCGTCACTTCATCATGGGTATCAAGGGCGCTTTGTACAAGCATCGCTGTTACAATATAATTTTCTCTGTCATTGTTTTTTATGTCGGCTTCTTCAAATAAAGCATGAAAAAGAAGAAGCTTATCCTCATCAATTTTCGGCGCAGAAATATGCTTCGCTAAATAAGGATGAGACAGCTTTTGTTTTAATTTTGTGTTCAGATTGGCTAAAGTTCCGTAGATGTCTTGCAAAAATATCACCCTTGTCCCCAAATTCACATTTATTTCTTAATCTATGTATGAGTTTTATCTTTTCATTCACTTACGCATGTATCATTATAGCATAAAAAAAAGAAATTGGCTGTATCCTCCCGCTGTTTGCGAGCATTTGCTTTTAACAGCGGGGACAGCCAGCTTATTTTTTTTCGCTTTTCATTTCTCCGTATGCGGTTTGAATGAGTGCCTCTCCTCTGATTTTAATGGCCGAAGTATGCTCTGTAAACTGAGCGATGATTACTTCTCCCTTGTCGAGTTTTTCGGAATGGTGAAACTTTGTATCGGTTCCTCTTGTCAGGCCGATCACATTCACTCCGTCTTCAACCGCTTTAATGATGACAAAATCACTTGAATGCTTTTCGTTCATTTCTAGCACCCTCTATCTTTATTAGTCCTGGCGTTTTATATGTTCCAATACTTCGGCACGGGCAGCTGCATCATCTTTGAAAATGCCTCTGACTGCTGAAGTGACGGTTTTTGCACCCGGTTTTCTCACACCGCGCATCGTCATGCACATGTGTTCTGCTTCAACCACTACCATGACGCCGTACGGGTCAAGCGTTTCTACGATGCTTTCCGCAATTGTAGATGTGATGCGCTCCTGAAGCTGCGGACGCTTTGCAACGGCTTCAACGGCACGCGCCAATTTACTGAGCCCTGTGACCTTTCCGCCTCGCGGTATATATGCAACGTGTGCTTTTCCATAAAAGGGAACAAGGTGATGCTCACACATAGAATGAAACGCGATATCTTTTACAAGAACAAGCTCCTCATGGTTTTCACCGAAGATAGTCTGGAAATGTTCTTTTGGGTCTTCATTCAAGCCGGAGAATACTTCGGCGTACATCTTTGCGACTCTTTTCGGAGTATCAAGAAGTCCTTCTCTGTTCGGGTCTTCTCCGATCGCTTCTAAAATTTGACGAACAGCTTGTTCGATTTGCTCTTTATTAACTTCTTTCATGTTCTATGTCCTCCACCAATGAATACATTTAATTTCGATTCTAGCACACATGCCCCGCTAAAAGCAAAGTGAATGCCCTGTCAGGAAACCCATGCCCTTGAAATATGAAAAGCCCCTTGGAAAGGGGCTTTTCTGTGAAGAAATAAAGTGTATGTAAGCTAGATGCATACACGATCTATATTCACAATTATTTTCCGGCAACTGCGTCTTTAAGCGCTTTACCTGGTTTGAAAGCAGGTACTTTGCTCGCTGGAATTTCGATTTCTTCACCTGTTTGAGGGTTGCGTCCTTTACGTGCAGAACGTTCACGCACCTCGAAGTTACCAAAACCGATCAGTTGAATTTTATCACCGTTTTTAAGTGCATCTAAGATCGTATCAAAAACAGAGTCAACTGCTTTTGTAGCGTCTTTTTTAGACAATTCGCTTGCTTCTGCAACCGCATTGATAAGTTCTGTTTTGTTCATGCCTTTCACCTCCTCCCAAAAGGAATACATTCAGTTCGTTTATTATCATTTCTTCACAGTTCAGTCTGATTCTAAACCTGGCCCAGAAAAAAATCAGAGCAGGCAAGAGAAAGACAATTAAACGGCTTTTTAAGAAAAACTGCACTCTGAGGAATGTTTGTCCAACAAAGTGAAGAATTTCTGTATGTAGAGTAACACATATAAAAAGCCATATCAAGCATTTTAAAGCGTCAATCCCTTGCTCGTCAAGGATTTAACGTGATTTACCGAACAAATATTCCTTTTTTTGCTTTTTTCATCCTATTCTTTGATCCTTTTCCATTATTAAGAGCAAAGAAAAAAGACCTCCCATTCTATAAAGAGGTCTTCCGGTATTACAGGATGATGGCGATTAAGCCGCCAGAGCCTTCGTTTATAATTCTTTCTAACGTTTCTTTTAATTTATACCGCGCGTTTTCAGGCATTAATGACAGCTTTGCCTGAATCCCTTCTCTCACAATTGAGCTCAGTGATCTTCCGAAGATATCGGAGTTCCAGATGGAGAGCGGATCATCCTCAAAGTCCTGCATTAAATAGCGTACAAGCTCTTCGCTTTGTTTTTCCGTTCCGATAATCGGCGCGAATTCGCTTTCGACGTCTACTTTGATCATATGGATCGATGGTGCGACAGCTTTTAGCCTCACACCGAATCGTGAGCCCTGCCTTATAATTTCCGGCTCATCGAGACTCATATCAGTTAAAGCAGGCGCTGCAATGCCGTATCCCGTCTGTTTGACCATTTTTAAGGCATCAGACACTTGATCATATTCTGTTTTCGCATGGGCAAAGTCTTGCATGAGTTCAAGCAGATGGTCTCTTCCTCTGATTTCAACACCCACCACTTCTTTCAAGATTTGATCATATAAGTGGTCCGGCGCGTACAAATCGATTTCTGCGACCCCTTGACCCAGCTCAATTCCGGCTAATCCGGCACTTTCAATAAATTCAAACTCGCTGAATTGGCCGACAACCCTGTCTACGTCCCGAAGCCGCTTAATATCCTTAACAGTTTCCTTCACGGATTCCTGGTAGCTTTCACGCAGCCAATGGTTTTCTTTTAGCACCATTACCCAGCTTGGGAGGTTGACATTTACCTCAAGCACCGGAAACTCGTAGAGGGCTTCTCTGAGCACACTCAGTACATCTGATTCCCGCATGCTTTCCACGCTCATTGCCAAAACCGGGATATCATATTTTTCGCTTAAATCCTGGCGCATGGCTTCTGTTTCCGGATGATACGGCCTGACTGAGTTGATGACCATAATAAAGGGTTTGCCAACCTCTTTCAGCTCTTCAATGACTCTTTCTTCAGCCTCTATATAGTCACTTCTGGCGATATCACCAATGGTGCCGTCTGTTGTAATGACAACTCCGATGGTCGAGTGTTCTTGAATGACTTTTCGCGTGCCAATTTCAGCAGCCTCATGAAATGGGATCGGTTCTTCGTACCAAGGCGTGTTAATCATCCGCGGCCCGTTTTCATCTTCATATCCTTTAGCGCCGGGTACTGTGTAGCCTACACAATCTACTAATCTTATATTGACATCGAGTCCGTCTGACACGTGAACAGACATCGCCTGATTCGGAACAAATTTAGGCTCTGTAGTCATAATCGTTTTGCCGGCCGCGCTCTGCGGCAACTCATCCTGCGCACGGGCCCGGTCTGCTTCGTTACCGATATTCGGGAGCACCACAAGCTCCATGAATTTTTTAATGAACGTGGATTTTCCTGTACGGACAGCACCTACGACTCCTAAGTATATATCGCCTCCTGTTCGTTCAGCGATATCCTTGAAAATATCGACCTTTTCCAAGTGAATCCCTCCCGGACTTCCTATCCTTATCAATTTTATTAAGCTCTTTCAATCAAACACAGGACACTATATGTGTATGACGTTGTCCTATTTCAATATGACATCTTTAGAAAATTTCCCATCCTCAATCTATTAAAGTATAAAAAAACCTTTCTCCCTATTTGTATGCAAGGGAGAAAGGTTCATTCCTTTTTCATATCATTTTCTAAAAAAACAGGTTCCTGTTTGTCATTTACCGTATATTTCACAGAAAACGCCGGGACGAAAGGCGTTTCTTGCCAAATCATATCCTGAATTTCAGATCCGGGCTTAAACGTTTTTTTGCTTTTTTTGAGCCAAGAAGCCAACTCAGTCCGGTAATCGGCATATATTTCTCCGTCTCCGTCAATCATAAGCGGCAAGGAATTCCCTGAGATTGGGCTTGTCACTGTAAGAGAGCTTCCAACCCCCAGCTTCTTCTCATCGAGAGTAAATAAATCACGTGACAGCACATCCTGATAAGGCGGATATTGATGCTCCTGGCGGTACATTTGGACACGCAATTTCACATCGCGGATTTTTTCAGCCATCTTTAGATCAATCAATTTAACAGTCGGATCGTTCTCTACGTCAACAAGCACGTATTGATAGTCTCCTCCGCTTTCATATGCCGTGCTTGGAGGTTCGGCCATATACCTCGGCGCTAAACGGTTAAAGTCTATCGGATATTTTTGATACAGCGGTGTCGACATATCTTTTGTTTGAATGGGAAGCAGTCCTCCATTTGCCTTTTGGAATTCATCAACAGCAGACTGGACCTGCTCTAACTGGTCCTGATAAGGAATGGCATGTACACTGCTTTTCCGCTCATTTGGATATAAACAGCCTGATAAAAACACGACTGCCGCAAAAATCATAGCGCACTTCAGTTTACCCATACAGCACTTCCTTTTACAGCTTTATTCATTGACAGGACCGCTGAATACCACGACAAACACAATAATTCCCGATATGAGCATACACATGTAAGCAAACGATGAAACCGCAATCTTCAGAAAACGATTCCGAAACTTAAACCGGCTTAAATAGATGGACGCTACAGCCAGAAACATCAGACCCATGGACCCCAGTGCAAACCACATTTTCATCAATGCCAGACTCAATGACCTGCGCCTCCCTAATATGTATGATGTAAGCGTTATATTTCATTTTAATATACAGCGCCGGTAAAGATCAACCAGATTTTCCATCCTTTGATAGAATAAAAAACTGAAGCAAAGAGGGGGACCTTCGCTTCAGTCAAATTGACTATATTCACCTGCACGTTTAAGAAACACTCTCTTGGACTTCGATGCTATAGTATGCGACTTGGCATACAGATGCATCCTCTATTGCCTAAATCAGCAAAATGTTTCAGGAGATCCCAAGACTTGGGTGTTCTACTGTTTTTCGGGCTTTCGTTCAATTAAGATATGCGGCCGTCAATACAATTGACACTTTTACTTCACTTGATTTTCAAACGTATTTACCAGATCCTCCATCTCGTGGGTTTTCCCTCTCGCCATTAAAGATTCAACAGCAGTTTCCACTTTTTGTCCGTTAAATAGAACTTGATGGAGTGCTTCTGTAATCGGCATTTTCACATCATATTTCTCCGAAAGCTGGTAAGCCGCTTTTGTCGTACGGACGCCTTCGACTACCATTCCCATCTCTTCAAGCACGTCTTTCAGCTTATACCCTTTTCCGAGCAAATTGCCGGCACGCCAGTTTCTAGAATGAACACTTGTGCATGTCACAATCAGATCGCCCACTCCTGTCAATCCAGAAAACGTCAGGGGATTCCCGCCCATTTTCGTTCCGAGTCTCGCGATTTCGGCAAGTCCGCGTGTAATCAAAGCAGCTTTGGCATTGTCGCCATACCCTAAACCGTCTGTAATTCCTGCGGCAAGTGCAATGATATTTTTTAATGCCCCGCCGATTTCAACTCCGATAATGTCAGGGTTTGTGTACACCCGGAAATTGTGATTAATAAATAAATCCTGCACCTCTTCTGCTGCCCGCATGCTTTTTGAAGATGAAGTAACGGTCGTCGGATGGCGCAGCCCCACTTCTTCCGCATGGCTCGGGCCGGAAAGGACAACAACATCTTTTCTGACATCGCTTGGGAGCTCGTCTTCCATAATCTCAGAAATGCGAAGGAGCGAATCAGGCTCTATTCCCTTGCTGACATGAACAAAGACTGCCTTTTTCGTGATAAAAGGCACAGCCTGTCTCAGCACTTCCCGAATCGCTTTTGTCGGAATCGCAACAATAATGAAATCTGCGTTCGAAACAGCTTTCTCGATATCCGTTGTAGCCTCTATTGATTCCGGCAACTTGACGTTCGGCAAATAATCCTTATTTTCATGCTGATCATTGATTTGATCAATCAGATCTGCACGGTGCCCCCACATGGTTACATTGTGATGATTATCGGCTAACACTAAAGCCAGTGCCGTCCCCCAGCTTCCCGCTCCGAGCATAGTGACTTTTTTCATATTTGCTTCACACCTTTTTATTTTCTAGCTCTCGCAAATATTTTGATTGGTGTCCCTTCAAAATCGAACGCGTCTCTGATTCGGTTTTCTAAAAAGCGTTCGTACGAGAAATGCATTAATTCCGGATCGTTTACAAACACAACGAAACTCGGCGGTTTTACCGCCACTTGAGTCGCATAATAAATCTTCAAACGAGAACCGTTATGAGTCGGCGTCGGGTTCATTGCCACAGCGTCCATGATGACATCATTTAAGACATTCGTTTGAACCCGCAGTGAATGATTTTCACTCGCTTTGATAATCGCAGGCATCAGCGTATGAATCCGTTTTTTCGTTAAGGCTGACATGAATAAGATTGGCGCATAATTAAGAAATTGAAAATGGTCACGGATATTTTCTTCAAATTCTTTCATCGTGCTTTCATCTTTGTCAACAGCATCCCATTTGTTTACGACGATCACGACAGCTTTGCCCGCTTCGTGTGCATAACCGGCGATGCGCTTATCCTGTTCAATAATGCCTTCTTCGCCGTCCAGCACAACCGCAACGACTTCTGAGCGGTCGATTGCTTTCAGCGCCCGCAGTACACTGTACTTTTCAGTCGTTTCATAGACTTTTCCTTTTTTTCGCATGCCGGCAGTATCAACAATGACAAACTCCTGCTGGTTGTACGTAAATGCCGTATCAACAGCATCTCGTGTCGTTCCTGCCACGTTGCTCACAATGACGCGCTCTTCGCCGAGCATCGCGTTCACTAGCGAGGACTTTCCGACGTTCGGGCGTCCGATCAGGCAGAATTGAACCACTTCTTCATCGTATTTCGTTTCAGGAATGTTTTTAAAATGCTCTGCAACGGCATCCAGCAAATCACCTAATCCGAGTCCGTGTGTTCCCGAAATTGGATACGGCTCGCCAAAGCCAAGCGAATAAAAATCGTAAATATCCGCTCTCATTTCTGTGTTATCCAGTTTATTAACTGCCAAAACAACTGGCTTTTTCGTGCGGTACAAAATTTTCGCTACTTCTTCATCAGCAGCAGTCACGCCTTCACGGCCGTTCACCATAAAGATAATGACATCCGCTTCATCCATGGCGATTTCAGCCTGCTGGCGAATCTGCGCTAAGAACGGCTCATCACCGATATCAATACCGCCAGTATCAATTAAATTAAAATCATAATTCAGCCACTCAGCCGAGCTGTATATCCGATCCCTTGTCACACCAGGGGTATCTTCTACTATTGAAATTCTTTCTCCCGCAATCCGGTTAAAGATTGTGGATTTTCCTACATTTGGTCTCCCGACAATGGCTACGACAGGTTTACCCATAGTACCCTTCCTTTCGATCCAGCCGCTTTCATTTTTACATAAATTTTCAACCGGTTATTAAAATCAATTCATTCACTTTTATGAAAAGAAACCCTTCAGAGGAAGGGCTTAACTCATTTATTATATCAGTTTTTACTGGGATCACAACTATTCTTAAAAATGTTTTACGATCAAATACACGTCATCTCCAATTCTGTGCGCTATTCCATCAAGGATCGCCTCAAGATTTTTAGCGAAAAGCTCCATCTCCTTTTTGTCATTGCAAAAAAAGACAGGAGCTCCCCCCGCAGCCCGGTTTCGGTTCGTCGTAATCACAGACAAAATCATTTTCGTAAGAGATTCGCTCATTCTATCACCTTATTCTGGTTCTTGATAAATTCCGTCGGCATTCTGATCGCGTTTTCCAAAGTTGGAACATTGCTGATAATCTGAACAGCTGTTTCGGGGTGGTTAATTTGCGGAAGAACAAAAACTGCCACTCTCCCGTCATTTAAATCGCGTTTTGCAATTGGAGTGAGAGACGGCTCGCCCGAATCCCGATAAACCCCGAGTACATTCGAAACATCAAATAAAATGGCCTGGCGCTGCCCTAAGTTGGCAATCGTCGCTGCTGAATTAAAGTTTTTTGGCGTTAAAATAAATCCCATGCCGTGCTTTAAAATCAGCTCCTGTTTTTCCGGAAGCCCAATATTCATCATATAAATATTATCAACAAACAGTCCCGGACCGTCAAAGTACGGCTTTATGTACTCGATATCTACAATATCCTTCAACACACTGCCCGACATAAATTTCATTGCCAGCAAGAAACAAACAATAGCCGCTATGACCGCAGCCCAAATGGATAAAAGCACATACGCAGAGGTTGTCAAAAGAGCTGTAAAGATCACGATATAATTTCTGCTTTCAAACGCAATCGCAATTCCCTCAATATATGTGCTTCCCCTTGAGACAAGTTCATACGAATCCATTTGCGTCAGTGTGTTACGCTCCATGTTTCGAACATCTCTAAATTGCGTCGCTGCCAATGTTAAAAACGTGATAGCCGTAAATTCCTCCTGCAAAAGCGCCGGCATAATAATGGCCCCTAAACCAGCCGCAATCAGCCCTAGCGCAATGTGAATGACTTTCCCATGAACATAGGTCGGATACTGGCGGTAATCCGTTTTCAGCATATAAAGCCGTGTCGCGACCCCGGCAATGACCCCAGCAATAATTGGATAAATGTAATCACTCATGACATTTTGGTAGCTCCTTTGTTTGATCTTTTGCTCTTTTGACCAATCTGGCTTGCCAGCTGTTCGTATTTCGATATGCCAAACAGCAATATAATACCCGCGGAACACGTATTCAGCCATTGAAAGCCACCGACAGCCAAAGCCCCGGCCAGCTTCTGAATCACAAACGAATACACCAGTTCGCCTTGGCACATCCCTAGCACAAATAATGTAAGCTGTTTCGGGAACTCCCTTTCAACCGAAGCTGTCAAAAGCACTAGTAATATTACGGCAGCCCACTCAGGTTTTATGATAAACCAAACTGGATCATATAATGCAAAAAGATAAACAAACGCATACCCGGCAATAAGCATCAGATAGACCATGAGATAACGAAAACGATACATTCTCAAATACCCTGCATAGACACACCCGCAGAAAAAAAACATCATATAAGCAGTATTTAGGGAAAAATATAAAGTGATGTCATGTATGCTTAGAATCATATTAGTCAAAATAAAGACAGAGACGGCAAATCGCCTTTTCGTCTTTTCAAAAATAAAGGTCGTCAGGACCCATAGAAACCACATTGACCAATGGTAATAAAATTGTTCCATTTTGCTTCCTCCATACTCCCAGTATGGAGCCCGAGCGCTTTTTTTAAACAATCCACCTCACAATAAGGAGTATGATCATGGGAAAAGACAGACAGGAAAAAAAACTCAAAGCTTCTGGCAGAGTCGAATCAGATCGCGACCAGTCCATTCACTATGACGGAGCAACAAGCCTTGAACAAAATGGAAAATTCAAAAAACGAAAATCATAATGCAAAAGCCCAAAACTCATAAGGTTTTGGGCTTTTTATCATTCATCGCACACTATAGCTGGACGTATCAATCCCTCTCTCTGTGAGCCAGTGATGGGTTTCACCTTTGATCACAAGAGGTGTCTTTTGCAAATCAGTAATCGTTCTGGCGCCCAGTACGGTCATAATCATTTTTAATTCGTCAAGGATCAGCTGAACCTCCTCAAGCAGTCCTGCCTCTCCGCTTTCAGTCAGCGCTTTTAAAAAGTGTCCTGCCATTCCGGTGCAAGAGGCCCCCAGCGCTATTGCCTTTGCCACATCAAGCGCATCCTGCAGGCCTCCGGACGCCATCATTGTGCTTGCGGGAAACGCAGAGCGGATTTCCGCCAAACTTGCTGCTGTCGAAATGCCCCACGAGTTAAAAAAGGTGATTTGCCGATGTCTTCGGAGATTTTCGATTTTCGAGAAATTCGTGCCCCCGTAACCGCCGATATCAACAGCTGCAGCACCAGCTTCATAAAGCTTCCCTGCTGATTCTTTGCTCATACCGAAGCCGACCTCTTTCACAATGACCGGCACACTGACCTGACTGCAAATTTGTTCAATACGGTCCAGAGCTCCGCTGAAGCTTCTGTCTCCTTCAGGCATCACAATTTCCTGAATCACATTCAAGTGAATCTGCAGCGCGTCTGCTCCAATCATTTCCACTGCTTCCTTTGCCTGATCAGCTGTCGCCTCGCTTCCCAAGTTGGCAAAAATCAGTCCGTTTGGGTTTTCTTTTCGAACGATTTCATACGAAAAACGCTCTGAGGGATCTTTTAATGCTGACATTTGGGATCCGACAGCAAGAGGTATACCGGTCTGACGAGCCACTCGTGCAAGTGATTGATTAATATCATATGTAAGTTGTCCGCCGCCGCCAGTCATTGCATTGATAAAAATCGGCGAACTGCTTGAAAGTTCGCCGATTTTTGTGGAAATATCTACTTGTTCTAATGCAAGATCGGGCAGACTGGCATGAACAAACGTAATATCATCAAGACCCGTGTCCCGCTTTTGTCCAGTGGACAGGGCATGATTGATGTGTTGTTTTTTCCGTTCTGCTCGAGTCACGTTTATCACCAATTATTTTAGTTTATTCAGCTTATCTCCGATCAGATCACCAAGCTGGAAGCCAGTGCTTGTTTCTTCCTTCGCCTGATATTGACGGTAATCTTCCTGATCGGCTTTAGGCGCTTCTTCAAGTTCACGCATACTTAATGAAATGCGCTCCTCATTTTCATTCACATCAAGAACCTTCACTTTTACAGTCTGTCCTTCTTCAAGGACTTCATGCGGCGTGCCGATGTGTTTGTTGGAAATTTGAGAAATATGAACGAGACCTTCAACACCCGGAAAAATTTCAACAAAGGCTCCGAAGCTTACAAGACGTTGCACAGTTCCTTCAAGCACATCGCCTGGTTTCACTTTCTCGCCGATTTGGCTCCACGGTCCAGGCAGTGTGTCTTTGATAGATAAAGAAATACGTTCATTATCACGGTCAACCGATAATACTTTCACTTTTACTTCTTGTCCTTCTTCAACAACGTCAGACGGCTTCTCCACATGGGAGTGGGAAAGCTGCGAAATGTGTACAAGTCCATCGATACCGCCGATATCAACAAACGCACCAAAATCAGTCAGGCGCTGCACTTTGCCATCAAGTACACTTCCAACTTCGAGAGACTGAAGAAGTTCTTGTTTTTTATTTACTTGCTCACTTTCAACAACGGCACGGTGTGAAAGGATCACGCGGTTTTTATCACGGTCAAGCTCTACAACGAGCAGAGACAGTGTTTTTCCTTTATAATCAGTAAAATCTTCAACGAAATGCGCTTCAACAAGTGATGCCGGAATAAAACCGCGAACGCCGATATCAACGACAAGTCCGCCTTTCACGACATCTTTAACTTCAGCTTCAAACACTTCTTTTGTTTCAAATTTTTTCTCAAGGTCTTCCCAAGCGCGGTCTGCATCAACAGCACGTTTAGATAAAATCAAAGCATCGTCTTCCACTTTTGTTACTTTCAGGTCAAGCTCGTCGTCTACTTTTACAACATCCGATGCTTTCTCTACATGAAGACTTGATAATTCACTGATTGGAATAATGCCGGACTGTTTGACATTGAAAATTTCAACATCCACATGCTTATCTTCTACCTTTGTCACAATCCCTTTAACTACATCTCCAACCTCTGGCACTTGAACATCAATTTGATTCATTTCCTCTGTCATTTGAATAACCTCCTTGGTCCAAACCTACACAGCTTAATTAAAACGGTTTAAAAGCTGGACATATAACATGCCCGCTTTTAGCCGAATATGTATTAAAGAATCATCCAAAAAAGTTTTTTGAATGATCAATAAAAAGTTTTATTAGTATTAACTTCTAATAAAAGGACAGGTTTGTCAAGCAATAACATTCTTTCTTGGCTGAAAAAATCCAAAAAAGTGGCATTCGCTATAATCAGCGGGACTTTTGCTCCACTGCCTTGAGGATTTTATCAGCTACCTCTTGAATGGAAAGAGATGTCGTATCGATTTCAAGAGCGTCTTCTGCTTTGCGCAACGGTGATACTTCGCGCTCTGAATCAAGCTTGTCTCTTCTTGCAATTTCCTCAATCAATGTCTCATAGTTGACATCGTAGCCTTTTTTCACGTTTTCTTCATAACGGCGTTTCGCTCTTTCCTCAACAGAAGCCAAAAGAAAGATTTTCACTTCAGCATTCGGCAGCACGTGAGTCCCGATATCACGTCCATCCATGACGACGCCGCCTTTTTCCCCAAGCTGCTGCTGGCGTTTCACCATTTCTCCCCTGACGCTTCTGTGCTTTGCTGCTATTGAAACTTGGTTGCTGACTTCGTCTGTTCGGATCGCCTCAGTTACATCGGTGCCGTTAACGAGCACTTTTTGTCCTACTTCTGTTGTCATCAGTTCAATGTTTGTCCGCTTTAGCAGCTCAGCCAGTTTTTCTTCATTTGCCAGATCAATGTTTTCTTGCAAAGCCGTGTACGTTATCGCCCGATACATCGCTCCTGTATCAATATATATGTACGATTTCTTCTCAGCCACAATTTTGGCAACGGTGCTTTTCCCCGCAGCTGCCGGGCCGTCAATTGCAATCGATAATTTCTTTTCCATAATTCCTCTCCTTGCTCTTTTCTCCTCTATGGATTGTATCACGAACTTTATGAAAAAGGGTGGAAAATTGATGAATAATTAACGTTTGAAGGTTTCAATCCTATTGTTCTCCTCCATTTTATCCACCCCTTCATATTGAATCACTTTTGATACATAAGGTTCAATATGCTCATAGTGAAAAAGAATCTGGACACCAAGTAAAATGATGGCCTGAATAAACAATAATTTGATTAGCAGCCGTTCAAATGTTTTCATCGGAGCACCTCCATCAACAAATAGTATGGAAGTGTTTGCCGATGTTTATTCCATCCGTGCCTTTCTTCTCTTATTTAACTGGCGCCGGATGCAATATTGAAGCAGAAACTGCTGGTCACTCGATGAGATTCCCGTATACTCAAGGGTCATTTTATGCTTCCCTGTTTTCGGATCGTCAAAGACTCGTCTGACAACGGCTTCTGTTTCTATTTGACGTATGTTTTCATTTTCAGAAAGACTGATAATCAGGCGCAATGATTCCCCGGATTGAAAGGAATGGCCATCCGCTAAAATTAAGGCGATGCCGCCCGCGCTGATATTATAGGAAAGTGTGCTGAACTCTTCCTCAGCTGCGGGCTGCATTCGCACATCCAATACCGCATCAGTTCTCACATACTGGCGGCGCTGGATCCGTTTCACCTTTTCACGGGGAGGCACTTCAAGACAGATCATTTGAAGTTTGTCCTTCACTTTACCTTTTATACGGCTTGTAAAGCGGTAAGGAACTTCGTCTTTGCCCACAAACTCTACCGTTACTTCCATATCGTTATGCAAAATTACAGTTCGCCCTGTAGCTACATCCACCGGGTACGCGATCAAAAGCTCATTGTTTTCGGTGCTTACAGCTTTACTCTTCGCTTTTTTCAATTCATTTTCTTCTATATATTCTAAATGTACATTTTCCCCAATCCCGATCATTAACTTCACTCTTTCGTATTCAATATGCTCACATTTTTATTAAAGCACGTTATGAAAAAAAGGAAAAGACATTTAGTCCTTTCCTCCTGTTTTTTATAGGTCTTTATATATAGGTTCGGCATTTTTTAATTTTTCAACCTTTTCTTCCGAACCATCACTGGCATTTATATACATTCTGAATGTGTCATTTTCAATTGTCCCCAGCATTTCATAGCATAACACTTCTTGGCCAAGTTCATTTGTAATCAAAGCAAGTCTTGTTTCTCTTACTTGTACATTTTTATTTAATTTCGATTTCGCTTCTGCCTCAGTAATGGCCGGCTTAGGTATATTTCTTTTTCTGTGGGATGTTAGGAAGTCCCTTGCTGAAAAGCCGACAACCTCACCGTCATCC
This sequence comes from Bacillus sp. 11C, assembly GCF_055486375.1. Classification (NCBI taxonomy): domain Bacteria; kingdom Bacillati; phylum Bacillota; class Bacilli; order Caryophanales; family Bacillaceae; genus Bacillus; species Bacillus sp. 11C. Next base: position 146,181 of record NZ_JBUPVZ010000003.1, read on the forward strand.
AAAGCCACTTTCATGCGAATTGCTTCCGGGTACATCCGGATTTTATTTTCAACAGGAACATATGAAAATACGCCGATTTTATCATATTGGGCACTTTCATCAATTTCCAAATCATCTGTTTCAAATCCGTTTTTCTTTAAAAAGGCGAGCGCGCGGTTCGACCCGTCATTCAAACTGAATTTCTGATTCTTCACTTTTCTGTTTTGGATCAAATATACCGGATGCCCGCCCTTTCTCGTAATATCCATATAAATCGCTGCTTTATGGTCTGGGTCTTTCATGCTGACGCTATATACGTCACGGTTTGTTTTTTTTCCGCTTTTCACCACTTTAATTGAATAATTGTCATCCGGAGCAAAACGCTCAGCAATTTGTTTTGCTTCCTGTTCGGAAATTTGTTTTCCTTTAAGATGGCTGAAGCCCTTCTCTTCTTTTTTGGTGCTGGTGAAACTTGGGCCAAGGTCTGTTCCGGTGGAGAATGCACCGACATTTTTTTCGACGGTTTTAAAGCTGTTGATAATCGTATTATCGCTTTGTTTTTCGTCAGAAGCCAGTGCCATCTCTACGTCCATCCAGCGAAGGTTTTTGCTCATAACAAGGTGCTGAACATGACGCAATTCATTTTGTATATCTTCGGATTGCTGATATAGCTTATTTAGTGATGTATACTCTTTTTTATCTAGCGGCTTTTGCTCCAAATCTCTGACTGACGTTTTATAACTGAAATCGCCGATCTTTGATAATAACTCTTCTGTTTTGTTAAACGGCATTAATGTAAGCGGCAGCTGACTGACACTGTTATGGGCTTCAGATGTAATCCTCCACACATCTACCAATGCAGGTGACAGTGATTTTTGGCTATTCATGGCGAGTGTTGTTCCGATTTTATCGTGAAGCTGATCCATCTGATAGGTAAGTTCATGGAACGCCCGCTGGTAGTTATTTTCAGCATGAAGAAGAACTGCGTCTTTTTCCTGGTGTTCTTTGTATCCCCAGTAGCTTGTACCGACAATTGCAATACCGAGCAACGCGATTAAAATACCTCTGATCATTTATCACACCTCATTTTTATGCTTTCTTATGTCCTGCTACTCACAGAAAACGTGTTTTCCGATTCTCTTGATCTGCGGGCGTCCCCAAATCCATGCGCTGGTCGCTGTATCCGGATTAAAGTAGTACAGTGCTTCCTCGGTTGGATCCCAGCCATTAATGGCATCCAGCACTGCTTCTCTTGCCGTTTCATTCGGCTGCATATAAATTTGCCCGTCAGCCACCGCTGTAAACGCAAGCGGTTCAAAAATAATACCAGCTACTGAATTGGGAAATAACGGACTGTTCAAACGGTTCAAAATAACTGCCGCGACGGCAACCTGACCCTCGTACGGTTCTCCCCGTGCTTCCCCGTAAACCGCTTGAGAAAGCAGCCGAATATCATTGTTGGAAAATCCGCCAGGCATGTTAGCTGCGACCGCGTCCTGTTTTCTTGTTTTTGCAGGTGTGTTGTTTTGCTGTTTATCCGCTTTAGGCTGCTGCGTTGTTTTTTCCGCAGGCTGTTTCTGCCGCGCTTCTGCTTGCTGTCTTGCTTTTTGTGTTGCTGCTTTTGACGGTTTCGTCTGATACTTCAGCGGAATTTTTCCGTAATGCGTGAACGTATTCCCTTTTTGAAGCTGTTCCATGACGTATTCACGATAGTATTTAGATTTAGATATTAAGGTTTGCTTTGTTTTAGCCCCTACAAGGCCGTCAACCTCTTTTAACCCGAATTGATCCTGAAAATTTCGAACTGCCCAGTACGTTCCCCATCCATAAACCCCGTCAATTTTTCCGTTATAGTATCCATTATATTGAAGGCGCGCTTGGAGTTCGATCACATCGTCTCCTGTAGCCCCTCTTTGAATGACCTGATTGGAAAAGGCAGAGATGGTTTCAGTATTGATAAACGTCGTTATTGTAAAGGAAAAAAGGATGAGACATGCCATAATCGTTCCTTTGGACTTCATCTTTTCAAGCCTCCTACAGCAAATTTTTGAGTGTAATCGTATTTTCTGTAACGAGGTTATTTTTATACACTCTTTCCTTGTTATCCCTCAGAACATAAATCTCATTTGATAAATCGGCACACAAAAAGCCGCACGGTTCTGTGCGGCTTCTATACTTGCATCATATTGACGGAACGGGCTTTTTTCGCTTTACGCAAACCAAACCACCATAAAAACAACATAAATGGAAACATATAATAAATCCAATTGCTGAGTGCTGTCAGAATAAAATCATACGATCCATGCAAAAGTGACGGAACAGCTAAAGAAAGAATAAGCCACTTCACACGCGCCTTATGAGCGGAAAAACGGGCTTTCCCAAGGTAAAATCCCATAATAACACCTATCAAGGCATGGCATGAAACTGGCAGCAGCGCCCTAACAAACGCATGCTCCACACCGTGGCCGATTAAGTAAAGAATATTTTCGAGAGTTGCAAAACCGAGCGATACACTGGCCCCGTACACAATCCCGTCATAATGCTCATCAAAGTGGGCGTGCGGGTATACACTGACCATCAGAATAAACCATTTCAGTGATTCCTCCAAAAACCCCGAAGTCAAAAAAGAAACGAAAAAGCTTCCGCCTCCCACATTTTCTTTTTCAAGCACGTACTGGATAAACATTGTGGGAAATACAAGAACAACTCCCAGAAAAAACGAACGAAGCACCATATGTACAGGTTCATTATCATACTGATCTTTTAAATAAAAATAACTTAACAGCGCGATGCCGGGAGCGATTCCTGCAGAGATGATTGCAAACATCAGGCAACCTCTTTCCTTTATATTCCTAAGTCTATCCTACCATGTTGTTTATGATTTTACATCTGTCTGAACTTAAAAAAAACAAAAAGAGCATACGAATTCTTCATATGCTCCCCTTCTTTAATAATTTTCTCTTTTGGCGATTTCCGCTGCGATATGTCCCCCGTGAAATCTGCCGTTTTCAATAAATATTTCATTTGCATTGTTCCCGGCAACAATGACCCCGGCAATAAAAATGCCTTCAACGTTTGTTTCCATCGTTTCTTCATTAAAAAATGGACGTCCTGTTTCTTGATCAATTTTAACACCCATTTTTTCAAGAAATTGATGATCGGGATGATAGCCTGTCATGGCAAATACAAAATCATTTTTAATGGTAATGAGTTCCTTCTCGCCGGAGCGGAATACCACTTCATCCTCGGTGATTTTTTCGACACAAGCCCCAAATTCCATGCGGATGGTTCCGTTTCTGACGAGCGACTCAAATTCAGGCAGGATCCACGGCTTAATGCTTGGCGAATACTCATTGCCCCTGTATAAGACTGTGACACGCGCTCCAGATTTCACGAGTTCAAGCGCAGCGTCTACGCTTGAATTTTTGCCGCCTATGACGACGACATCTTTATCAAAGTACGGATGGCCTTCTTTAAAATAATGGAATACTTTTGGCAAATCCTCACCGGGTACGTTCATATAGTTTGGGTGATCATAATAGCCTGTTGCAATAATACAATACGGTGTCGTGTAAGTCCCTTTTGACGTCTCTATAACAAAAGAATTGTTTTCCGCTTTCGTGACTCTATGCACCATTTCAAACGCATTGACACGGATGTTTTTCCGTTTGACAACTTCCCGGTAATACGACAAAGCCTGAATTCTGACAGGTTTTCTGTTTTCCGTAATAAATGCCACGTCTCCAATTTCAAGCTTTTCACTTGAGCTGAAGAAGGTTTGATGCGTCGGATAATTGTAAATGCTGTTAACGACATTGCCTTTTTCGATGACGAGGGCATCAATGCCAATTTGTTTTAGGTGAATGGCAGCAGATAGTCCACAAGGTCCTCCGCCAATAATTATTGCTTTTTCTTGAATCATTTCCGTCAACTCCTGCGATTGGCATTTCACTTCATATTTTTATATTTCCGAATAAAAAAATCTCCTATTTTATCATAGGAGATTTTTTATTTTTATGCAAATTATCAACTTATATCCAGCCTCTAAAGCGCGAAGCTTCAGCCATTTTGCGAACACCGACCATATAAGCAGCGAGCCTCATGTCAATTCTTCGGTTTTTAGCCATTTCATAAATATTGTTAAATGATTTGATCATCATTTTTTCTAATTTTTCTTCTACCTCTTCTTCACTCCAGTAGAAGCCTTGGTTATTCTGAACCCATTCAAAATATGAAACCGTTACGCCACCGGCGCTTGCCAGTACGTCTGGCACAAGCAGAATGTCCCGGTCTGAAAGAATTTTTGTTCCTTCAAGCGTTGTTGGCCCGTTTGCCGCTTCAACGACAATTCCAGCCCGGATATTATGGGCATTTTCTTCTGTAATTTGATTTTCAATTGCGGCAGGAACAAGGATATCACAATCCAGCTCCAGCAGCTCCTGGTTCGTAATAGTATCGTTGAAAAGCTTTGTTACGGTACCGAAGCTGTCGCGGCGGTCGAGTAAGTAATCGATATCGAGGCCTTCCGGATCATAAAGTCCGCCATACGCATCTGAGATGCCGACAACCTTTGCTCCCGCATCATGCATAAATTTAGCTAAATAGCTTCCCGCGTTTCCGAAGCCTTGAACAACGACACGCGCACCATTAATATCAATGCCTTTTTTCTTTGCCGCTTCTTTAATACAGATCGTTACGCCTTTTGCTGTCGCAGATTCTCTCCCGTGAGATCCGCCAAGCACAAGCGGCTTGCCCGTAATAAATCCAGGCGAATTAAATTCATCAATTCTTGAATACTCATCCATCATCCAAGCCATGATTTGTGAGTTTGTAAATACATCCGGTGCCGGCACGTCTTTTGTCGGGCCGACAATTTGGCTGATTGCTCTGACATACCCTCTGCTCAGACGCTCCAGCTCTCTAAACGACATATCCCTTGGATCACAAACAATTCCGCCTTTACCACCGCCATATGGAAGATCAATTATGCCGCATTTTAAACTCATCCAAATAGAAAGCGCCTTCACCTCTTTTTCTGTTACGTTCGGGTGAAAACGTATCCCGCCCTTCGTCGGACCGACAGAGTCATTGTGCTGCGCACGATAACCTGTGAAAATCTGTACTGAACCGTCGTCCATACGAACAGGTATTTTTACCGTTAATAATCTCATCGGCTCCTTTAACAGTTCGTAGACTTCTTCGGGATATCCTAATTTTTCCAGAGCCTTATGTATTACGGTTTGGGTTGATTTTAATACATCAAGTTTGTCCTCTTCTGTATGACCGGTGTTTCGATCGGCTGCCATTTGAGTTAACCTCCTAGAATCTTCTGTTTCTCACATGCTCCCTTTCAGAGAATAGTATACACCTTCATATGATCTATGCATAGAATAAACGTTATGTTTTTCCATGTTTTTTAACTCAAAAAAAACTGCTGTGAAATCAGCAGTTTTCCGTTGCATTTTTATAAAAAATGAGTCTGTATCGTCTCAACAGCATTATCGTCCATAATAAGCTTACCATACTCTTGCAAGCGATAAATCGTTAAAGTTGTCGGATTGCCGTATTCAGCCAGAACCGACACAACTCCCTCAGCCGTATGTGACCCCAGGTCTTCAAGGCTTAAAAAGTACTGTCCCTCATAGTGGTAGACAGTCCCCCCTGTGATACCGATTCGCTGTAAGCTTTCTGAAAGCTGAATGATATCTTCAAAGGAATGGAATTGATAAATGATATCCGCGCTTTCATCAAGCTTGACTTGCATTTCGATGTAATCATCATCATACTCATCGTCTTCGGAATCTGCTTCTTGGTTCTTTGTTACGATCACAACCATCCCTTGTGCTTGGAGAGAATACACTTCCACTGCAATCGGTCCATTCGCTTCAAAGCCGAGCTCTGTATTAGCTTCATTCATCATATCTTTAAATAACTGGTGGACTTTAAATGAGTCCTTCCAGAGGTCTTCTTTTGTCAATCCCCGGTCTGTCAAATCATCGAGGGTTAAAAAGATTTTAATCTTATTATAATTCAGACGCTCAAGCCGCATAACGTTCCCTCCTGCCTCTACTTGCACACAAATCATATAACACATTATATGAGATGATGAGTCATAGGTTCTTAATTGTTATCAGTTTACACTGAGTTCACTAGTAAGACAAGCACAATGCAGTTTTTATTGCCTTATTGATTTTTGCTTTTGAGAAGTTATTCTGGCGCGCAAAGAGTTACAATATGTGTTTCCGGCTCAGCACCTAAACGAAGAGGCACTTTTGTCGTGCCATATCCGTTGCTGATCAGATACGCCGCATGTTTAACAATACCTGTTTTTCCAAGCTCATATGGGCCGAATTTCCCAAACCTGATCTGACCGCCATGGGTATGTCCGCTGAATATCGCATCAATACCGTCGGTTTCATTGATTTGTTCGTGGATTTCCGGGTTATGGCAAACCAGAATATTCAGCTGGCTTTTGTCGAGCTCTTTAATGGCTTCCTCATAATGATCCATCTCCATCTTGATATCATCAACTCCCGCAATCGCAATCGTATGCCCATTGTGCGAAAACGAAATTGATTCATTCCTCAGGCTGATGACACCGTACGCTTTGAATATGGAATACAGCTGATGCTGTCTGACTTCATAATCATTATTTCCCCACACAAACACGACAGGGACCCCAATATTTGAGAGCCGTTTGATGTTTTCCTCGATTCTCGTACTGGGCACCCCGCCCTCGGCTAAATCACCGCCGATAATAACCAGGTGAGGGGCATGACTACGCGCTTTTTGTAAAAGGTCTTGATCGATGGAACGTTTATGAATGTCCGAAATAAAAAAGATTGTAAGAGGCAATTTGCCCTTCATTTTTGATAAAAGAAACGTATGTGTTTTCAAATGGTTGCCTTTTGCTGTTGAATACATTTTTGCCGTCATAGCCGCTGCGGCAACAGTTAGCACACCGGCAATTTTCACTGATAGCTTCATAAAAACTCTCCATTCTTTTTAGAACTTACCAATAAGACGGACAATAAAAAAAAGACGTTTCTATCGTTTGAGAAAACGCCCCATTTTATTTACTTTCAAAATATAGATTAATATCATATTTGTGCTTCATCATTTGAAAAACAGACTCTCTCGCCTTCCATTTATCCGGCTGCGGCCAAAGATCAGTGCTTTTCTGAATAATTTCGCATCTCAGTTTATGGAAATCGCCCTCAGCTTTATCTTCCTTTTTCTTAAAATAAAATGAAGTGCAGTATGCAAAAGCGGTGGCCATCATCCAAAATAAATAAAAGGTACGGCTTAGCATTTCTTGAAGAACGAGCTGAGGCGCCGGGCTTTTGATCATGATCATAAGACATAATAAACCCAAGCAAATGAGTGAAGCCCATCGCCATCTGCGGCATTGCGCTGCATAATTTTCAAATTTTTGTTTTCGTTTCACCAGCGCTTGGAGCATCTGTTTGGTCGGCGCATCTGTAAACTGATCGAGCTGATTCCATAAGGATTCCATACGCTTCACACCTTGTCCATTTTCATTGCTACAATATATGAGCGTGAATTAAAAAAAATGCCCTATTCATCCATCAAGGGGGATGTCCAAAACTTGTCCGGTGTATACTTCATTTCCATTCAAATGATTATACGCACGGATTTTTTCTTCTCCCGACCGGCTTTTATAATATTTCATGGAAATGCGGTACAACGTTTCTTTCTTTTGGACGGTGTGCTTAACTACTCGTTTCGCCTTAGATTGAACTGGTTCTGCCGGCTGCTGTTCTTTTTGGGCTGCTGTTTGTTGGGAAGAGGAAGCAGCCGCGGCGGTTGCTTCCTCCTTATTTTCTGAGTCTTCTGTTTCCGCTAAAGCAGGCTGTTTTTTATCAGTTGTTGTTTTTGCCGGCTCTTTCGCCTTTGTATCCTCAGACTTTTTTTTGGACGCTTGCTGCAGTGCAGTCTCTTTGGTGTCTTCTTTGGTGTCTTTTTTACCCTCTGATTTCGGTACAACCTCATATTTGCTTTGGCTGCTGTCGATAAAAACATCTTCATAATCGTCACGGTGATCCGGGTGGTTTTTTAGATAAAATAAACTGACTAAAACGATAACCGGCACAAATACAAATAATACAGCGAGCACAGTGAATAATGGCGTTTTTGTTTTACCTTGCTTTTTTTTCTGTTCTCTTTGATTTTTTACAGATTGTCTTGTCCGAAGGCTTTCTCCATCATCATCGAAATATTCGTCCGCCAAGGCGGCGTTTTGATCTTCATAAAGATTCTGGTTTTTTCTTCGCTCTACTCTCGACATGTTCGTCATGTTTATCCCTCCTCACATGTTCAAAACGAATCTGACAGGCAAACACGGCATCAATGATAAAATGCGCCGTCATCGGAACAAATAAGTTACCGGTCCATTCATACATCAGTCCGAGCAAAAAGCTGATTGCTGTCACCATGATAAATAACAGCCATTTTGACAAATACCGAAAATGAAGAACGGCAAATACAAGGCTGGCCGCCCATAAACCGATATGAGTCTGCAGCACTCCTCTGAATAACATTTCTTCCGCGAAAGCAATCAGAAGCGTTAAAAATATAATATGAGGGATTGACCTCTTACTGAATATTTTTTTATTGATTCCCCCGTCATCATATAGATGGGGCGGGCACCATTTCATCACTGCCATATCGGCTAAAATCACAATAACAGCAATAGAAACACCGTACCATATGATTCGCATATCGCTAATATCCCAGAGTTTTAGTACGTCTCTGACATCCTTAAAAAAGAACAATCCTGCTGCAGCTGCGGCGATGAGGATCAGAAGCTGCGTCAAATATAACTGCTTCAGCATATCACGGTCTGACATTTGCTGAATGAAATCCTTTTGCTGTTTCAGTCCAGTTCACCTACAGTCTGCAAGCTGAATATTCGGTGCAATTCCGAACTCCAGCTGTCTAATGAAGCCTTTTTATTCCGTTCTTCTTTTTGTTCATACAAGGATAGATCGAAACCGCAATGAGAACAGCACGGGAGGTTTCCGTCCTCAGGATCGTATGATTCATCAAAATAGGTTAACAGCGATTGTCTTATACAGCCATCACGCTGAAGCAGCAAAGATACACGGCGAACTTTTTCCAGCTTAAGTTCCATGCGATAAGAAATCTCCCGCTTCACCAGTTCAATTGATGTTTTGCCCTGCATAAAGAGATGTATCATCATACGGCCTTGGGTCTCTCCGATATCATATTGCATTAATAAGTCACGCAACCTTCTCTCATCCCGCTCCTCCGTCTCCTCAAGCACACGGATCACATTGGCGATTTCTTCAGCTGTAACACTCTCCATTTGGATAATCTGCTCCTGAAGTTCAAAATCCCCTGGCGCCCGCAGCAAAATGCTGACACTCGGTTTTCCATCGCGTCCCGCTCTGCCGATTTCCTGCATAAAAGCTTCAGCCGTTTGCGGGAGGTGAAAATGGATCACATATCTAATATCAGGTTTATCGACACCCATTCCAAACGCATTCGTACAACATATCACATCAAGCTGGTTATGAATAAACTGCTGCTGAATTAAAATCCTGTCGCCAGATTCCATACCGCCATGGTAAAAGTCGGCTCTGCTGCTCGTTTTGCTTTTAATTTCACCCGCTAATTCCTCAGCCCATTTCCTTGTCGGACAATAAACAATTCCCGGACCTTGCAGGTTTTCAACCAGCTGAATGACCCTATCTATTTTTCCGACAGTATCAGCCGCATGTTCAACCCTGAGCGCGATATTTGGACGATTGACTGAGTTGAGATGCCGTTCGGCATGCTGCAGCTCAAGCAGGTCCGTGACATCTTGCAGCGTAGCCTTTGTAGCTGTAGCGGTCAATGCCAGAACCGGCGGGTGCCCAAGTTTTTTTCTCAGCTGTCCTAGCTTTGAATAGTCAGGCCTGAAGTCATGCCCCCATTCAGATATACAATGCGCCTCATCAATAACAAATAGGCTGATCGAGACGCTTTTCAATTTCTCCAATACATATGGGGACTGCAAAGCCTCAGGAGACAAGTATAAAAATTTATAGCGATGAATATGATCTAAAACGAATTGTCTCTGCTGCATGCTTAGCATGCTGTTCAAAGCTGCCGCACGCTTTTCGCCCCGCGCCTTCAGCTGCTGTACCTGATCCTCCATTAAGGAAAGCAATGGAGAAACGATTAATACCATGCCGTCATGCATATAGCCAGGCAGCTGGTAGCAAAGCGATTTTCCTCCCCCAGTCGGGAGCATCGCAATGGTATCCTTCCCGCTAAGTATGCTTCTAATAATGTCCTCCTGCCCTTTTTTAAAGGAAGTAAAACCAAAAAACTGATATAACGTTTGCTGTAATTTAGTCATATTGCTGCACCTGCTTTGTCAATGCCAATCTGATTTGAAAATAGCTGAACCGCTGTTCCATCCCGTCGCGAATTTGTTTGATTTTGTTCGTTCTCATCCGTTTGGCAAACTCTGCAATTTTGAGCTGGTCTTCCGCTGATACATAGTCATCTATCTTAAACGCAGGCTCGTGGAGAGAAATCTCGACAATATGGTCTTCGATCGTCGCTGTTTTCAGCTTTCTGATTTCTGCAATTCGCTGTATCGGGATCCCTTGTTTGACCATCTGCCATGTTTTTCTCGTTGACTCTGTCAGGGCATTCTCAACATGCACATCAGAGAGGAGGTCCTTTAACAGAGAATGTTCACATTCCGGAAGAGAATGTATAAAATAATGTACGGAAGCCCAAAACATGATATAAACATACCATTCATCTTCTTTCAGCGTGTCAGCAAGCTGTCTGCTCGTATAGCCGATCCTATCGTGCGAGGTTAAAGAGTAGACAAAAATTTTCGCTTCTTTGTCATCAATCTTATACAAATGCTCCTCCAGCATGGCAAAAAAGCTGCGTGCCATCTCTATATGATCCGTATGGCGGGAAAGGTATTTCTTTACCCAGTGAAGCGTCTTATAATCCTTTGTGACAGGGATATACCGCCTGCTCCCTTGCAGTTTATTAGATAAGACCTGCACAAGCAGGGAAAGCCTTTTCCAAAGCACACCGGCAGCCTGCTGGTAATAAGCGCCGTGGCAATGAACAGGCCAAGGCCATTCATTGAGAGCATAACTCAATGCCGCTGCGCCGCTGGCTGTCACTTTATATGTATCTGTTTCAGCCATTGGTTCGAGATATGAATGCTGTTCGAGCTTGGTGATTGACGCTAAAATATCGCTTCTCGAACATTTCGGCGCCATTCCAAAATATTTTGCAGTCTGAAACAAGCCGGCGTCTTGAATGGTTTGTGACGATCTTTTGCCTTTGAATAGGTGAAAAACAGCGCTTCCCGAACGTTCTCCGTTTATTTTGCAAAGGCAATCGAGAACCATAATATCGAAGTAATTTAATGACAACCTATCCACCCACATTCTTCCTGACAAAAATCGTTGATTTGCTCTTTTTATTTTAACAGATTTTAAACAGAAATCGACGTTTAAAGTCATCGTTAGGGGGGATGTTATGTAGATAACCCCTTATGTGATAAGCATTCTCAATCATTTTTCTGTTGAAATGTGGCAGCAACATCATTACAATAAGTAAGAGGAATAGGTGTTAAATTGATTAAATATAAAGATTGATCCATTTGTTCCACCAAGAACAATCTGGGAGGTTTTATTCATGGCAAAGTACACAATCGTAGACAAAGATACATGTATTGCATGCGGCGCTTGCGGAGCTGCTGCACCAGACATTTACGATTACGATGATGAAGGCATCGCGTTCGTAACGCTTGATGAAAACAAAGGCGTTGTTGAAGTTCCTGAGGTACTGGAAGAAGATATGATTGACGCATTTGAAGGATGTCCTACTGATTCCATCAAAGTGGCGGATGAGCCATTTGAAGGCGACCCGCTTAAATTTGAATAGAAGTATGGAAAAAGCTCCCCTGCGGGAGCTTTTTATATTTTAATGGATATGAGCGCTTCGCTGCTGTTCAATCCATGGCTTCAACTTGACGAAAATAAGTGAGAAAACAATCGTAATCACAATGCCTTTTATGATGTTAAACGGCAGAATACCAGCGACGACCGCTGTTTTCAGCGCGCTGTCGGATAATGCCGGCGAATGTAAAAACCACGTGTAAGCCGGAAGAAACAGTACATAATTTAAAATACTCATCAAAACGGTCATCGCTGCAGTTCCCAGAAGCAGACTGACAGCAATCCCCTTTGCTGAGCTCAGCTTTTTAAATAAGAAAGCAGTCGGCAAGATAAAGAGTGTTCCTGCGATAAAATTCGCAGTCTGCCCGACAGGAACTCCGGCCATGCTTCCCTGAATGATATATTGAAGAACGTTTTTTATCGCTTCGACGGCAATTCCCGCCAAAGGACCGTAAATCAGAATGGCAATAATAGCGGGCACGTCGCTAAAATCAATTTTCAAATAATCCGGAAGTCCCGGAAACGGGAAATTTAACAGCATCAAAACAAATGCAATGCTGCTCAGCATACTGATCACAACTAATTTTTTCACTTTCACTTCACTCTCTCCTTTTCGATCACATCTTACTCGAAAACGGAAAGGTTCTTTTCCAGCCAATCAAAAAACCGCTTCATCTAAAAAAAGCGGGGTTTCGAAAATTAGGCTAGGCAAAGAAACGTTTGAGAAATAAATTTCAAAACGCTTATGAACCTCCATCTTCTCCCATCCAGACTGTACTGTCGGCTCCGGAATCTCACCGAATCCTGCTGTAAAAAACAGCTCGCGGGCTTAGAGCCATCGGCTCATCACCGCCGGTAGGGAATTTCACCCTGCCCCGAAGATTGATCATATGAATTTAGTTCCATTATAAACGATAACTTGTTGCCTGTATAGAGAATTGCTTCAAATTATAAATAATACCCAAAAGCTGTGAAAACATTGATTTTCAAGCTTTCCTTTTACCCTTTACTGCGTCAATACACGTTGACACTCTATTGAGAATATGTTAAATTATCAGATATTTAGTTTGTCAATTTAGGAGGAAATCTAACGATGTTTCGAGTATTGGTCTCAGACAAAATGAGCAACGACGGCTTACAGCCACTTATTGAATCAGACTTTATTGAAATCGTTCAAAAAAACGCAGCAGATGCAGAGGATGAGTTACATACTTTTGATGCTCTTTTGGTGCGAAGCGCAACAAAAGTAACAGAAGACCTTTTCAACAAAATGACTTCTTTAAAAATTGTCGGAAGAGCCGGTGTCGGTGTAGATAATATCGATATTGACGAGGCGACTAAACACGGCGTCATCGTAATTAACGCTCCAAACGGCAACACCATTTCGACAGCTGAGCATACATTTGCGATGATCTCTTCTTTAATGAGACACATTCCTCAGGCTAATATCTCCGTGAAATCCAGAGAGTGGAACCGCACGGCTTATGTCGGTTCAGAGCTTTACGGGAAAACGCTTGGGATTGTTGGATTAGGCCGAATTGGAAGCGAAATCGCACAACGTGCGAGAGCGTTCGGTATGACCGTTCACGTTTTTGATCCTTTCTTAACTGAAGATAGAGCGAAAAAAATCGGTGTAAACAGCCGTACATTTGAAGAAGTGCTTGAAAGCGCGGATATTATTACTGTTCACACGCCTTTAACAAAAGAAACAAAAGGCTTGTTGAATAAAGAAACGATTGCAAAAACGAAAAAAGGTGTTCGCTTAATTAACTGCGCGCGAGGCGGTATTATCGATGAAGCTGCACTTCTCGAAGCTTTGGAAAGCGGGCATGTTGCCGGAGCGGCGCTTGACGTTTTTGAAGTTGAACCGCCTGTTGACAATAAACTCGTTGATCATCCATTAGTCATTGCAACTCCTCACTTGGGAGCATCGACTAAAGAAGCACAGCTGAATGTCGCGGCTCAAGTGTCAGAAGAAGTTCTGCAGTTCGCAAAAGGTCTTCCTGTCATGTCAGCTATCAACCTGCCAGCCATGACAAAAGATGAATTCGCTAAGATTAAGCCTTACCATCAAATCGCAGGAAAAATTGGCAGCCTAGTATCCCAATGCATGAAAGAGCCGGTACAGGATGTTGCCATTCAGTATGAAGGCACAATTGCTAAACTTGAAACATCGTTCATTACAAAAAGCCTTCTGTCAGGCTTTTTAAAACCGCGCGTTGACTCAACTGTTAACGAAGTCAATGCCGGCGGTGTCGCAAAAGAACGCGGCATCAGCTTCAGTGAAAAAATTTCCTCTTCTGAATCTGGATACGATAACTGCATCAGCGTAAAAGTAACGGGAGACCGCAGCACCTTTACTGTGACGGCTACGTATATCCCTCATTTCGGAGAACGTATTGTCGAGATCAACGGCTTTAATATCGATTTTTATCCGACAGGTCACTTGGTATATATCCAGCATCAGGATACAACAGGTGTCATCGGCCGAGTAGGACGTATTCTCGGAGATAACGATATTAACATTGCAACCATGCAGGTTGGCCGTAAAGAAAAAGGCGGAGAAGCCATCATGATGCTTTCCTTTGACAGACATTTGGAAGATAAAATCGTGAAAGAACTAACAGAAGTTCCCGATATTGTATCTGTTAAGCTCATTGATCTTCCATAAATCAAAAAAACTCAAGCTGTATAGCTTGAGTTTTTTATTGTTTTATTTTCGTATGTTTTTGTGCAAAATGTCTAAGACACTCCTCAGCTCAGAAACAGGTATTTGACCAGGTGCCGAGGCCTCTTCTCCGGCGCCAAAAGTACAAGCTGATCCAAAAACCTCGCCGCTCAGTCTGCTGATCAGTCCTGTTGCAGCCATGGACATTGTAATGATTGGACCGTTTGCATATTTTGTTTTCATTGTATACGTTGCATCAAGCAGCGTTAAGAGATCTCCTGTATCATTCGGCATGACAGCCATTTTTGGAATATGCGCCCCTAAATCCTGCATTTTTCGAAGTCTCGAAAGAATTTCATCTTTCGCAGGCGTTTTCTCAAAATCATGATTTGACATCACCACATAGACATTATGTTCTTCTGCCAGCGATACTAACGCTTTCACATTTGCATCTTCTGAAAATAATTCAATGTCAATAAGATCGATGTCTTTTGTCTTGACTGCCGCTTCCAGCAAGGCAATATATGAGCTTTCATCCATTTCCATGCTGCCGCCTTCTTTATGGGTTCTGAAGGTGAATAGAAACAGCTTGTCAGCTAAAGACTCCCGAAGCTTAGAAATCATCTGTGTGACAGCTTCTCTGTCGTTTGCTTTTTCAAATACGTCGACTCGCCACTCCACAATGTCCGGATCCAGTAATTTTACAGCTTCTGCTTCGTTCAAAATTTGTTTTTCTGTTTTTCCCATCAACGGAATGATGATTTTCGGCATCCCTTCTCCGATGGAAACTCCTTTGATTGTTAACACGTTCACTCATCTCAAATCCTTTCAATCGTTACCTTGTTTTATTATACACGCACAACTATTTTTTGAAAATTTCTATTATATGAAAGGCAACTAAAAAAGACCCTGAGGGCCACTTTTAGTTTAAAGAGATCGGGTTTGGAGCAGCAGGTACCGGAATAGCACCTGATACGTCATACCTGCCGATTTTTTTTGTTCTGGTTTCCGTAAAGGTCACCTTTGTAAAACCAAATTCCTTTGCTGTTAAAAGAAGTCCTTCAAGCATTAAGATACCAGCAATAGAATCGTCAACTTCTGAGTCTTTTGAGAAGTGGATATATAAGTGTTTCTTTTTCTTCGTTACAGATTTGACAGCTCCCGCTTGAAAAAGAGGTGTTGTTTCTTGTTGGTTGCTCGATTCCATTTCCTTAATCGCTTCTTTTACCGTATCAAATGTTTTTTCTGATGGTACGAGAAAGTCTTGTCCTTGTTTATTTCGGTACAAGTAGTAGGCTCTTTTCGACTGTTTGGGAATCGAAATTTCCGTAAAAGTGCCATATGAGCCAATACGGATGCCACTATCGTTTTGATCCGATAAAAATTTGATTTTTTCATAAGGACTCCATTTTAAAGATTCTTTCAGCAATTTTTTTAACAGTGTATCATCTTTTACAGAAAAAGCCTGAACCGGCTGATGGACTCGTATACTTAATTCCTTCTGGTTTGGTTTTTCCTTTACCTCTATTTCATCTATGAAGGATGGGATCGTAATGGCATGATCCAAAATACCCAGTTCACTGCTTTCAAACAACATCTCCTGTATCGTTTGGTCTTCGTTTGTTTTTTTGATGCTGAGAGGTATAATTGCGGATGTTTCGGCATCAGCAATCGCTACAGTGATGTAATTGTTCTGTTCCTTTTCAGAAACAACATACGATGTCTGATCCAGGGATGATGCAGCCTTTGGGCTGTCTGCTGTCTCAGTTTTCGTCACAGCGTTCTCTTGGGACGCTTCTTTTTGTTGAGGTTGTGCCTGATCAAAGAATTGAGGAGAAATAATGAAGGCGATATAAACCGCAATTGCAGTGGCACACGCGGGGCCAATCCACCTAACAGCTGGCTTTTTTTTGATTTTTGCCATCGTCAGCCGCTTGTAAATATCTTGGGGCGAACGATGGTCTTTAACTGCCGGAAGTTGACTTAACAACTCCTTTATCTGCTCTTCGTTCCAATCTGACTTCATCATCCATTAGCTCCTCCCTCAAAAGCTCCATATGTTTCCGAAGTACTTTGAGCCCTCTGTGTTGGGTCGTTTTGACTTTGCTTTCCGAGAAGCGCAGAGCATTGGCTGTTTCCTGTATTGAATATCCCTGAATAAACCGCAAGATAATCACAGCTCTTTGATCGATCGTACATTGATCAAGCGCAGCATAAATCTCCCGGACGTTTTCATGTTGAACCGCAAGTTCATCCGGAAGCAATTGCTGATCTCTGACATCCTGTGTATCCCAATCAAATGTGCCGAGTATACGCTGTCTGATCGTCTGCTGTTTACGGAACCAGTCTATCGCAACATGGCGCGCGACAGACAAAAGCCATGTTTTTTCACTGCTTCTTCCTTCAAACGTATGATAAGAATGTAATACCCGGATATAAACCTCCTGAAGAAGATCTTCAGCCTGATTTTTATCCTTTACCATATAAAATAAAAACTGGTACAAATCTTGATGATAAGTATCATATAACAATTGAAAGGTTTCTTCCATTTGAAACCCCTCCGTTCACTTTTTTGTCGTATTAATAGCTTGAAAAGTTACATTACAACTATATTACGAGAAACTGGAATTTGGAAGGGAATTTATATTAACATATCCTTAAATTTTATTAATATTGGCTTTTAAAAAAACACCCGCTAAGGTCAGCGGGTGTTTCTTATGGAACAAGATTCTTCGGCAAATTCAGACTCGATTTTGTGGTTTTGTCGGAATATAAAATGTAAATGTCGTTCCTTTATCCATTCGGCTGTGCACCGTAATTGACCCGTTGTGGGCCTCCACGATATTTTTAACAATAGCCAGCCCTAGTCCGGTTCCTGCTCTGCCTCTTGTCCTCGCTTTATCTGCCTTATAGAACCGCTCAAAGATAAAAGGGAGATCTTCTTCCGGTATACCGGATCCAGAGTCTTTGATATCGATTTTCAATCCATCCTTCACAGAATGGACTTCAATAGAAACACTGCCGCCGGATGAAGTATGCCGCAGCGCGTTATCGACCAAATTGGTAAATACCTGCTCCATCTTGTCTTCATCAAACATAAATTCCTCTTCTATGAGAGAAACGTCTTGATGTAAAGCAATATTTTTTTCTTTAGCAACGCCGGAAAATTTCCGGATGATCTTGTCTAAAAATTCATTAACATTGATTTTTTCATAATGCAAGCCTGTATGGCCTGATTCCATTCGGGCTAAATCAAGCAGATCGTTGACTAAGCGGCCCATTCGCAGCGATTCGTCATAAATGATTTGAGCAATTTCTTTTCGGTCTTCTTCAGAGCTTGCAATGTCATCGACAATCGCTTCACTGTATCCCTGAAGCATGGAAATCGGTGTTCTCAACTCATGACTGACATTTGCGATAAAATCCTCACGCAGTTTATCAAGGCGGCGTTCTTCCGTCATATCGCGCAGCACGGCAACCGCTCCTCTGACATGCGCTTCCGCATAAAGCGGCGACATCAAAAGCACCCATGATCTGCCCTGCAGCGTCATTTCTATCATTTGTTCTTTTTCAGTGCTGACAGCGTTTTGGAACAGCTCTTTTGCTTCAGGCGGAAGGTTATCCCCTTCTTTAATATTCATGTTCTGCTCATAATACCAAGCTTGAAGAAAACGTTCAGCCGGCGGGTTTGTCACAAGAATCGTACCGTCAATATTAATGGTAATAACCCCATCAGCCATACTGCTCAAAATATTAGAAAGCTGTTCTTTTTCTTGATTGAGCGCATTAATATGAAAGTTAAGCTGCCGCCCCATTTGATTAAAAGCAGTTGCCAGTTCACCGATTTCATCCTGAGTTAAAATTGGGATTTTTGTATCGAACTTGCCCTTTGCCAAGTCCTGTGCGCCCTCTCTCATTTTTCGAAGCGGATACGTGACCCTGCTTGATAAGAAGAAAGCAAAAAACGTGGTCAGTACAATCGCAATCCCCGCGGCCAGAAAAATATAGCGGGTCGTGTGTTTTGTTGTATCTTTAACGGCAAGCAAAGACTGGGATAAAAAGACCATGCCTTTCTTTCCGTCTTTTTCATACGGGACACCTACAATCAGACGCTCATTATCCGTGTCTGTGTCGCTCAGCCCCGTTCGTTTGCTTACTTTTTTATGATCTTGGAGAGCTTCATTTAAGTCATTGTCATGCTGTATTTGCTCAACCGTAATAGACGACAGGCGATTTTTATCATTCGGAGAATACCAATACTGTTTCTCATCTTGAATGATTGCAATGCTTGTTAAGTTATCAGCGAGCTCCCAAGTGATTGATCTTGCCAGCGCCTGGTCCTCGTGATTTTCTAAGATGACAGCAACTTTATTCGCAAGCTGTGTTAAATCATTCTCGGCTTCTTCCACATGGTAATTTTCAATAAACTCCAACAAAAGAACCGTTAAAATAAATAATACGATCAAAACGAGTGAAAGGATCGTAAACCACAGCTTGCCTACTACGCTTTTCCAAAATTTCATTCAGCGCCTACCTCAAATTTATAGCCTACACCCCATACGGTGACAATTTTTTTCGCAGCTTCCGGGGATACCTTGTTCAGCTTCTCTCTCAGGCGTTTAACATGAGTGTCCACTGTCCGCAGATCACCAAAAAACTCATATTGCCACACTTCTTTGAGAAGCTTTTCCCGATCATACACTTTGTCAGGAGTTTTCGCTAAGAAGTGTAGGAGCTCATACTCTTTCGGCGTCAGGCTTACTTCTGTTCCATCAGCCGTTACGCGGTGGGCATCATGGTCAATGGACAGATGTGAAAACACGAGCACATTTTTCGTCGGTGTATTGGCGTTGATATAAGAGGTTTGGGATGCTCTTCTCAAAAGGGCCTTTACCCGCAGCACGACTTCTCTAGGGCTGAACGGCTTGACAATATAATCATCTGTTCCCGCTTCAAACCCCTGCACCCGATTTGTTTCTTCTCCTTTTGCGGTCAGCATGATGATTGGTGTCGCTTTTTTTTCCCGAAGTTGCCGGCACACTTCAATTCCATCAGTCCCCGGCATCATCAGATCAAGCAAAATCAAGTCATAATTGGCTTCAAGTCCTTTGGCAATGGCTTCATCACCATTTTCCGCTTCGTCTATGACATAATTTTCACGTTCCAGATACATTCTTAAAAGGCGGCGAATTCTGGCTTCGTCATCAACTACTAATATTTTGGTTTCGTTCGTTTGGTCCATCGTTTTCCCCCTGCTTTCCTTCTGTTACTTTCATTTTTCAAATCGTGAGAAAGTTTGAGAACTGTGTCGCTTTCTTAGGACTAAGCATAAGAATGAAGTCCGGCAAGCACTAGATTTACGAATATTAAATTAAACATAATAATAGCAAAACCGATTACGGCCAGCCATGCTGACTTCTCACCGTGCCAGCCTCTTGACAGTCTTAAATGCAAATACGCGGCATAAAACAAAAAGGTGATCAGCGCCCATACTTCCTTCGGGTCCCAGCCCCAAAATCTGGTCCACGCGAGCTGAGCCCAAATCATTGCAAAGATCAGCGCGCCGAGCGTAAAGATCGGAAACCCGATTGATACGGCCCTGTACCCAACCTCATCCACCAGATCAAGATTGACGTTTTTCACAAGCGGATGTAAAAGGGCACTGATTCTTTGTCTGATAATCAGACGAAGCGCGCCGTACAAAACCAGCCCTGCGACAAATGACCAAATGACAGTGTTCACCTTTCTGCCTGAGAAAAGAGCAGGAAGCTCAACAAGCGGCTCCATTTTCTCCTCGGTCAAAAGCTCTCCCTGATGCGGGCCGACAAGCGCAGGCATTTCGTACACCATCACGCTTTTTTCCTTATTTTTATCCACCCAGTTGAACTCCGCCTCATAGCCTGCAAGACGAAATGCTGATGTGATCAAAATAAAAGCGACGGTTGTGACAAGGATAAACATAATCGCTTCAAGCCAGAAGGTTTTTTTGCTGCGTTTTGTCTGGTCTACATGCTTCAAAAGAAAGATGACACCTGCGACAAAGCTGATGGCAAGTATAGCTTGCCCAAGCGCGGCCGTTGTTACGTGAATATACAGCCAATTGCTCTGCAGGGACGGAATTAATGGCGAGATATCCGTCGGAAACATGCTGGCGTATGCAATCAGCAATAAAGCGATTGACAGCGTAAACAAGCCTAATGAAGGCAATCTGTAGATAAAATAAAGAATAATAAACGCTAAAACGAGCATCATGCCAAACGCGGTGGTGAATTCAAACATATTGCTGACAGGCGCATGGCCGCTGGCAGCCCACCTTGTGCTGAAATATCCAAGGTGGCAAAGAAAACCGATAATAGAAAGAGTGATTCCAATGTTGGCCCATCGGTTTGGCTTGCCCTTTTGATCTTTATTTCCTCGTATGGCCCCGCCGAAAATCGGGACAGCGATTAAATACACAAGAAAGGCCGCATAAAGAAAATTTCCGCTCAGCTCTGCCATGTCATCACTCCCTTTTCGCCTATTTCTGTGTTTTGATTCATTCTTTTTGGTCCGCCGGTTCAGTCAGTCCGGAATCAGCCAATACAAATGCTAAATCCTTCTTCAGGCCATACCAGTTTTTATTGGTATGCGCCGCCACCATAACTGACCCGTCCTGTGAGCGCAGCCAGATTCTTCGGTGCTGCCAATACATTCCTTGAATGACACCGATCATAAAAATAGCTCCGCCGACGGCAAGCACCCAAAGTGTCAGATCCTTTCTGACTGTAAGTCCGGTAATGCTTTTCGTTTCGACATGGTCAAATTTCAGCTTGTATTTGTTGCTGCCGGAGCCTTCGATTGTTTCTTGGATGGCGACAAAGCTCTTTTCGCCCTTCGGTTTGTCCGGTGTTATGACATTAAAGACAAAAGCCGGATTGTTAGGGATCTTTGTTTTCGTGCTCGGTTCCCCGTCCTGATTAAAATAGAAGTCGGGCAGGTAGCTGGCGATTTCTATTTTGTAACCGTTGCCAAGATCATAAACCGAATTTGGATCCAAAAGGTTGATCTTCATGCTCCCAAAGGATTTTTTTGTTTTTTTGTCTATAAGCTGAAACACCATTTGATCAAGCTGATTCTCTTTATAATCCACCTGGTAAACGGAAAAAGAATCAAAACGAAGCGGCTGATTGACACGGATATCCTCTTCTGATATTTTTTTCAGTTTTGGCTTCTCACCGTAAACAATTTTTCCTTCTCTCTTGTAGAGTACGGCATCTGTTTGAAAGTTCTTTGCCACTTTCCCGTCCCCGACTCTGTCAATGGCATCTGCGAATACCTTTTTTTCCGTTTTACTGTTATAGGTCTCTACGCTGAATTGATTGTTTTTTAAATAATATTTACCGTCTGTTCCCGGTATTGCCGCGGTCTCGCCTTCTCTGACCCAAAGCGTCTCATCAACGTACATGCCAGGCACAAATCTCAGCATCGCACCAATCAGAAAGATAATCAATCCAATGTGGTTGACATACGGGCCCCAGCGGGAAAAACGCCCTTTTTCGGCAAGAATGCTTCCCTCTTTTTCTCTGATTCTATAATGCTTTTTCTTTAAGAGAGCTACAACCTTTTCTTTTACTTCCCCATCCAATCCAGTATCCGTTTCACTGAACAAGCGCTGCCTTCTTAAAAAAGCAGGACTCCTTTTGACACCTTGTTTCTTTAACGCCCTGTACAACGGAATGACCCGATCGAGGCTGCAAATCACGAGTGAAATGCCGATCGAGGCGATAAGCAGCAAATACCACCAAGAACCATATAAATGATGAAATCCGAGCAAATAATAAAGCTGACCAAATGTGCCGTACTGCTCTTTGTAATAGGTGTCAGCCTGTGCGCCCGGAGGCAAATAGGCTTCTTGGGGAAAAATGGTGCCGAACGCTGATGCAGCAAGGGTTATCATGATCAGCCAGATTCCAACCTTAACCGATGAAAAGAAATTCCAAATTTTATCAATAATCGTTTTGTTATAAGTTTGTGAACGCCTTGCGCTTCCGTCATATCTCATATCAGCAAGCGGAGGCTGAGTGACTTGGAGAGCTCTTCCGCACGATTCACATAGAACGGTTCCGACCGGGTTTACATGTCCGCATTCACATTTGACTTGCTTCATCCCGAAGTCTCTCCGGGTTTTATCAGATTCATATAATCATGGATCATGCTTTCTGTCATAGTGCCGGTCACCACCTTGACAACTTTTCCTTCCGGATTGATTAAAAAGGTTGTCGGAAGCGGAGATACGTCATAGGCATCAAGCACTTGGCGATCTGTATCCAGAACAACCGGAAAATTGACTCCGTAGGATTTCATAAAATTATGTACTGCTATCTTTGACTCCCCTACATTTACCGCGACAACTTCAATACCTTTGTCTTTAAAATGCTTATATTGGTTCGCCATATAAGGAAATTCTTTTTTGCACGGTTCACACCATGTGCCCCAGAAATTCAAAAAAACACCTTTCCCTTTTAAATCACTGAGCTCGATACGCTTCCCATTCGTATCTTCAAGGACAAAATTCGGTGCGTCGGACCCTTCGGATATGCTCTCTTTGCCGGCAAATACAGCATTGTAAATCGTATAGCCAAGCGCGCAGATTAAAACGAGAAGGATGCCGGTCCGAATGAATAAACGCCTTTTTTTCTTCATTGTCCACTGCCCCCTTCCCCCTATTGCAGATCCATTCAATTATATCATTGCACATTCATTTCACATTTCTTACTTTTTGAAGGTTATGTGAAATTTAGAAAGCGTTTTTACCGTGCTCCGCCAGCGCTCTGAGTCTTTTGACTTCATGCGGCGTAAGTTCTCTGGCATCTCCCGTGTGCAAGCCTCGCAGGTTTAAAAACGCGTATTCTTCGCGCTTCAGCTTGATTACCTCATGCCCGATCGCTTCGAACATGCGGCGCACCTGTCTGTTGCGTCCTTCATGAATTGTCAGCTGAATAATGCTTGTTTGCTTTTTCTTATCCAAAGACAGAAGCTTCGCTTTAGCAGGCGCCGTTTTGCCTTCTTCCAGCATAATTCCGCGCTCCATCTTTCTGAGCAGCTCTTTAGGCGGAATGCCTTTCACCTTCGCCACGTATGTTTTGTCTATTTCATATTTAGGATGCATCAGCTTATTGGCAAACTCGCCGTCATTGGTTAAAAGCAAAAGACCGCTCGTATCATAATCCAAACGCCCGATCGGATAAATGCGCTGCGGGACTTCTTTAAAAAAGTCCGTCACGACTTTGCGTCCTTTGTCATCTTGGGCTGCAGAAATAACGCCTCTTGGTTTATATAAGAGAAAGTAAACCGGCTCTTCGCGTTCAACCTTTAACCCGTTTACCTCAACCTGATCAGAGCCGGTGACCTTAACACCAAGCTCTGTTACTACTTTGCCGTTCACCTTTACTTTTCCTTCTTTAATCAGCTCTTCTGCCTTTCTGCGCGATGCAAATCCGGCATGAGCAATCACTTTTTGCAGTCTTTCCATGTCTTTCACCTCAAGTATTATCTTACTTTTTTCGACCTGAACAAACAAGCTTTTTCAGACTGTATGCGCCCAATCTAAAAAAACGCCGTTTTCAGGCGCCCCCAAATAATAACGTAACGATGATGATAGATGCAACTACACCGATTAAATCAGCAAGAAGTCCCACCTTTAATGCATCACCCATTTTTTTAATGCCGACTGCCCCGAAGTACACAGTCAGCACATAAAGCGTTGTATCCGTTGACCCCTGCATAACGGATGCCAGTCTGCCGATGAAGGAGTCCGGCCCGTACACTGCAATTATATCGGTTGTCATACCGAGTGCAGCCGTACCGGAGATCGGGCGGATCAGGGCAAGCGGAACCACCTCAGCGGGTATACCGATAGCGGAGAAAACCGGTTTTAAAAGGTCCATTATAAAATCAAGCGCGCCTGATGATCTGAAAACAGTAATGGCGACAAGCATTCCGACTAAGTAGGGGATAATGGAAAAGGCGATCTCTATCCCTTCTTTTCCGCCTTCTACAAATGATTCATATGTGGGAACCTTTTTGATTGTTCCATAAAGAAGAATGCCGGCAATAATGATCGGAATCATGGCTAAAGACAGCCAATTAATGATTTCCATCCGCTCACCTTCCCTTCTTTTTGCGGCGGTAATAAAAATACCTGTCAATGATAATGGCGCCGATTCCAGAAATGAGGGTCGCCAAAATACTTGGTCCGACAATATCTGTCGGTGTTTTGGAGGAATAAGCCATTCGGACAGCGATTACGGTTGTCGGAATGAGAGTGATGCAGGACGTATTGACAGCTAAAAAAGTAATCATCGACCGGCTTGCTTCCGATCGGTTTCCATTCAGCTTTTTCATTTGCTCCATTGCTTTAATGCCCAGCGGAGTTGCCGCATTCCCAAGGCCGAAGAAGTTCGCCATGAGATTAGATAAAATGTAGCCCATCGCCGGGTGATCCGGAGGGATATCCGGGAACAGCTTAGATATAAAAGGCCTGCACATCCGGCTGAAAATATCCAAAAGCCCTGACTGCTCGGCTATTTTCATTAAGCCAAGCCAGAAAACAAGCACGCTCATCAGCCCGAATGAGATCGTAACGGCTTCCTTTGCCCCCTTAAACACAGCTTCATTTACATCTTGCAAGGTTCCGTTGCACATCGCAAAAACAAGTCCGATCACAGTTAAGCTGACCCATATTATATTGACCATTTTGCCCCGCCAGCCGCATTCAGAAAGATTGATTTGAACGTTTCAAAAAATTGTTTCTTCGGTTTTTGATTTCGTTCATTTTCATAATAGATCGGCACATTTGCTATGGTTTCATCGTTAAACATGATCTTCATGTGCCCTACGATGTCGGGAATCTTTGAGGCATCTTTTTCCCATGCTTTTTTCGGTTTAAGCAGCGTGGTTTGAATGTTGACTTCTTCTTTTTCCTCTTCAGTCAGCAAATAGGTGATGTCCCGTTTAATAAAAGCCTTAGATTCATAAAATGTGCCATTCAGCTTTGGAATGTCCCCTTTTTTCGCGATTAAATAGGTTTGATAATGATTAAACACATAGTTAAACATTTTCATATGATCATCCCAATCGTCAGGATCATTGATGGTCACGGCTATCAGGTCAATGCCATCTTTTGTGGCTGTTGAGACCAGTGTCCGTTTTGCAAGTTTTGTATAGCCTGTTTTTCCTCCTGTGCTGTATCGATATAACATCGTCAGCAGTTTATTTTTGTTTTTCCAAACACTTTCCATCGTTTCTGCTTTGTAGACTTTTGTGCCTGAAATTTTTTGATAGTCTTTCAGCTTCATAGCGTATTTGGTTAAAATGGCCATATCAAAGGCTGTTGAATAATGGTTTTTGTGGTCGTCCAATCCGTGCGGGTTTTGAAAACGAGTATTCTCCATGCCAAGCTGCTCGGCTTTTTGATTCATCATATAAACAAATCCATCGAGACTTCCGCCGACATGTTCAGCAATCGCAACAGCGGCGTCGTTTCCTGATCTCAGCATGAGGCCGTACACAAGATCTTTTAGTTTCACTTTTTGGCCTTCTGTTAAATAAATGGCAGAGCCTTCTGTTCTGACAGCATTTGCCGAAACCGTCACCGTTTCATCCATTTTGCCGGATTCGATGGCGAGAACAGCCGTCATGATTTTTGTGATGCTTGCAATCCGCCTTTTTTCATGCTCGCTCTTGGCAAATAACACTCTGCCTGACGCTCCATCAATGACAATCGCACTTTTTGCACTGACATCTATAGCAGCATGTGCTGTGTTCACATTTACATTTGCAAAAAGAAAAGAAATCATAACCATGAATACTGCTTTTTTGAAAATGCGCATGTTTGCTCACGTCCTTGTGGTGGTTTGTACAAGTTTATGCGCATGTCCACCAGTTATGAATACCAATTATAGATCTGCAGGCAAACATAAAAAAAACTCCCCCTGAAAAAGGGAGAGTAAACGTTATCTGATTGGCGCCATGCTTGATCCGGACGCTTCGTAATGAGCCAGCTCTTCTCTCATTCTCAGAAAGGCTGCGCTCAGCGGCAATAATAATTGCTCAAGCGACGCAGGAACAGCATGGTAAAACTCAATTGCGCTGACCCCGGTATAAGACGCCCGGCTATTTTCACACCACGTGTCCTTTTTCGGCATAAAGAACTCTTCAATGCATTGGTGATACACCTTGTAAAGTGTTTTTCCCGCTCTGGCTTCTTGAAAAGGCTCCTGCATCAGGAGACGGCGGCACGCTTCTGCGCCTCCTTCACAATATACTGTCATTCTTCTCAGAGTGCTCAGCACATCACAGCAGTATCCTTTCTCAATAGGCAATTCAGCCTGCAAGGACGCAAGCGTTGTTTTGTTTAGGTAATCGTTAACAGTATTGACAACCATTGATAAGAATTCGCCTGTTTTTTGAGTCTGCGCTCGCACAATCGAATGTCCCATTTCGTTTGGTATCTTCCCCTCATGTCTTTGTCTCTCACATTTTGCTTCTTTCATAATAGCTTCTTTCCTTATATCTTATGATGATGAAAAAGCGCGATTCATTAAACTTCTATTTTATATCTTCGAAGGTTTGGTTAAAGTTTTCAAAAAATAAATCTGCTTCTTCTTGAAGAACGTCTTCTTCCGCATTTTCAGGCAGCGGCGGAAGCTCGTCCAGCGTTTTCAAACCGAATTGTTCAAGAAAAGTCGGCGTGGTGCCGTATAATATGGCCCGTCCCGGACCGTCAGCCCGTCCAACTTCACACAATAAAGCCTTCGCGACGAGGCTATGTAAAATCCGCTCTGATTTCACGCCTCTGATTTCTTCAATTTCTGCTCTGGTAATCGGCTGTTTATAAGAAACAATGGCCAGCACTTCTAATGAAGCTTGAGAAAGGCCCTTTGACGGCACTTCTATTAGTTTTTTCAAATACGGCGCAAAGGCTTTTTTGGTAGAGAGCATGTACGTATCTGCATATGTAATAAGTTCAATGCCCCTTGCATCCCCGCGGTATTCGTCAGCCACCTCGGCCATGATAGTATTCAGTTCAGGCTCTTCGATTTCAAGCACTGTTAACAGCTGCTTTTTTGTGAGCCCTTCATCGCCTGCCGCATAAAGAAGGGCTTCCACTATAGCTTTCCAATTCACGATATTAAGCCCCATGAATGGATTCACTCCCCGTAATGTAAATATCTGAAAAATTGTGCTCCTGTTCAATGAGAATCCGCTGATTCTTCATCAGCTCGAGAACAGCTAGAAAAGTTACAACCAAATGGTCTTTTTGCTCATACGGAAACAGCTCCATAAAGTTGATTCTCGTTCCTCTTGATTTCAGGCTGTGCACGATTTCGTTCATTCTGTCTTCGATTGGTATTTCTTGTCTGGTAATTGTTGTTTCCATCGGTTTTGTTATTTTTTTGCGTTTCAGCACTTTTTGAAAAGCCCCGATCATGTCATAGACCGTGACTGAGAGCTTTTGCTCAGACTGTTTGACTTCTTTTGCATATTCACTCAAATCACTCGGCGGTTTCGTGAACGATTTTTGTCTTTCTTCTTCCCGTTCTTTTAAATCCTTCGCCGCATCTTTATATTTTCTATACTCAATCAGCTTTTCAATCAGTTCCTCCCGCGGATCCTCTTCTTCAAGTAATTCATCTTCAAAAAGCTCCTCCTCTTGCTTCGGGAGCAGCATTCTGCTTTTAATGCTGAGCAGCGTGGCAGCCATGACCAAATACTCACTGGCCATATCGAGCTCAAGCACACGCATCGTATGTACATATAATAAATATTGTTCAGTGATCTTCGCCACAGGGATATCATATATGTCAATTTCAAGACGATTGATTAAATGAAGCAGCAGGTCCAATGGGCCCTCAAACGTATCAATTTTCACTTGATATTCTTCCATCATCTCACCATTTTCAAGTATCACTCTCATTGCCGGATAAACTGGCTATCCTTTAGTATAAGGCACCAAAAAGCTCTCGTCCAATACTATTTCATTTCCTGTTTTGAAGCTATTTGTAAAGAATATTCAAAACAATAAAGGAGTTGCAAGAAATGCCCCCGCGGCGGTTTCCCTTTCAATAGTCGTGATAAACAAAGACAGGGCTGAGCGTTTTTTTCTTTTATTCTTCCTATGTTACACTGAAAGCAGATTAAAGGAGGAAGCATCGTGTACCCGAAAGCTTATATCGATTATCTCGTTGAATTTCACGCAACACGGGATTATTTTGAATGCCATGAAATATTAGAAGAATATTGGAAGGAAGATCCTCCAAATCAACGAAAAATGTATTGGGTCGGCTTTATTCAGCTTGCGGTTGCTTTGTATCATCATAGAAGGCAGAATACAGCCGGCGCCAAACGACTGATGGCGAACAGCATCCGGATTCTTCAAGCCGAAAAACAAGCTGTTGAAGACTTGGGACTTGATCATAGCCGTTTACTCGAGCTTATGCAGTCGGTTTACGAACAAATCGAAATGGGATCTTCCTATAAAAGCATCATGCTGCCGATCAAAGATGAGAAGCTGGAGGAAACATGCCGCATTGAATGTCAAAAAACAGAGTACACATGGGGGCAGCCCAGCACAATCACCGACATATTTCTTATTGACAAGCACCGTTTGCGGGATCGGACTGAGGTCATCCTTGAGCGTGAAAAAGAGATAGAACGGAGAAAAAAAAGCAGAGGCTGATGACAGCCTCTGCTTAATTATTGTATGAAATGTCTTGATCCTGCTGACCTTGACAACGTTCGAAAAAGCTCTGCGTTAATTCATTCGGAACCAGTATCTGCGTTTTGAATAAATGCTTTAAAGCATCCATCATCTGTTTTCCGATTCCTTGATGGCGATGAGAAGGATTCACACTGATATGCCGGATTTCAACCTCGGAATCCTTTTTTTCGACTCCGATTGCTCCGACGATATCCTCGTCCTCTTTCCAAAGAAAGAGCTGGCGGTCTGTATCCGTTTCGTAGTCCTTAATTGTCTGCTGAAGCTGCTTAAGGTCTTTTTCATTCGGCATGAACGAAAGAAGCCCCATCGCAATCTTTTCAAACGATTTTTTATAACGAATTAACATAAAAACCCCTCTATATCCAAAATGTCCAGTCTGGCTATTAACGGATACGAATAGGTGATCCGTTTTCTCACATTATATCATTTTCGCCATATTTTTAAACTGTTTTCAACAAATTATTCAAATGAGCGGTTTAAATTTGCCATTTCTATGGCAGAAACAGCGCAATCTACACCTTTGTTGCCTGCTTTCGTGCCGGCACGCTCAATTGCCTGCTCAATGTTTTCAGTGGTGACAATGCCAAAGATGACAGGTACGCCTGTCGTGTTTGCTGCTTGCGCGATACCTTTTGCAGCTTCATTGCAGACATAATCATAATGTGTTGTCGCACCTCTGATAACAGTGCCCAATGTGATAATCGCGTCATATTTTTTTGTTTCCGCCATTTTTTTTGCGGCAAACGGTATTTCAAATGCGCCTGGAACCCAAGCCACATCAATATCATTTGTGTCTACGCCGTGTCTGAGCAACGCATCTTCTGCACCGCTTAGCAGCTTGCTCGTAATAAAATCATTAAATCTGCCTACTACAATTCCGATTTTAAGACCTGTACCAACTAAGTTTCCTTGTATGATATTCATATGATTCCCATCCTTTTTTGTGATATTTGTGATTAGAAATGAAGCAAATGACCCAGTTTATTCATTTTCGTTTGCAAATATTTTTTATTGTGCTCTTTTGCCTCCATTTGAAGGGGCACTCTTTCTGAAATGCTGAGTCCATAGCCTTCAAGGCCGGCGATTTTTCGCGGATTATTCGTCAGAAGCTTCATATTCCGCACACCGAGATCGCGTAACATTTGTGCCCCGATGCCATAGTTGCGAAGGTCCGGCAAGAATCCAAGCGCTTCGTTGGCTTCTACGGTATCATAGCCTTGTTCCTGAAGCTTATAAGCTTTTAATTTATTGATTAAACCGATGCCTCGGCCTTCTTGGCGCAAATACAAGAGCACTCCCCGCCCTTCAGCGGCAATTTGCGCCAGCGCGGCGTGCAGCTGCGGGCCGCAGTCACAGCGATGAGATCCAAACACGTCACCTGTGAGACATTCAGAATGAACCCGGACCAATACCGGTTCTTCACCGAACGGCACGTCTCCCATCACAAATGCGACATGCTCTTTTCCGTCTACCTCATTTGTGTATCCGTAAACCTTAAATGTACCAAAATCAGTAGGCAGCGTGATGTCTACTTCACGCTCAACAAGTGTTGTCAGGTTGTAACGGTATTGAATCAAATCTTTAATGGTGATCATTTTTAATTGATGCTTTTTCGCAATTTCAATGAGCTCGGGCACTCTTGCCATCGTTCCGTCTTCATTCATAATTTCACAAATGACGCCGGCTCCTTGGGATCCGCAGGCTTCAGCAAGGTCAACAGCAGCTTCTGTATGGCCCGCTCTTTTCAGGACACCTCCTTTTTTCGCAATGAGCGGAAAAATGTGCCCCGGACGCTGAAAATCAGACGGCACGGATTTGCTGTCCAGCAATGCTTGAACGGTAAAAGATCTTTCTTGAGCACTGATACCCGTTTTCGTTTTGCGGTGGTCAATGCTTACCGTAAATGCAGTATGATGAGAATCTGTATTGTGCTCAACCATTGGGTGAAGATCAAGCTTGTCCGCGATTTCCTCACTAAGCGGCGTGCAAATCAGTCCTCTTCCGTGGGTCGCCATAAAGTTAATGACTTCTGGGGTTGCATGCTCGGCAAGAGCCACAAAGTCTCCTTCATTTTCTCTGTCTTCGTCATCTACAACGATGATGACTTCGCCTTTTTTTAAAGCGTCTAGTGCTTCTTCTATTGGATGAAACATGCGAATCTTCCTCTCTAAAAGCCGTTTTCGCTTAAGAAGGCTTTTGTAATGGTTTGTTGGGTCTTACTTTCACTGGCTTTATGCAAAAAACGATACATATATTTTCCGATCATATCGCACTCGATATTCACTGTAGAGCCGATTGTTTTTTCTGAGAAAATCGTTTCGCTGATGGTATGCGGTATTAAAGAAATCGTCACTTTATCTTCCGACAGGCCGAATATGGTCAAGCTCACGCCGTCCACGGTAATGGATCCCTTTAGGACCAATGTTTTTGTTAAAGACGGGTCCATCTTTAAATCATAGTAAACAGCGTTGCTTTTCTCTTCAATTCGTGCAATTTCAGCAGTTCCGTCGACATGTCCGGAGACAAAATGGCCTCCGAATCGGCCGTTTGCCGCCATCGCTCTTTCCAGATTTACTTTGCTTCCTTTTGATAATTCATTCAGTGAGGTGGCTTTGACTGTTTCAGGCATAACATCCACTGTAAATTGATTGTTGGTAAAATCGGTGACAGTCAGACAAATGCCGTTCACCGCAATGCTATCGCCCAGATGAACATCCTCTAGTATTTTTGAGCATTTGATTGTTAAGGCCATTGAATGCCCTGCTTTTTTCATCGATTCGATTGTGCCTGTTTCTTCTATAATTCCTGTAAACATGGTCACCATCCTACTCGTTTATCGGTTTTGCCGTCAGTTTGATATCACGGCCGATTTGGGTTATATCAGTGAATTGCAATAAGGGGACATCTTTCATTGATTGAAAACCTTCACCGGAGATTAAGCTGGGAGCATGCGTTCCTCCGATTAGTTTGGGGGCAAAATAGAAGATGATTTCTTGAAAACAGCCTTCTTGGACAAAGCTTCCGTGAACAGCAGAACCGCCTTCCACATACACAGACATAATGCCTTCTTCTGCAAGGATTTTCAGAACATCAGGAACTTGAATGTGATCTGTTTCAAACGTAAATATGTTCACTCCCAAAGCTGAAAGCCGTTTTTTCTTTCCCTCGTCTGCGCTTGCCGTTGTGAAAATCCATGTCGGCGCTTCCTGATCGCAAATCACTCGGGCGTCCTCAGGAATCGAGAGTCCGGTGTCAAGGATTACCCGAACCGGCTGTTTTGCCACATTCGGCAGCCTGCAGGTTAAGCTCGGATCGTCGGCTTTCACGGTGCCAACTCCGACTAAAATGCTTTGGTTTGTTTTCCTGTATTGCTGAGCATCCTGTCTTGCAGCCTCTGACGTGATCCATTTGCTCTCGCCCGTGCTGGTGGCTGTCTTTCCGTCAAGGCTGGCGGCAGCTTTTAGTGTGACGTAAGGGAGGCCTGTCCTCATGAAGTGCAGGAATTTTTCATTCAGCTTCTCCGCCTGGTCTGCCAAGATGCCTTCCTTTACTTCAATACCGGCTTCTTCAATCATGTTGACTCCTCTTCCAGCCACAAGCGGATTAGGGTCTCTCATCGCCACAAACACTCTTTTGATTCCAGAGTTGATAATCAGCTCTGCACATGGCGGTGTTTTTCCGTAATGGCTGCACGGTTCGAGTGTCACGTAAATATCAGCACTCTTTGCGTGGGAGCCGGCCATATGGATGGCATGAACTTCTGCATGAGCTTCCCCATATTTTAAATGGGCGCCCATTCCGACAATTTGTCCGTCTTTTACCACAACAGCGCCGACGAGCGGATTGGAATCAGTCTGTCCTTCGCCCTGCTTCGCAAGATCTAATGCCAGCTTCATATAATACTCTTCCATTTGTTTCCCTCCCCTCTGTTTATTGATTTACCGTCAAAAAAGCCCCGAATTTATAAAAAATCCGGGGCTTTAGGCATTTTGCGCAATAGGAAATAACACTATGCATTTTTGAACCATTTGCATAGCGGCTCATCATCCTTCTCCCATCCAGACTTTCACTGTCGGCTTCAGCTTAAACTGAATCCACCGCGCGCTGATGCACACGGGTCACGGGCTCTAAAGCGCATTCGCTTTACTACCGCCGGTCGGGATTTCCACCCTGCCCCGAAGGATACAATCTTTATTCATTTGTCCTTATTGGCTATTATAGCGATCCTTCTTAAAGTACGCAATGAAATAAACTTACAATTTGAGAAAACAAAACATCACCCTTCAATACGAAAGGTGATGTTTTGTTAATCATTCACTTTGGCAACTTTAATTAATCCGTCGATCCGCTTTGATTTGCTGAAGTATGCCTTAATCTTGTCGCCTTCTTTTATATCAGACAAATCCTGATTTAATTTTTTTCCGTTGAAGATGATTTTCGTGCCGTTTTCGGCTTCTCCATGATATTCAGAGCCGTCAATTTCCGCCACTTTATATTCCTGAATGGTGTATTCCTCTTCTTCCGAGGACAAGGTTTGTCCAATTGCTGTCGGAACATCCTTCAGCTCAACACCATTTATATACATATAACCGCCTGCAAGTAACAGCAAAAGCACTAACAGAATGGTAATCTTGGTTTTTATTCTTCCCATTTTTAAACCTCCAGCCGATATGAATCTATTCATTCATATGAGTTATTCCACTTTTTCATGAATAAAAAACCGTCATTTCTCGTAAATTATTAATATAACGATGCATAACGGGAATATGTTTCACCTTTCTGCAATTTCTTTTCTATAATTATACGAATTTATGTTCTGGTTTTGGGGGATGAATATAAAAAAGAAATAAAAAAAGCAGCCCCTGTTTGGAAGCTGCTCGATCCTAATTTGTTTTACGCATTTCGTTAAATGGGAAGAAAACAAACTTTGACGTGCCGGCAATTTGTTTTTTTGTGAAGAGGCCAAGCCCGTTTCGGCTGTCCATTGAGTTCCGCCGGTTATCCCCCATCATAAAATACTTGTCATCAGGCACTTTCACCGGGCCGAAATCATCGGTCAAATGTTTACCGTCCTGTTTTGCTCTCTTTTTATTAGCTGCCAAATAAGGCTCGGCCACCTTTTTCCCATTGATATAAAGCTGGTCGTTCTTCATTTCAACCGTATCTCCAGGCAGGCCGATAATCCGCTTGACATAGTGGACATCATCCCCGTTTAGCACGATGATATCCCCTCTCTTAAACTCACCTATGTACTTGACTGTCATATTGACAAATACCCTTTCATGGTCATGAAGGGTAGGCTCCATGGACTCACCGTCAACGACATACGGCGCAAAAATAAAATGGCGGATGAGCAAAGCGAGAACGACAGCAATCACAATTGCTTTTGCCCATTCTAACATTGTTTTTTTCTTCGAAACATTATCTGATTTCAACTGATTTCCTCCAATAAACAACGGTCTTCAAATTTATGTTATCACGAATCGAAAAGAAATCCTATCAGGACCATTGACATGATTTTACACTCTATTAATCTCCATCTTCTACCCAAATCATGCCTATGTTTTTCTTGTCAACCACAACCACCCCTGCATCAAATGTCGCTTGGGAAATTGGAGTCCAGCTGCTTAGTTCAACATAACCGGACTGAACAACAACATCAGCATTTGTATAATACGTAGGGACATCCGCAAAGTAATCAATACAATAATCGCATAATTTAGAAGCGATGGGGCTCGGAAGAAAGAGAGTACTCGTATGCTAAATCTTTAGATCGTATATAAGTCATGAGGTTACATGCAGTCTGTTCATCTGCTGCATTCCATTGATTGCCCAGTCCATGATACCCATAGCGCTTGACAAAATGATTCACGTCATGAAGAGTACTGAAATGGTTGCGGCAGCCTATTTCACAGGTAACATAACCGGCATCCCGTTTTGCTTTCATGATGTGTTTAAATCATTGAAGCTCGAAAACAGGGATCAGCCTCCAAAAAACAAATCCAATATGTTGCCGGCTGTTGAGGATTCTTTATTATAAAACTCTGAATATCCGCAATTCTTGCAGTACACCACTAGAAAACGGTTATGCTGCACGTCAAACAACTTTGATAATCCCGTGCCGGTTGTGGCGATTTCTTTTTGGCCAGCTTCAGTGCTTCCGCATTTTATACAGCCTTTATTGTTCATAACGCCAAACTCCTTTTCATCACATTACGTTTGTTTTTGATTTATTTTAATACAAAATACCATTTTTATGAACGATGTAACTTTAAAGTTTTCTTAATTTTACATATGAACTCCACACAAAAAATCCCATTATGCAAGCTTGAATTGGAAGCGAATACGCATGACTCGCTAAACAAGATGCAATGATTGAAGAATCTATCACCTTTGCACGACATCATATAAAAGATAATTATTTTTACCAATAAGTTTACGCTTAACGCCTCTAGCACTAATACATATAAAAAATAGAATAATATGAAAGGAGACTCGATAGTGTGATTGTTTATCCTATCAATATAAACAACATTTCCGGAAACAGCGTAGTGAACGTAGGCGGCGCTTTTATGATCAGGCCATTAACTGTGTCCAAATCTGTGTCTGGTTCCGGCGGTTCGAATACGGGAATTGTTATTGAAAACAACTTTGTAAGCCAAACTAATTAACCATCAATTTACTGATCAGAACGTGACCAAAATATTTTAATTACATTTCATCATGAAATACTCGCCGCAATGTCTTCACTTCAACCTAATAATGCCTGTTTGTTTTTACCGCCTCCAGCACTCGGGCGGTTTTTTTGGTATATTTTTGCCAAATAAAAAAGCTCCCCCGATACGAGGAAGCCTTTTGCCTGCCAATTAGCCTTCTACGCGAACTTCTTTCATGACGTCGCCGTTAGACATGTTTTTCGCGAATTCTAGTCCGCTTGTTACTTTACCGAATACAGTGTGAACCCCGTTTAAATGAGGCTGTGGCTCATGAACGATGAAAAATTGGCTGCCGCCAGTGTCTTTTCCTGCATGTGCCATAGAAAGCGAACCCGCTTCATGAGTGTGCGGGTTTCCTTCTGTTTCACATTTGATTGTGTATCCAGGACCGCCTGTGCCAGTTCCGTGCGGGCAGCCTCCTTGGCTGACGAAGCCCGGAATCACTCGGTGGAATGTAAGCCCGTCATAGAAGCCTTCGTTCGCAAGCTTTTCAAAGTTTGCGACAGTGCCCGGTGCAGCTTCAGGGTAAAGTTCAAATTCAATTTTGTTGCCGTCTTCTAATAAAAAGTAACCTGTTTTCAATTGTATGCCTACTTTCTTTATTTTAATTTTCAAAGGAGATTATGTATGATAGGTTATAGCCTGTCTCTCCTTGTCGCGGCTATTATACCACACCTTTCGGGGGAAAACGAATCTCCCGGCTTTAGTAAAAAATAAAAATGAAACCTGAATGTCTTTATCTCCGTCTAACCTAACGGAACTGTCTTTTCATCATGATTCAGGTCCTCGCAAAGCAGCTCTATCCAGCTGCTTGTGAAATTGAAGGAGGTCGAACTGCTTTGAAAAAAATATGGATTGGAATGCTGGCAGCGGCCGTTTTGCTGCTGACGGTTCCGAAAGTCAGTCTCGCGGATGCCGCAGTTGGAGATGTCATTGTCACACTGGGTGCTGATTTGTCAGAATCTGATAAACAAAAAGTGCTTAATGAAATGAATGTCCCTGATAATGCCACAACGGTAACGGTGACCAATAAGGAAGAGCATGAATATTTAGGAAAATATATATCGAACGCTCAAATCGGATCAAGAGCGATTTCTTCATCGTCGATAACCATCGCCAAAAAAGGCTCTGGACTGAATGTTGAGACACATCATATCAGCGGCATTACAGATGAAATGTACCTAAATGCGCTGATGACAGCCGGTGTTAAAGATGCGAAGGTGTATGTGACAGCACCGTTTGAGGTATCCGGAACTGCGGCTTTAACCGGATTAATTAAGGCGTATGAAGTTTCTTCTGATGAAGCGATCTCAGAGGATGTTAAGCAAGTAGCCAACCAAGAGCTTGTCACGACATCAAAGCTTGGAGAAAAAATCGGTAACGAAAATGCGGCTGCACTGATTGCAAAAATCAAAGAAGAATTTGCTAAAAACGGTGTGCCTGACAATAAGGCTGACATTGAAAAACAAGTGGACAACGCGGCTTCTGACTTAAACGTCACACTTACAGACAGCCAAAAAGATCAGCTTGTCTCCTTATTCAATAAAATGAAAAATGTTGACATCGACTGGGGACAGGTCGGTGATCAGCTTGATAAAGCGAAAGATAAGATTACGAAATTCATAGAATCAGATGAGGGCAAAAACTTCATCCAGAAAGTTATTGATTTCTTCGTATCTATCTGGAATGCGATTGTTTCTATATTCAAATAAGAAAAAGCGCCGAGAGATTCGGCGCCTTTCTTATTGCTTTACACTCGTTTTAAAGGGCAGGTCAAGTTTGACAACATCCTCGTATGTTTCTCGCTTCACGACTAAATGGGCCTCTCCATTTTCTACAAATACAACGGCAGGTCTCGGGATTCGATTGTAATTGTTGGCCATGCTGTATCCGTATGCGCCTGTACAAAAAACGGCAAGAAGATCGCCTTCTTTTACTTCTGGCAGATCAATATCCCAAATCAGCATATCACCGCTTTCACAGCACTTTCCGGCAATCGATACGGTATTGTCATGCGCTTCTCCGATACGATTGGCTGTCGCTGCTTCATACTTAGCCTGATAAAGTGCAGGACGAATATTGTCGTTCATGCCTCCGTCTACAGCCACATACTGGCGGACGCCCGGCACTTCTTTTTGAGAGCCAACCGTATAAAGGGTTGTGCCAGCATCTCCCACGAGAGAACGTCCCGGTTCGATCCAAATTTCCGGAATGTTAAAACCGTAACGGGCAGCATTTTCTTTCACAGCATCGATAATTTTTTCAACGTATTCAGTAGCGTGAAGCGGTTGATCTTCTTTGGTATAACGGATGCCGAAACCTCCTCCGAGATTCAACACCTTGGATACAAACGAGTATGATTCTCTCCACTCGTCGAGTTTTTTGAAGATTTTTTCCGCTGCTAACACAAAACCGGCCGTATCAAAAATTTGCGAGCCAATATGGCAATGGACACCCAGGAGCTGAATGTGTTCTGATTGTAATACTTGCTCAATCGCCCGTTCAGTTTGTCCGTTATGAAGATCGAAACCAAACTTCGAATCTTCCTGGCCAGTTGTAATGTAGTCATGTGTATGCGCTTCTACTCCGGGCGTGATTCGAAGAAGAACATCGATGGAGTGTCCCGTTTCTTTACATAGGTCTTCCAAAAGCGAAATTTCATAGAAATTATCCACCACAATGCAGCCGATGCGATGCTCAAGTGCCATCCGCAGTTCTTCCCTGCTCTTGTTATTCCCATGAAAGTGAATGCGTTCTGCAGGGAAGCCCGCTGCAACAGCTGTATAAAGCTCTCCACCGGACACGACATCTAAAGAAAGTCCCTCTTCCTCAGCAAGCTGAATCATTGCAACTGATGAGAATGCTTTGCTCGCATATGCCACCTGTGCTTTCAGCCCTGCAGTAATAAATGCCTGCTTAAAGCTTTTAGCACGCTCACGTATTAAAGCCACATCATATACGTAAAGAGGTGTTCCATGTTTTTCCGCTAAATAAAGAGCGTCCACACCTCCGATTTCTAAATGCCCATGTTGATTTTGTCTGCTTGTGCCATGTAAGAACAATGTCATTCCCTCTTTCTTCGCTTATGGGTGAAAAGGACAGTTTTATGGACTGTCCCTTCATAATTAAGACATACATTATCATACTCTTCAGTCAGTTTCAATGCGATTATGAATTGGTAGGTTGTCTTAAGCGATTTCTTGGGTGAACGATACTTGGTCTTACTTTTGCGCCTGGTTTCGCTGTGCGGACCAGTACCTGCCACAGCGCCTTGCCGTTAAAGGGCATCAGCGGCCATAAGTACGGTGTTTGCAGGGATTTGATGCTGGACATGGCAATAATTAGCACTGTAAAACCGATAACAAGCCCTTTTACATGAAATAAGGCAACGAGTATCATGAGGGCAAGTCGGCTCATTTTATTTGCCAAACTCAATTCATAACTAGGCGTCGTAAAGGTTCCGATCGCTGCAAGTGAGACGTATAGAATCACCTCTGGTGAAAACAGGCCGACTTCAATGGCAATCTGTCCGATCAGCACAGCAGCAATTAATCCCATTGCTGTCGATAAAGCGGTCGGTGTGTGAATGGCAGCCATTCTGAGAAATTCGATTCCTAAGTCAGCTAAGAATATCTGCAGGATGATCGGGATATGCGTATCTTTATTTAAACCGATAAATTTCATATTCTCGGGCAGCAGGTCCGGCTGCAGCACAAAGAGAAACCAGATCGGGAGAAGTATAGTGGATGCCATGATACCGAAAAATCTCACCCATCTTAAAAAAGTACCGACTGCAGGCGCCTGCCTGTATTCTTCAGCATGCTGGACATGGTGGAACAATGTCGTCGGTGTGATAATCACACTCGGCGATGTATCAACCATGATGACGACATGGCCTTCAAGCACATGATTGGCCGCGACATCGGGTCTTTCAGTATAGCGGACGAGCGGATACGGGTTGTAGCCTTGTTTAATGATGAATTCCTCTACTGTTTTGTCAGCCATCGTTAAGCCGTCGACATCAATGGCAGCAAGTTCTTTTTCCACAATATCTACCAGATCAGGATCTGCAATATCTTCAATATAAATAATGCTCAGATCCGTTTTTGATCGCTCGCCAACCTTTGTCATCTTAATGCGAAGTCGTTCGTCTCTGATCCGCCTTCTGAGAAGAGCCGTATTGACGACGATATTTTCAACAAATCCGTCTCTGGCTCCCCTGACCACCTTTTCCGTATCAGGTTCTTCCGGATTTCTGCCCGGATAGCTTCTGACATCAATAATAAATGCGAAGCCCGTGTCTTCAACAATAACTGCGACTAATCCCGACAGCAACTGGTCAGTTGTTTCATCCAGCGTTTTTACTTTTTCGACCTGGGCGTTAAGAAGCCTGTTTTCGACAATATCGACCAGATGATCTGGATCCTCATCCCGATTGTTAATGGCAACGAGTTCTCTCATTAAATGAATGATAAAGGCCGTATCACATAATCCATTCAAATAGTAAAGCTGGATTTCTTTGTCTAAAATGGTGAGCTTGCGAACCCCTACATCGTAGCTCGTTCCCATCCCGACACGGTTTTTAAAGTATGCTTCATTTTTGTCTGGATTCCGATAAACCCGGATTTTCTCTTTCTTTTGGTCCGGCATGATACCCGCTCCTTTCTAAAATAAACTCGACCGCTTTCATGGTGATGGGCGACCCTTTTGAGATATCGTCTTTTCTGCCCATTTTGCCAATATCCCCAATACCGACAATAAGCGGGAGATCAAGTTTATCAAGGCAATAGACTGTATCTCCGTTCATTCTGTGTTCATCAAATTCCCGTTCTCCGACTTTATCTACACCGTATTCAGTTATTTCTCCATTGCGGTCAATGCTTACATCAACCCTAGTCCATTCTGCCTGATGTGTTTTTGATGCGACCGCAATCACACCGAGCACTTCAATTGACGGATGGGTTGCGACATAGGTTAGAGCGGCTTCTCCCGGACCCTCTCCTTGAAGGCCGGAGTCATCAAACATGACAAATACGGGATCATACGGTGCTGAGGTGATCAGCTTGACAAGCTCCGCGCCGCTGCGAATGGAGGGATTGCCCTTTGATTGTGATATACATCGCCCTCCCACTTTGCTTGCGGCGTATTCAATTGTTTTAGCGGCATATACATCCCCGTCTGTTACCAGTATGACCTTTCGTTTTGTCGTCATGTCGGCATTATCCTTTCGGTTTGAAAATAACAGCTACGATAAAGGCGAAGAGAATGGCGGCTGAGATACCAGCAGAGGTCAGCTCAAAAATCCCCATGCCGATTCCGATAAATCCATGTATATGCGCCTGGTGCATGGCACCGTGCAGAAGGCTGTGGCCGAAGCTGACGATCGGAACGGTGGCGCCTCCTCCGGCAAATTCAATAAATTTATCGTAAATGCCGAAACCATCTAAAATCGCGCCACTCACAACAAATGATGTCATGACGTGGGCTGGCGTCAATTTAAAAATATCCAAGAGCAGCTGGCCAACAATACAAATGGCCCCGCCGCATACAAAAGCCAAAAGGTAGTCCATGTTAAGATGCACCTCCCGCACGCTCAAATACAACCCCGTGGGCAATGGTCGGGATGGTTTCTTTTTGCTGGATCATCGTCGGGCTTAACAGCGCTCCAGTCGCCACGACGAATACACGGTTTAATTTTCCTTCTCTCAGCTGCTTAAAAATGTGAGAGTAGGTGACAAGCGCTGAACAAGCACAGCCGCTCCCTCCGGCAAAGACCTGCTGATCCGGTGTATAAACTAAAAGCCCGCAATCATCATGTTTTGTGCCGACCGGATAGCCATCTTCTTTTAAAAGATCTTTTACGATGGGAGATCCGACGGCGGATAGGTCACCTGTCAGAATCAAATCATAGTCATCAGCTGTCCGGTTGAGATCTTTAAAGTGCTGCTTAATTGTATCTGCCGCCGCCGGAGCCATGGCGGATCCCATATCAAACGGATCTGTAATTCCTAAGTCAGAGACCTTTCCGACAGTCGCGCTTGTGATTTGGATATCACCCTGTGTCTGACTGATAACAACAGCTCCGCTTCCGGTCACAGTAGAGGTGGCGGTGTCCGGTTTTTGACCCCCGTATTCCGTCGGATAGCGAAACTGTCTTTCCGCTGTAGCATTATGACTGCTGGTGGCAGCGAGCGCTCTCTTGGCAAATCCGCCGTCAACTAAGGCTGATGCGACAGCCACTGTTTCCATTGATGTTGAACAGGCGCCAAACATACAAAGAAACGGGATGTTTAAGTGTCTTGCCACATAGTTGGCCGTTACATTTTGATTCAGCAAGTCACCTGCCAGCAATAGATCAATATCATCTTTTGTCAAATTACTTTTTTGAAGTGTTGTATTAACAGCATCTTCCATCAGCTGGCGTTCAGCCATCTCCCAGCTTTTTTGATTACAGTGCATTTCGTCATAGGTTTTATCATATAAAGAGCCGAGCGGTCCGTCTTTTTCCTTCGGTCCTGCT
Source organism: Bacillus sp. 11C (assembly GCF_055486375.1). Lineage (NCBI taxonomy): Bacteria > Bacillati > Bacillota > Bacilli > Caryophanales > Bacillaceae > Bacillus > Bacillus sp. 11C. The sequence continues at coordinate 188,791 of NZ_JBUPVZ010000003.1, forward strand.
GCTGTTCCCGCCGAGTTTACAAATAATGGATTTTCAAATACCCAGGTTTGCTTTCCTGTTAATTTCATTTTTCTTCTCCTCCTATGACATCAGTTTCTCAAAAGCAAACCGAATCATTCCGACGATGTACGCAGCCACAACACCGAAAACGATGACATTCCCCGCCAGTTTAAACATGTTTGTCGCTACTCCGAGCACGAACCCTTCGCTTTTATATTCAAGAGCCGCGCTTGCCATGCTGTTGGCAAAACCTGTGACCGGCACGGCTGAACCGGCGCCTGCAAACTGCCCGATTCTGTCATAGATGCCAAACCCGGTAAGCAAGGCTGAAATTAATATCAGTGTTGCCGCCGTTGGATTTCCCGCTGTTTTTTCATCAAAATCGAAAAAATGAATATAAAAATTTTGCAGACCTTGTCCGATCGCACAGATCAGACCGCCTACAAGAAAGGCTTTGACACAATTCCAGACGTAAGGCGGCTTAGGCTGATATGTTTTCACTTTTGATTTGTAGTTTTCTTTTATGTTTGTCATCTTGAAACCTCCTTATGAATGATCAATAAAATACAGCCAGTGAAATAAAGCCCCCGCTATTTTCCCAATCACGATGGCCATTAACAGAATAATGATTTTACTTCTGAGCCCGATTCGTTTTGCTAAAATCGGCAGGACATTTAAAACCTCTGTAAGGGCAGCTGCGAGCATCCCGACAAACACACCTGCCAGCAGCCCGACCGGTACGGCAATCCATTTTGTTAAAAAAAGATGGTTCATATGAAGCGTCTCCCATCCCCCGAAAACAGCGCCAAGTATAACAGCTGCTTCATAGGCCTGAACGAATCTCATCGTTTTGGTGAGCTGCATAAGCCGCGGAATGATTCCCATTACGGTTAAAAAAGCAACGAAGCCAGCCCCCACCGTGATGCCTCCGCCGAGCCCGACAAAAATAAGGAGCAATGCACTAACGATCATGCAGGTCCTTTATTGTCTCTTGATTCTCATGCATGGCCACATAGTGATCGAGATCAAGCTGATAGTTAAACATCTCAACCTCCAGCGGACTGGGCTCTTCATTAAGGCGCTTTTTAAAGATATGGTTAAAAAACACGATCATCCCCAGTCCCAAACCGATGCTGTATGGGATTTGAAGCAAGTATGGATAGTCATTCCTCTCTCCGGTTATGATTTCATATAGTGCGATATGAACATCTCCCATGCTTACATCCTCATGAAAGTTCATGATGGCAAGACACGATCCGATAAACAGAAGCAGCCAGACACCGATAAACAGAACCGTTGACATTTTCCGTTTGCGATATTGAATTTCGACAATGGTTTCTGCTCCGCCAACTGTTTGAACATCAAGTGCCGGATCTTGTAAATGAATAGCTTTGAGGACTTGTATGATATCCAGAATTACGATATTTTTATCTTTTTCGCTCACCTGATAAAGCGGCATAGCCGAAAGTTTCTTTTTCAGCTGAATCTGTCCTTCAATTTGCGCGGCATCTCCAACCGTGATGATATCTCCCGGATGGGCCAGCACCCTGTGGCGAAGTCGGATATATATACGTCGTTCCATTATTGATCACCATCTTTCGGTGGTTATATATGTAGTATGTGGTTCGATTTTGTTCTCATTCATCCGCTCGAAAAGACCATAAATTACCACGCTTTTTGCACACAAAAAAGCCAGCCTGCATGGCAGACTAGCTATCCGGATGGTCCATTTGAACCTTTATCTGTTTCAATATTTTCTTTTCAAGCCTTGAAACCTGAACTTGAGAGATCCCAAGCCGCTCAGCCACCTCGGACTGCGTTTGGTCTTTATAATATCTGAGATAGACGATTAGTTTTTCCCTTTCTTCCAAATCTCTGATCGCTTCTTTCAGTGCAATTTTGTCAAACCACTTTTCTTCAGAGTTGTCAGCGATTTGATCAAGCAGGGTTATTGGATCTCCGTCATTCTCATATACCGTTTCGTGAATCGAAGACGGCGCCCTTACCGCCTCTTGAGCGAGTACGACATCTTCAGCTTCAATCTCCAAATGGCCGGCGATCTCCTGCACTGTCGGCACTCTGCCCAGTGTTTTTGAAAGCTCATCTTTCGCGCGCCGGATTTTGTTTCCGAGTTCTTTTAATGACCTTGATACCTTTACAGTTCCATCATCGCGGATAAAACGCTGAATTTCACCGATAATCATTGGTACTGCATACGTTGAAAAACGCACATCATAGGTTAAATCAAATTTGTCAACAGATTTTAACAGCCCAATGCAGCCGATCTGGAAAAGATCATCAGGCTCATATCCTCTGTTTAAAAACCGCTGTACGACAGACCAAACAAGACGCATGTTTTTTTCTATGAGGAGGTCTCTTGCCTGCTGGTCGCCATTTTGGCTTTGTTTGATTAATTCCTTTACTTCATGGTCCTTCAGCTGAGCGTTTTTGCCGTTTTTCTTAACCTCCACATCCATAACAAATCTCCTTAATTACAAAGCGCTTTGCTTTTTGATAAGTGCTTTGTTAAGCGAATCGTTGTCCCCATCTCAGGCGATGAATCGATACTGACATCATCCATGAAATTTTCCATAATGGTAAAGCCCATTCCAGATCGCTCAAGCTCAGGCTTAGTCGTGAATAAAGGCTGGCGGGCTTCGTCAAGATCTGTAATGCCCATGCCTTCATCACGAATGGTCATATATACGACATGATCTTCCAGCGTCACTGAGATGTAAACTTTTCCGTCACAGTTCTCTTCATATCCATGTATAATGGCATTCGTTACAGCCTCTGACACGACTGTTTTGATTTCGGTCAGTTCGTCCATAGTCGGGTCTAGCTGGGCAATAAATGAAGCAACTGTCACACGGGCGAACGATTCATTCTGGCTGAGGGCAGAAAATTCAAGATGCATTTCATTTTTCATGATGCCACCCCCAGTGTCAGTAGCGCCTTCTGCTCAGATTGTTCAAATCTGATAATTTTAAACAGGCCCGACATATCAAACAGCCGCTTCACCGCAGGGGAGATAGCGCAAACGACCATTTCCCCGCCAGTTTGCTTAATTTGCTTGTATCTTCCTAAAATGACGCCAAGCCCCGAGCTGTCCATAAAGGAAAGGTCCTCCAAGTTCAGTACGATATGGCAAATATCATCCTTCTCCAGTGATTGAGTCACTTTGTGTTTCAGAGTTTCAGCCGTATGGTGATCGAGTTCGCCTGTTAATCGAATACAAAGCACAGATTCTTTGACATGCATGTCAATTCCAAGGCTCATGCTCATTCCTCCTTGATATGATCGGATAATGAGTGTTTCGATTTCGACGGAATAAATTCCTTCACCGTGACAAAACTAGTGGTCATTCGGCATAATTACTTAAATTTTGTCCAGTCTCCCATCGTCCGCTTCAAGAATGTTAAGAAACCGGCTTTCTTCATATCTTCTTTAGCAGCAACAGGACTTTCAGCAAGCACTTCTCCATCCTTTTTCAGAACGAGTGTGCCAAGCTCCTGGCCTTTTTGAATCGGAGCACTTACATTGTCATTCATTTTGATTTCTTTTTTCACATTTTTCATATCCTCGCCTTTTTTCGTCAATATTGAAATCGGCTCAGAAGTAGTGAGTTCGATAAATGTTTGTTTTCCTTTTTTGACCTTTACTTTTGCTACTATTTCATTTCGTTTATATAAAGGATGTGTTTCGTATTGACTAAAAGCGAAATCAAGCATCTTTGTCACTTGCGCGTTTCTTTCTTTAGGTGTACTCGCCCCGAACACAACCGCAATGGCCCGCATGTTTCCTTTTTTAGCCGAAGCTGTCAGACAATATTTCGCCTCTCCTGTATAGCCCGTTTTCACGCCGTCTACATCAGGATAAAATTTAATAAGCCGATTCGTGTTGACGAGCCAAAACTTTTTATCTGTATTTTCCCGCAGGTAATCCTCATACGTGCCTGTAAATTTCGTGATTGATTCGTATTTCAATAATTCCTTAGCCATGATTGCCATGTCATAAGCAGAGCTGTAATGGCCCTCCTCGGTCAGTCCGGTCGGGTTTTTAAAGGATGTGTTTTTCAAGCCCAGCTCTTTTGCTTTTTTGTTCATCTTGTTTACAAATTCTTCTTCAGAGCCGGAAATAAATTCAGCCATCGCTACGGAAGCGTCATTTCCCGAAGCGATTGCGATGCCTTTCAGCATTTCTTTGACAGTCATTTCCTCACCGGGCTCGAGGAAAATTTGTGATCCGCCCATTGAAGCCGCATGCTCACTTGTACGGACCTTATCATTCATTTTGATTTTGCCTTCATCTAAAGCTTCCATAATTAAAAGCATCGTCATAATTTTCGTCATGCTTGCAGGAGCCAGTCTCTCATTTCTGTTCTTGTTGTAAAGCACTTTTCCCGTGTCACGTTCTATCAGCACCGCAGACTTCGCTTCATGAGCAAGCTCCGATGTGCCTTTTCCGTCTTGTTTTGCAAATGCAGACGGTGCAAATGTAAGCAGCATTATACCAATCAACAAAGTGGATAAAAGACGTTTCATCTCAAAAGCCCTCCATTTCATAATCTTTTTTATTTTTTCCAAGCGGGATGGTTTTATACGCCACTGATGGAAAATGTTTCGTATCTTTTTTGGGCATAAAAAAAGACAGCTGCGTCATATCAGACACAGCTGTCTTTTGATCTTGTTATTGTTTTTATTCGTACTGAGCGACGACTGCTTTTACGAGCTGCAAGAATCCTGCTTTTACTTTTTCCGTCACTTCCATTACTTCATCATGACTTAAAGGCTGATCCAGAATTCCGGCTGCCGCGTTAGAGATGCAGGAAATGCCAAGGACACGCATTCCGGCATGATTAGCCACAATAACTTCCGGAACAGTGGACATGCCGACTGCGTCAGAGCCCATTGTTCTTAAGAAACGGACTTCTGCCGGTGTTTCGTAAGAAGGTCCTGTCACAGCGGTATACACGCCTTTTTGGATCGGAATGTTAAGGTTTTTCGCAACCTTTTCAGCCAAGCCGGATAGATCTTTGTCATAGGCTGAAGACATATCTGGAAATCTGGCGCCGAAATCGGCTTCGTTTGGCCCGATTAACGGATTTGTTCCCATAAAATTGATATGATCGGTAATGATCATTAAGTCTCCCGCACGGAATTCAGTGTTGACGCCGCCAGCGGCGTTTGTCACGATCAATGCTTCCACGCCGAGCGCTTTCATCACACGTACAGGGAAAGTGACTTTCTCCATTGAATAGCCTTCATAAAAATGAAAACGGCCTTGCATCGCAATGACGGAAACTCCTTCAAGGGTGCCAAGCACAAGCTGGCCGGCATGTCCTTCAACAGTAGATACCGGGAATTCTGGTATGTCTTCATATTTCAGTTTGACCGGATTTTCGATTTCCTCTGCCAAAATGCCAAGACCAGATCCTAAAATAAGGCCGATCTTTGGAGATTCCGGCAGGTTTTGCTTAATAAAAGCGGCTGCGCGTTCGATTCTGTCTTTCAAGAAACAGTCCCCCTATTGTAATGAAGATAAAAAGCTTTTTCCGTATTTAGGTTTATTCGCTTGGAAATTATCAGCGATCGTCGCGCCGATATCAGCAAATGTATCTGCAAGCGGCAGCATTTGCACGTTCTTATGTTTTTTGCTGTAAGCGAGAATCGGCACATACTCGCGTGTATGGTCGGTACCGTGATGAACCGGATCATTGCCGTGGTCGGCTGTAATGATTAACAGATCGTCTTCTTTCATTTTCTCAAATACTTCCGGAAGCCGCGCATCAAATTCTTCAAGCGCGCGTCCGTAGCCTTCCGGATCGCGGCGGTGTCCGAATAAGGCGTCGAAATCAACAAGGTTCGCAAAGCTCAAACCTGTAAAGTCTTCTCCCAGCGTGTCGATCACCTTGTCCATTCCGTCCATATTGGAAACTGTTCTCCGTGAAGAAGTAATGCCTTCTCCGTCATAGATATCAGAGATTTTTCCGATTGAGATCACATCTAAGCCGCTGTCTTTCAATTCGTTCATGACAGTGCGGTCAAACGGCTTAAGCGCATAGTCATGACGGTTTGGTGTCCGTTTGAATTGTCCCGGCTCTCCGACGAACGGCCGTGCGATAATGCGGCCTACCATATACTTCGGATCAAGCGTCAGCTCTCTCGCCGTTTCACAAATACGGTACAGCTCCTCAAGCGGCACAACCTCTTCGTGAGCGGCAATTTGCAGAACAGAGTCAGCAGATGTGTATACAATTAAAGCCCCTGTCTCCATGTGCTCTTGGCCAAGTTCATCCAAAATCTCTGTGCCGGAAGCCGGCTTGTTTCCGATAATTTTGCGTCCAGATCTCTTTTCCAGCTCCTGAAGAAGTTCATCAGGAAAACCTTCCGGGAACACTTTAAACGGTTTATCAATATACAAGCCCATGATCTCCCAATGGCCGGTCATGGTATCTTTACCGTTAGACGCTTCTTGCATTTTTCCATAATACGCAAGCGGATGTTCTGTTTTTTCCACACCTTTGATATCTCCGATGAGACCAAGGCCGAGTTTTGCCATATTCGGCATATGTAATCCATTCATATGCTCGGCAATATGCCCGAGCGTATTGGCGCCTTCGTCATTAAAGTCAGCGGCATCCGGCGCTTCGCCGATTCCGACTGAGTCCATCACAATTAAAAACACACGATTATATTTGTATGCAGGCATCTTGAAAGCCTCCTTTTTTTCTATACGTCTATTGTATCGCTAAGAGGTCTGACAACTCAAGTATAAACCGTTTTCATTCCCGTTGACAATGCATTCGGAAATAATGAGAAACTTCAATATTTTCTGTCGTGCTAAAAAAAAAGCCGCAGCCCCCCTTCCGGCTAGGCGCGCGGATGAAACTGATTGTATACATCCTTCAGCCTTGTTTTTGTCACATGCGTATAAATTTGCGTTGTGGATATATCCGCATGGCCGAGCATTTCCTGCACCGCTCTAAGATCAGCCCCGTTCTCAAGCAGATGCGTCGCAAAGGAATGCCTGAGTGTATGCGGGGTCAGCTCTTTTTTGATTCCGGCTTCAAGGGCGATTTTCTTTAGGTTTTTCCAAAACCCCTGACGGCTGATTTGCTTGCCGTGATGATTTAAAAAGAGGGCGTCAGACACTTTGTTTTTCAGTAGTTTCCCCCTGGCTTTCGTCATATATTCCTCAATGGCGGAAGCGGCAGCTTCACCGATTGGCACAATCCGTTCTTTTCTTCCTTTCCCGAAGCAGCGGACAAAACCCATGGATAAATGAACATCTGCCGTTTTCAATTCTATCATTTCACTGACTCGTATGCCTGTCGCATAAAGCAGCTCCAGCATCGCTTTATCCCGATAGCCGAAAGGGCTCGTCAGTTTAGGCGTGTCCAATAATCGCTCGACCTCATTGAGCGCGAGCACCTTCGGAAGCGCCCGTTCGGTCTTTTGTGTTTCGATATGAACGGAAGGATCCTTGTCCGTCACCTTTTCCCTGAGCAGAAATTGGTGAAAAGAGCGAATGGATGCCAAATGCCTCGCTGATGTCTTGCCGGATTTCCCCGAGTCCTTCAAGTGCTTTAAATATTGGATAATATGTATGCGGGTTACGTGATTCCAATCTGTAACATGAAGGGTTTCTGTTAAATAGAGAGAATAGCTTTTCAGGTCCCGTTCATAGGATACCACCGTGTTTTGTGAAAGCCCTCTCTCTACCATGACGTAGTGGATGAAATCCTTTATTTGATCTTTCACTCTAGATCTACTCCCCGTTTTGGTAAAAAAAGATCAACCGGTCGAACCATCCGCCTTTTTCATCCTGATCCATTTCAACAACTTTTACAGCGGAGCCTTCCGGTTTATCGTACCGATGATAGTTTTCATACTCTTGATTCACCCATATCATAGCATAATAGAACAGAGCGGTAAAACCGGTAAACAGGATGAAAACTTTCAATGCATCGAGAGCTGTTTTCAGGTATCTTCCCATGTCCTAATCGATCCTTTCCCTATGGTTCCAGTTATTTAAACCATATGCCAAATCAGAAAGGTTTTATACATAGAAACAGCAAAAAACCCTTTCCCCGTGAGAAAAGGTTCGCGCTCGGCATCGTCTATTCAGTCTCTGTTCCGTTACAGCGGTGGCAAATGCCGTGAAACGTCAATCTATGATCTTTAATCTTAAATTTCCAATCACGTTCAATGATTTCTTCCACGTCTTCAAGCAAATCTTCTTCAATTTCATCAACGGCTCCGCACTCCATACACACCAAGTGATGATGAAAGTGAGCTGCGCCCTCTTTCCGTAGGTCGTAACGGGACACGCCGTCTCCAAAGTTAATTTTATCAACGACTTTTAATTCAGTTAATAATTCAAGCGTACGGTATACTGTTGCGAGACCGATCTCAGGAGATTTCTCTTTTACGAGGAGGTATACGTCTTCTGCGCTTAAATGGTCTTCTTCGTTTTCAAGCAGCACTCTTACTGTCGCTTCACGCTGAGGCGTAAGTTTGTAGCTGGATGAGTGCAGTTGTTTCTTTATTCGATCAATACGGTTTTCCATGTCTTTCCCTCCTACGCCGCATTCCATGACTCATTATAACAAAATACGCGCAGAGTTCCAACTATAATTATTATAAACTGATAAATAAAATGTTTTTCTTTTAATAATCATTTTAAAAAAGTCTCAATGTAAGCTTTTCCATTAACACAGGAGATAAATATGCTTCAAAGAGAGATGAGATCAGTGCTAAAAACAGAATGACCAGAAGCACGAGGGCATATTGGCCGAACCACTGAATCGGCGCATCATGCAGGCTTCGTTTAACGAACAGCTGCCTGATTAACTTTAATGAAAACGCAATTGCACATGTGCCCATAATGAGATAAGCCGGAATTAGCAGTACATTTTGCGGCAAAACGGAGACAAAGGATAAGAAAAAACCGCTGATTCCCATCTGATTGACGAGAAATCCGACAGTAAAGCCGACAACGATCCCTTTCAGAAAGATCATGATGAAAATAATCGGCATCCCAATGACGGAAATCCCCAATATCCACATCAGTCCTAAATATTTTACATTATGAAAGATACTTTGCCCAAACATATCAGATGAACTTGCCTGTTTTCCATCCGAAAGCTGTCCGAAAAATTGGCTTAAATAGTAATATAAATCTTCTTTCTGGCTGATGGTCATGCTGTTGACAATAATCGCCCCAAAAATGACACCCATGAAAAACAGGACTGAGACAAATATATAAAGAGAGAGATGATCTTTGACATGTCTGAGAAAGATGTCCTTATAAGAGATTTTTCGCATTCCGTTTCCTCCCGCCCGCTCTAGTGATTTGATTTAATAGATTGTATGAAAGAAACGGAAAAACATGCCCTTTTTCAAAAAGAGAAGAATGCTAGGCGGCTTTTTTGGGCACAAAAAAACCCTTATCATCAACTGATATATGATCATAAGGATTCTTGGGCTTTCTTGTATTCATCATCTCTTTTTTGCTTTTCGTCATTCTTTCATGTGTACTGAAGGATGGTGTCCTGCCTCTTGATAATAAGACGTCACGTCCGCCGTTTCTCAGCAGATGCTCCCGCTTCTTTTTCGCTCGGCTTTTTGCCATGCTAATCACTCCCTAATTGATTTTCATTACAATTATAGCAAAAAAATGAACTCATGATGGAAGTAAAGCAGCACCTTGTATGCCAGGTGCTGCTTTACTTCATTTATTTCACTGCTGTAAGAGCTGCTCGCTCGACCGCAGCTGCTACCTCATGATGGACTTTTGAGTCAAGCGGCTGAGGGACCACATCGCCTTGCTTTGTGCAGGCTGCGATGGCCTCTGCTGCAGCGACAAGCATATCATGATTAATCTCCTTGCTTTTTGCGTTGAGCGCCCCTCTGAAAATACCCGGGAAGCCAAGCACATTATTAACAGAACGCCCGTCAGCTGCATATGCGGCGCCAGCCTGCAGCGCGGCCTCCGGCTCAATTTCCGGCTTCGGATTCGATAAAGCCAAAATCACCTGACCAGAACGTACAAATGCTGGTTTAATTAACCCGGGAACTCCGGTTGTGGCAATGATAATATCGCATGTTTCCATGAGCTCCTCGATGCTGGCAGCTGCCTGTCCGCCATATTGTTCGAGACGGTTCATCGCTTCCTCAGATTTGTCTGTTCCGTATACAGCTTTTACGCCATAGGCCATAAACATCCGGCAGATAGCGACGCCTGCTGCGCCCAGACCGATTTGCCCCACCTTCGCTTCTTTCAGGTCAACACCCGCGCTCCTGCATGCCGAGATGGCAGCAGCCAGCGTCACAACAGCTGTACCGTGCTGATCATCGTGCATAACAGGGATGTTCAGCTCCTCTTTTAGGCGGTCCTCGATTTCGAAGCAATGCGGCGAGCCGATATCCTCAAGCAAGATGCCGTTAAAACCTGGTGAAATATGTTTTACCGTTTTGATGATTTCTTCAGGATCACTCGTATCAAGCAATATTGGTATGCCGCTGATACCCGCCAGCTGATCAAACAAAGCAGCCTTTCCTTCCATGACAGGCATGCCTGCCACAGAGCCGATATTCCCAAGACCGAGAATTGCCGTTCCATCCGTTACAATCGCGACAGAATTGCTGATCGTTGTATAAATAGAAGCTTTTTCGGGGTCTTTTTCGATCAGCCTGCACACGTCTGCAACACCTGGTGTATAGACACGCCCGAGCTCTGCCAGTGAGCGGATCGGCATTTTGCTTTTCATTTGGATTTTTCCGCCTTCATGTGCGGACAGGACTTCATCAGATACGGTGTGAAGCCTGATCCCTTCTCCCAGACCCTGTACAGCCGCGATCACTTCCTGAAGCTGTTCTTCATTCTCCACTTGAACGGTAATATTCCGCATTGTGTAATTGGGTCCGACTTTTACCGTCTCCACTTCACCAATATCCCCGCCCAGAAGGCCGATTGCCGTCGCTACCCTTCCTAGATTTCCGGGAACCGAAGGCGTTTCAATCATCAGTGTCCGAATCATGTGTTTCGCTATCATTCAGTGATCCTCCCCAATTAGCCTAGTTTTTCGGCTTTAGCTGTATTGTTTTTCGTATACCATATAAATTTTCCTGTATAACCATAGATAATAGCAAGACCTATTGCAACAAAACTGAGCCACATAAACGGCAGATAGGCGAAGGTAGAAACCCCTAAAATACCAGCCATGTAAATACCGTTATCAGACCAAGGGACCATACCTGAAGTTAATGTTCCCCCCACCTCTGAGTTACGGGATAGCACCCTTCTGTCTAGATTCAATCGATCATAACTGTTTTCCATAATCTTCGGTGTCAAAATAAGAGATACATACATCGCACAGCCGAAGATGTTCGCTAAAAATGCTACAATCAGCGTAGATATAGTGACGTTGCCCGGTGATGTTAATTTCTTTTCAAACATAGAGACGATCACTTTTAAGACACCAAGCTTTTCAAGCAGCCCGCCAAATCCGAGACCAAAGATAATGACGACAAGGGAACCGAGCATTCCGACGATGCCTCCGCGATTTAACAGGCCGTTCAAGAATTCAACATCTGTTTTAATAGAGAATCCGTTGTAGGCAGTTGCAATCGCATCCGCTGGATTCATGCCTTGGAAAACAACAGCCCAGATAGCGCCAAGCAAAGCGCCAATTACGATAACCGGCATTGACGGCTTTTTCATCGCCAATAAGACGATGACGACAACAGCCGGGATCAGCATCCAAATATGAATGTCAAACGTACTTTGCAAAGAAGATTTCAAAAATTCAACTTTATCAAGGTCAATATTTTTCCCGCCGTACATAAAACCGGTAATTGTAAAGAGGATTGCTGTAATCACATACGCCGGCACAGATAAAAAGAGCATGGCTCTGACGTGGTCTAAGACATCCACTTTTGATAGTGAAGATGCCAGAACTGTGCTGTCTGAAAGAGGTGACAGCTTGTCCCCGAAATAAGCGCCTGAAAGAATAGCGCCCGCTACAAGAGGAAGCGGAAGGCCTAATCCTTCTCCAATTGCGATCATGGCAATGCCGGCAGTCCCGACTGTTCCCCATGACGTTCCTGTTGCTACAGACATAATGGAACAAATAATTAACGTTGCAAGTAAAAAGATACTAGGATGAATAAATTCTAAACCATAGTAAATCAGAGTTGGTACGATCCCTCCGGCGATCCATGTTCCAATAAGTGCTCCTACTGAAACAAGAATCAGAACAGCTTCAAGACCGTTTGATATACCATACAGAATGGCATTCTGCATATCTTTATAAGAATAACCGAGTCTGATACCGAGAATCATTGCGATAAACCAGGAAATGAAAAGCGCAAGCTGTATCGGCATGTCTAAAAAGACTGTAAACGACATGACAAGTGCTAAAAATGATCCTAGAACAATAATTATTTCGAATAGTGTTGGCAGTCTTACATCCTTCAAAAGAAGTCCCCCTTCATGTAAAAAGCTAAAACGCTTTCAATAAATAGTGCAATACACGTATACTATACTTCCTCATCCCTATGTTGTAAACAGCTTATTCATCCGATTATCCGGAGATGAATAAGCTGTATTTTGTTCAAATTTTATTTTTCTAATAGTTCTTTCCCTGCAATCCCTGGTTTTGTCATCTCGTACGGGTTTAAAATAGTATCCAATTCTTCCTCTGTCAGCACATCATGCTGCAGGCAAAGATCACGGACTGATTGGCCTGTCATAATGGCTTCCCGGGCAATTCGGGCTGCCGCTTCATATCCAAGATGCGGATTGACTGCAGTGATCACACCTGCGCTTTTTTCCACGTACTGTTTCAAGCGTTTTTCATTGGCCTCGATGCCTTTTAAGCAATTGTCAGTGAACGAACGGAAGCCATTGTTCATGATGCTGATGGATTGAAGCAAATTAAAGACAAGCACGGGCTCCATCACGTTCAATTCAAGCTGGCCGGCTTCTGAAGCAAGGCAGATTGTATTATCGTTTCCGATGACCTGAAACGCAATTTGGTTGATCAGCTCCGCCATAACCGGATTGACTTTCCCCGGCATAATGGATGACCCCGGCTGACGTGCAGGCAGAGAAATTTCCGCAAGTCCGGCGCGCGGGCCTGATGCCATTAAGCGAAGATCGTTTGCGATCTTAGACATGTTCATCATGCAGACCTTTAATGCTGCTGACACCTCTGTATAAGCATCCGTATTTTGTGTGGCATCAACAAGATGATCAGCGCCGACAAGAGGAAGCCCGCTAATATCAGCAAGATGCTTCACTACCTGTTTGATATATTCTGGATCTGCGTTCAGGCCTGTACCGACAGCAGTTGCGCCCATGTTGACCTCATACAGGTGCTGGCGTGATTGCTTGATTCGTTTGATATCACGCTCCAGAACGCGGCTGTACGCTTCGAATTCCTGGCCGAGACGAATCGGAACAGCATCTTGAAGGTGTGTCCGCCCCATTTTAATAACAGAATCAAATTCCTGTGCTTTTTGTTTGAACACACTATGCATATCTTCCATTGTTTTCAGCAGTTTTTCTAAAAGCTTCAACGTGGAAATATGAATAGCAGTCGGGAACACATCGTTGGTTGACTGTGACATATTCACATGTGTGTTTGGGCTTAAATGGATATAATCGCCCTTTTTATGTCCCATAATTTCGAGCGCCCGGTTTCCGATCACCTCATTGGCATTCATATTCATAGAAGTTCCGGCACCGCCCTGAATCGGATCGACGATAAACTGATCGTGCCATCTGCCTTCCAGAATCTCGTCAGCGGCTTGTACGATAGCTTGGCCAATTCCTTCATACAGCCGTTTCACGTCCATATTGGCAAGAGCCGCAGCTTTTTTTACGATCGCCAGCGCGTTAATCATTTCTTCATGGATCTTGTATCCCGTAATCGGAAAGTTTTCAGAAGCACGGAGCGTCTGAATTCCGTAAAAAACATCCGCTTCAATTTGTTTTTCCCCAAGGAAGTCTTTTTCCACACGGTATTCTTTTTGGCCGTTTAACATAATCTTTAACCTACTTTCTCTTTGGTGGTTATCGTTTTTGACCTTTTATAGGACAACGTCATCAGCAATCGGCGTTTCCATAATTCTCTTGACGACAGCAAGATCCGAAGACTGGCCGAGTGCCCACATTAATTTTGGCACGATTGCTTCTGTGTTCATATTTCTGGATCGGATAATTAAATCTTGGTTGACTCTGCGGCCGACTTCGTAAATGCTCATGTCTTCGCCTTCTTCCAGACATTGAGTCGTGATGACGACGACGATTCCGCTTTCGATCAGCTCATTCACTTTCGACAAAATGTCTCTGCCTTCAAACGGCACGCCTCCGCTGCCGTAACTTTCAATGACGATTCCTTTGAAGATGCTTTTTAGGGCATCAAACATTTCAGGTTTTAAGCCCGGATGCAGCTTCAGCAGACATACATCTGTGCATAGTGAAGTATCAACTTTGAAGGTGTCGTTCTCAGGTTCCGTTACTTGTTTGTTGTATTCGATCCCGTCTTCATTGATAAAAGCGATATATGGGTAATTGATGCTTTCAAATGCGTCGTAGCTTTTCGTTCTTAATTTGATCGCTCGTGTTCCTTGGATGACTCTGCCGTCAAACACAACATAAACGCCGCCCACACCTTCACAGGCGAAGCGAATGGCGTCTGTGATATTTTTTTTGGCGTCCGTTTTTTGAAACGTGATTGGAATCTGCGAGCCAGTGATCACAATCGGTTTATTGGCATGCTGCAGCATATACGATAATGCGGCAGATGTATAGGCCATTGTATCTGTACCATGAGTAATAACAAATCCGTCATAGTCATCATAATTCCCCTTAACGGCTTCTGCTATTTCCACCCAGTATTCAGGCTGCATATTGGTGCTGTCTATATTCATAAGCGACTGAGTTTCCATCGTGTAATCGTTATCAAGTTTTGATACGTAACTTAATAATTCATCAGCCTTGACCCCGGGAGCCAGCCCATTTTCCCCTTCAACTGAAGCAATCGTTCCCCCAGTTGTCAACATCAATAATTTTTTCATACCATGCACCTCTTCACTGTATCTAAAGATGGGTTGCGAGAAGGTATTCGCTTTTCGCATACTTTTAATGCCATTATAGACACGGAAAATAAAATACGCAAGACATTATTATTCAATTCGCGTACACTTCCTAATACCTATATGATATAATCAGCTCAAGGTGAAAAAGGAGCGGAAGTTCATGAATCTAGATCGTTTAACTGAATTGAGAAAAAAGAAAAATTGGTCGCTTCAATATACAGCTGACCTTCTGGGTATCGCAAAAAGCACATATGCCGGCTACGAATCAGGCTACCGGCGGCCTTCACTTGAGGCGCTTGCCATGCTGGCTGACCTCTTTGACACAACCTGCGATGAACTTTTGGGCCGCGAGAAACAAAAGCAGACTGCTCCTCAGACCATTGAGTTGACCACGTGGAGCAGCCTTAACTTGACTATTTCTGTTGATGACAAGCCGCTGAGTGAAGACGAAATCATCCAGCTGATCACCTTTATCCGGACGAAGAGAAAAGTACAGGAGGAAATGAGTTAATCTTTCACTCACGGTTTAATTTTACCGTAGGTTCCTCCTCCTCCGGCTTTCAATTCCAGCTTTCCGGATCTCGCTTTTACAATTAACGCCGCGGTTTTCGGCGGGACAACGCGAGCCAAATCTTCTTCTGCCGCCTCATGAAGAACAGCCATTTCTGTTCCAAAGGCTTTTTTTAGTTTGTCCAGCGTTTTCGGACCGACACCCGGAACAAATTGCAGCGGGATCTGATGAACATATCGCGGACGCGATACGCGAACTTCAGTCTGATCACTCAATTCACGCAATCTTTCGCTAACTCCCTTTGTAAACTTGGCATTTCCGCAATTCGCGCACACCGTTTCCCCGCTCACAGCAGGTTCTCCGCATGCTTCGCAAGCTGTCTGATAATACTTTCCCAATAACGGATCCAAGCCATAATTTGCGGTAATTTTCCTGTCACTCTGCACCTTTAATGCAAGAGCAAATTCGGTAAAATCAGCTGACTGCACATATAGTTCATTATATTCTCTGCCGATTTTCGCTAACGAATGCGCATCAGAATTTGTTAAAAAAGGATACTGATTCAATTCAGATACATGTGAAGCCATGTCTGTATCACAGCTTAATCCTAGTTCCACCGCATCTATCATAGAGGGATCAAAAACCTCGGTTAGGCTTGATGCAACCCCTTTTCCATATAAGCTTTTATGCGGTGTAAAGATATGGGCGGGGATAAACAGTCCGCCCAATTCCTTCACTTTTTTTTGCAGATTCAAGCCCGTTTCATAAATCCGCTGTGAGCTTAAATGAATGTTTTTCAGCCGCGCTGACAGCCAGTTTGAAAACCGCTTCATTTCAGCAAGCGTTGGCATAAACACGAGGACATGGATCGGCCCGCTGCAGGCTTCGTCATAAATCTCCAGCTCGCTTCCTAATAAAAGAGTCGTGCTGCGGTACCGAATCCCCCCGCCATCAAGCTCGCGATATGTTCCTGATGAAATGCCTTCTTCTAGCTCCAAAATGACTTCCGGAGAATGGCAGTCGATAATGCCAAGAAGTTCTATCCCTTTATGCTCACTGGCTTCTATCAAAATTCGGTCCAGCGTAAGTGTTTTAGCGCCTGTTATTTTGACAGCCCTTCCTGTAAAGGTCCGGCCGATATGAATGTGCAAATCCGCGTAAATCTTTTTCATTTTTGTGCTTGGAGCGCTTCTTTCAGCTGAAGATACTGAATCGCATAGGCTGTCTTAGCATCATATACTTCACGCGATTCAACCAGCTTCTGCGCATCTTCAAGCGTCACCTCCATCACTTCAACAAACTCGTCCTCATCAAGCTCCCGTTTTTCTTCGAGAACAGAAAGCTCTTCAGCAAGAAACACGTGAACGATTTCATCAGCAAAGCCGGGCGATGTATAAAACGCAGTGATTTTTGTCAGTTTTTTCGCTGTATAACCCGTTTCCTCTTCAAGTTCCCGAAGTGCCGTATACTCCGGCTCCTCCCCTTTTTCAAGCTTTCCGGCCGGAATTTCAACGATCGTCCGCTCAAGCGGCTTGCGGAATTGTTTGACCATCATGATTTTCCCTTCATCAGTGACAGCTAATATCGCTACAGCCCCAGGGTGCTTCACAATTTCACGTTTACTCGCTTTGCCGTTTGGCAGCTCCACGTCCTCTACATATAGATCAATGACTTTACCTGAAAAGATCTGTTCTTTGGCAATTGTTTTTTCTTCTAATGATTTCATTTCTTCATCTCCCGTTCTGTCTCTATATGATGCCCCATACATTTTATCATACTAGAAAAAAGGGGGCTTCTTCATGAAAGTGCACCTCATGCCACAAGGTGTTGTCTTAGTCGGAAAAGCATGGGAGATTCGGGCGAAGTTAAAGGAGTACGGGCGCACATTCCAATATGTGAAAGATTGGGTCTCTAAGCCGTAAAAGTTGAAACTTTAGCTCCTTTATATTACGGTCAATACAAAGCTTTAAAAAAGGAGTGTGCACATGAGAAAGCGCAAACTGGGTACATCTGATTTAGAAATAAGCGAAGCCGGACTCGGCTGTATGTCTCTTGGTACTGAAAAAAACAAAGCTTTGTCTATCTTGGATGAAGCCATCGAGCTTGGCATCAACTATTTGGACACAGCGGATTTGTATGACCGCGGACGCAACGAAGAAATCGTCGGTGATGCGATCCAAAACAGACGACAGGATATTATTTTGGCAACGAAAGCGGGAAACCGCTGGGATGACGACAGCGAAGGCTGGTATTGGGACCCATCAAAAGCTTACATAAAAGAAGCCGTGAAAAAGAGCCTTGCACGGCTGAAAACAGATTATATTGATCTCTATCAGCTTCACGGCGGCACGATAGAGGACAACATTGATGAAACGATCGAAGCGTTTGAAGAATTAAAACAAGAAGGTGTCATCCGTTACTATGGCATTTCTTCCATTCGCCCGAATGTCATAAAAGAATATGTAAAAAAATCAAACATCGTCAGTATTATGATGCAGTTCAGCCTGTTTGACAGACGCCCCGAGGAGTGGCTTCCGCTTTTAGAGGAACATCAAATCAGCGTAGTCACCAGAGGTCCGGTTGCCAAAGGGCTCTTGACAGAAAAACCGCTTGAACAAGCAGCGGACAGCATCAAACAAAACGGGTACTTGTCTTATTCCTTTGAGGAATTGACAAATGCCCGCAAGGCAATAGAGGATGTTGCTTCCGATCTTTCCATGACAGAAAAGTCGCTGCAGTATCTGTTAGCACAGCCGGCTGTCGCTTCAGTGATTACAGGCGCCAGTAAGATTGAGCAGTTACGGGAAAACATTCACGCTGCAAACGCACGGCGTTTAAGCGAAGAGGAAGTCAAAGCGCTCCAATCTCATACGAAACAAGACGTTTACGAAGCTCACCGCTCATAACAGAAAACAAGCACCTGTACGGGTGCTTGTTCATATGGTTGACAAAATCCTAAAACGGCTTTCGTTTTAGGATTTTGTCATCTTTTCAGCGTGATTGAAAACCCTTGAAGTCTAGGAAGGACGAGCATTGGAGCAGACTTCCGCAGGATGCGGTGGCAGGGCGTTTGAGCAGGACACTCTAGCTTTTAGCCGCTGATCTTTTTTCACGTGAGCACCAATGCGCAGGACTGACAACGAATGCGAGGGTTTGTCGACACGCTGAAACCAGCACCTGTACGGGTGCTGGTTTTACTTATATTGATGCCAATCCATTTGGCTTTCATCAAGGAGCTCTTCAAAGCTTTTATTTTTTTCGATCTCTTTTTTCTTTCTGAGCTGTTCTGCTTTTTCTCTTTCCTGCCTCTTTTCGTCCTCTTCCTTCAACTGACTCTTCATCTCCATAAGCTTTGCTTTGATGTCGGTTTGAAGGCCGTCTTTTAATTGATGTTTGTTAGCGGATTTTTGTTTTTTCATCTAGACTTCCCCCGTGTTTTGTTTTGAAGCCAGTTTATCACGGAGCATACAGACTGAATAAGCGGGCTCTCTTCTCAAAACTTTTTTGATCCGCGCAGCAGTGTTTAGGTATAATGATTTCAAGTGTAAATTTCCTGTATTTAGTTGAAAGGTGCTGTGACTCTTTTGAAGAAAATCCTTTTGGCCATTGGCACTCTCTTAACCGCTGTTATCGGAATCGGAGTTGTTTTTTCGAATATCATTCTATTTATCAAGAAAAAGACAGATGAAGACATTATCAAAAGAGAGACAAACGACGGACATGATGTGTTTGAATCCTTTGAACGAATGGAGAAAACTGCTTTTGTGATACCATCGGCTTACGGATATGATATAAAAGGATACCATGTCGCTCCGCATGACACACTAAACACCATTATCATCTGCCACGGGGTGACGATGAATATACTGAATTCTCTTAAATATATGCATTTATTTCTCGATTTCGGCTGGAATGTAGTGGTGTATGACCATCGCCGTCACGGTCAAAGCGGTGGAAAGACGACTGGCTACGGGTTTTATGAAAAGGATGATCTCAGTGAGGTTGTCAATTGGGTCAAAAACAAAACAGGTCATCGCGGATTGATCGGCATTCACGGTGAATCAATGGGAGCTGCGACCACCCTGCTTTACGCTGGTGAACACTGTGATGATGGGGCTGATTTTTATATTGCTGATTGTCCGTTCGCACGCTTTGATGAACAGCTTGCCTATCGGCTGAAAGCGGAATACAGGCTCCCGTCTTGGCCGCTGCTCCCCATCGCCGACTTCTTTTTGAAGCTGAGAGGCGGCTATCGGGCACGCGAAGTATCTCCGCTTGCTGTCATTGATCAAATCGAAAAGCCGGTCCTCTTTATTCACAGTAAGGATGATGATTATATTCCGATTTCTTCAACCGAGCGGCTTTATGAAAAGAAACCCGGACCGAAGGCACTGTATATTGCCGAGAACGGTGAACACGCCATGTCGTACACCAAAAACCGGGACACGTATCGAAAAACGGTGCAGACGTTTTTAAACAAAATGAAGGGTTCAACAACATGCTGAAATCTTAGGCCTTGCCTCGTGTTTTTCTTTCCATAATAAAAAGCGAAAGGGCCCTTCGGCTCTTTCGCTTTTCCATTTCATAAAACGTCGGTAATGCCATCCATATTTTCTCTGATCCATTCAATCGCAAGATCTATTGTTGTGAATTCTTGTGTTTCGAATGTCATTTCATCCTGCAATAGCCAAACATCTTTCTTGATAGACTCTGCTCCTCCAATTGACCAATGGAGCAAAGTATAGGGATGGTTTTGGTTTAGGAAGGATACCCAAGTTTTATTCTGTGCTGTGTTCTTCATTGACTTCAGCTTTTGTTCCACGTTTTGTGTCTCCCTACTTTACTAATATGCTCATTCTGGGGCTGAGCATTTCAGCCGGGCTTTTCAGCGCCAGTGTTTTAGCTTTTTCATTGTAATCGATCGTCATTTGATCGTCAAAAAACACTTTTTGTGACGATTGGATATAAAGCGGGATGCCGTTCGTTTCCAGCTGCTCGCACTGTCCCG
Source organism: Bacillus sp. 11C (assembly GCF_055486375.1). Lineage (NCBI taxonomy): Bacteria > Bacillati > Bacillota > Bacilli > Caryophanales > Bacillaceae > Bacillus > Bacillus sp. 11C. The sequence goes on from NZ_JBUPVZ010000003.1 coordinate 209,420, forward strand.
TTAATTCTTCTGCCAGCCAGATTGTCGGTACACCGCTTACCGCGCAGCCGCATCCTTCTGCATCGTAACGAAGCTGGGCTTTTTTCCTTGGGTTGGCGTCAAACGCCTGCTGCAGTGCTTGTTTTGCTGCATCTGTCACGTGTATGTTCATAAGGTGAGTCCCCCGTTTCCATCATTTTCGCTATTGTAGCATACAACGTTTCTATCCGCATTGTTTCCGCCTTCTTTCCAGCGCTTCGCATTTTCTTCTGCAGCCTTAATCCAATCATCTTTCCCTTGTATGTACTGATTGATACTATCCGGATGCTGGGCCGCCAGTCGTTTTTTTAGATTGGCGTATTCGTTCGCTATTTCTGGATGAGCTCTGAGATAATCTCTCAATAGCAGATGCCTTTCAATAGCAGGGTTTCCCTTTTCGTACATATGGAGATGGTGAGTGCGTTTATGACCGCCCTTTTGGAAGTAACGCCTGCCCGCTGCGCCATTTTCTCCTTTCGGTGTGTAGCCGATTGCCTTCATTTGTGTATCATATTGGCTCACAGCTTCAATTCTTCTTACTTCAATCAGAATATCAATGATTGGCTTTGCCGCCATGTTCGGGATCGATGTGCTTCCGATATGATGAACAGCGATGATCTCCGGTCCGAACACAAGCTTCAGCCGTTCTTTTTCTTCGCTGAAAAGTTCCGCCCATTTTTCATTGTAGGGAACGACTTCAACTTTTCTGTTCGGATACAAATAAAAGACAGACAGCAAAAGACCCTCCGCCGCTTCGACGGTTTCTGCCTTTTGAAATCCCGCCTGTGTATAGAGCGACATGGCCGGTATATTTTTCTCGGCTGTGACTACTTCGATTTTCTCAGCGTCTTTGTTTTGATCGATGACAAATTGCAGAAGTGCCCGTCCAATCCCTTTTCTGAAACCGCAGGGATGCACGACAAGCCTGCAAATGGTGAGATGATGCATGTTTTTCTCATATGAAATGACACCGATAAGTTTGCCGTCTTTCCGATATCCCGCAAACTGTTCATGGGATGCTTGAATATCCTTCGTCTTCTCTTGTAAGGCGGGGATACCGTCAAAACCGATAAGCTCCGCTTCTTTTATGTAGGCAGGCTGCTGTACGGCAATAATCTCACGCGCTGTGTTGTCTTTTTTATGCTGAAGAGATTCAATCATTTCTGTTCTCCTGAAAATAGCCGCTGTCTCTCGACCTTTGCAACGCGGACTGCATACGACGCGTACCAAACGCTCTTTCCTTTTTCTTTTGCCGCTTGATGTTCGGTGTGATGCTTCCAGCGATTAATGGCGTCCATACTGTCCCAATAGGACACCGTTATACCCCTTCCATCCGCTTCACGAACGCTTTCGACGCCTAAAAATCCGGGCTGATCCGCCGCCAGCGATACCATCCGCTCTGCTGTTTCTCCATATCCTGTGTCACTTTCGCTTTTGACAGATGAAAAAATAACTGCATAGTAAGGAGGCTTAGGTGTTTTTGATAAAAAATCCATCATAATATTTCCCCCTCATATGTTTTTGACAAACAGGACCTTGTCTTGGCCCGGGCCATCGTAGTTTGCAAACACTGAGATGCCATTTAGCGTTTTGGTGCCTTTTTCAATGTCAAAGCCCAACTTTGTGTGATACGCGATTGATACCTTATTCACCGGTGAAGTGACGCACTTGACCTGGGTGCACCCTTTTTGTTTTACCATTTCAATAAAGACATCGTATAATTGTTTTCCAATTTGCATTTTTCTGAAATCAGGGTGCACACCGGAAAAATGAATGTATGCCGTTTCAGGATCCGATTGCGATTGAAACCCGATTAAAAACCCTGTCATGCTGTTATGTTCAGATGCAATAAAGCTTGTGTCCTGAAAATGCTCAAAAAATAGTCTCGGCAATTTTTCTTTCAGCTGCCTGCCGCCCCACCATTCATTCATTACAGACGTTACCATTTCATAATCTGAAGACGTGATTGTTCGAATATCCATTTACGATTTAATCTCCCTCCGTCTGGCAAAACGAATGTCAGCTCTTTTTTTCTACAATACAGAAATTATATTTTGCCTGACTGGAATTGTAAATGCCTTCTTTTCTGTATCATACGTTTCGGAGACTGCGGAGGGAACAATGTTTGATCATTTTACACATATTTCTCCCACATTCCAGGAGGGAGAAACTTTACAGCACAATATCAAGTACCTGATCAAGTTTCAGCTTATAAAGCTGATCCTCGTCTCCTTTTACCCATACTGTTTTTTCAAACTCTTCATACCGGCAGATTTTCCCGGTGCAGCGGACAATTTCACCGTCCTGAAAGCAGCTGACAGTAATATCCTGAGCAAACTCCATCGCGGCGCAAAGCGTTTGATTCATTTCCTCCAGCTTATCGGGATCAAGGATCGGCTTTTGCAGCTTCTGTTTACAGCGCTTTCTCTCAAGCAGGCTTTGTTTATGTTCCGGCAGAAACATTCTGCTCCCTTCCCACAGCAGGTTGCCTCTTTTTAAATGGTCGTTCATTTATAGTGCCCTCCTATTTTAGCCGCACGTTCAAATGCCTGGCCTGCCGCTGTCAGTGACGCCGCCCTGACGATGGCTGTGTCTCCGAACCGGTTTTTAATGCCATCCATCACATAGCCCAGGCTCATTTTCTTTGCATCATCCTGAAATAAATTGAGCTGCCATATGTCATCAGATGAGAGCTGAGACAGATTGACCCCCAGACGGCGGACAGGCTTCCCGTCCCAAAACGTAAGAAACAGCCGGCACACAGCCTCATATACATCCTGCGTGGAATTAGTAGGCTCCGCCAGCTTCACTTGCCGGTTGAAGCCTGTCGGCCAATCAAAATCAGTCCCCCGGCAGCTTACTGACACGGTCTGTCCCATTGCCCCGGCACTTCGGCTTCGCCTGCACACTTCTTCACTCAGCTCCAGCAGCACGACTTTAATTTCTTTGTCAAAGTGTTCGTAGTCTCTCGGGAGCGTCATTCCATGGCCGATGGCCTTTTGCCCGTCCAGAGATGAAGTTGAAACAGGGGAATAGTCGATCCCGTTCGCCGTCATCCACAGCACGTGGCCGTTAATGCCCCATTTCTTTTTTAAAAGATCGAGCGGAAAAGCCGCGAGCCCGCCGATCGTGCTGATGCCCATTCGGTTTAAATGATGCCTCATGCGGCTCCCCACACCAAACATGCTGCCCACCGGGAGCGGCCACATTTCGATTTTCATATTTTCTTTCGTTAAGGTAAAAATACCGTTCTTATTCTTTTTGGCAAAATTGTCGCATGCGATTTTAGCCAGCGCTTTATTAGGGCCGATTCCGACCCGCGCATAAACGCCGATCTCCCGCATGATTCTGCCCTGAATGCTTTTTGCGATCTCATCCGGCGTCCCAAACAGCTTCTGGCTGCCTGTAATGTCCATGAACTGTTCATCGATGGAATACGGCTCTACAAGATCTGTATATTCCTCTAAAATGGCCGTGATTTGCAGTGATACATCAATATACCGCTGCATACGAGGCCGGAGCACAACTGCTTCAGGGCACTTTTCCTGCGCCTCCCACAGCCGGGAAGCATTCGCGACCCCCTTTTGTTTCGCCAGCGGGCAGGCGGCCAATACGACTCCTCCCCTTCTTTCAGGGTCACCCGACACAATGACGGGCCTATTTTTCAAATGTGGATTTTCCGCTTTCTCTACAGATGCATAAAACGATTGCATGTCAACGAGAAAAATCACTTTTTCTTTCATCATACACACCTCTAAAAAGAACTTATGTTCGCTTTTTCTATTATATGCGAAAATATGTTCGATTTATACTGGTAAATGATTCTTGCCTGACAGAAAATATGATCCAAGGGTTTGAGAGAAGAAAAACATTTAGTAGAATAAAAGCGAGGCATAAAGATAGGAGAGTCGTAATGGAGAAATTTGTCGAGAAAATGTTGGGACAGGCACTGCGTCAATACGGCCGAAATGTTGCCGTAGATCCGTTAAGCCCGTATGAAAAACAAAGCCTGAAAGCAGCCTTGGAAGAGAGACGGAATGAAGAACCCGATGAAGATTTGCATGCGCATATAGAAGATATCATTTATGACTATGTCACCAACCAAGGACTGTTCTCTTAAACATTGGCCAAAAGAAACAGAGACGCACAGCGCCCCGAATCGGACTGTGAGTTCTTTCAGCCGCTAATGCGGCTTTCCTTTGTAAAAACCGCCATGATAACAAACAAGAGTCTTTGTCATTATGCAGAAAGGCTTGTAAAAAAGAAAAGCCTGAGTCATACCCAGTGCCGCTTGTTCTGCCAGTCCATGCAGCACTCCGTCAGCTTGAACCGGCGGATTATCGCCTTTCATATTCAAACAGACACCATTTGCTTCCACGGTCTGCCGAATCGCTTTGAAATGCCCGGCATTCCAGCATCAATTACAAAATAATATGCTTTCACCACCATAAAAACATCGGATATATTATCATTTTACTCCCGAACGCCTCAACCTCAATTTCAACGATGTAAACTCCGCCAGCGACGTGCATCATCCTCAGGTAAGATATGTTTCACATTCCATATAAACAATAAAATATTTTGAATTTCCCATTGGATAAGGAAATTTTTTCATATATGATAGAAAAAAATCCTACATACAGGAGAGAATACGATTCATGAAGAAATGGAAAGATATCCACCCCATCAGCTGGACAATTATAATCGGAACTATTTTCGGCAGGATGGCAACATCAATGAGCATTCCTTTTTTAGCGATTTATTTAACAGCCGTCCAAGGCACATCAGCTTCCTATGCAGGGCTGGTTATCGCTGCAAGCTCATCAGTCGGCATCCTTGCAAGCTTTTACGGCGGATATATCTCGGACAAATTCGGCAGAAAAAACATGATGCTAGTGTCCATTTTCGGCTGGATGCTGGTATTTGCAGGATTTGCGGCGGCATCTCATCTCTGGGTGTTTTTTGTGGTAAACGCATTAAACGGCCTTTGCAAATCACTATTTGAACCCGCTTCAAAGGCTTTGCTGTCTGATATGACAGAAGAAAAAACGAGACTGCTTGTTTTTAATTTACGCTATGCAGCTATAAATATCGGCGTTGTCTTCGGACCGATACTCGGCCTGTATTTCGGCTCATCGCAATCGACCGCACCCTTTTTGGCGCCCGCAGTCATTTACGGACTATACGGACTCGTGCTTGTTATCCAATTTAAAAAGCATCCATCCTTATCAGGATCAGGCCAATCCCAAAATATGAGCGTGCGGGAAGCATTTATGGTGACGCAAAAGGATCTTCTTTTTACAATTGCTCTGGTCGGCATTACGCTATGCACCTTCGGCTACTCACAATTCAGTTCCACATTCCCGCAGTATATGGCGCAGAACCCCTTGTTTGGCAATGGAACGAAACTGTACGGGCTGATGCTGACATTAAACGCAATCGTTGTGCTGGCAACGCAATTTCCCATCGTCCATTTTGCAAAACGTTTTTCGCCGCTTTGCTCCTTGATGCTCGGTAATGTGATGGTGAGTATCAGCATGGCTATTTTCACCGTATCACACGGTGTTTCATCCCTTGTGCTGATTGTGGTCACATTTACAATCGGCGAAGTGCTTTTATTCTCTATGATGGATTTGTTTGTAGACCAGATTGCAAAACCCGGGTTAAAAGGCACTTATTTCGGGGCCATCGGTTTTTCACAGCTCGGAAACGTCATCGGCCCTTGGATCGGGGGTATATGTATAGACCTATTTGGCGCTGGCAGGCCGATTTTTATTTTTTCTGTTCTGAGCGGGATCACCCTGCTCGGCCTGCCATTTTTGGCGTTCGCCTATCGGCAGATGAAAACGGGAATGACAAAACACCGGCCAGGGCTGGAAAAGCCGCTTTAAATTAAAAAACGGGAGAGAACCAATCTCTCCCGCAACAATGGGGTGATGAACACGAATATAGGCAATGGGATGTTTCAGCTTTTCGTATTTATTATGTTGCCGCTGTCATCTTTGCAGCTGTTACAGGCTTCAAGTACGCGAAGAACCGAAAAGCGCAGCTGGATCGCATTGAGGAAAAGCTTAACAGCCTGTCCGAAGACCATAATTAACCGCTTGGGGCAACGAGCTCTACCTTCATCCGGTCCGGATCCTCGCAATAAACGGCATAATGCTCGTCTCCTCCGGCAAAAGGATGGCGGTCCCGGTACAACACACGATAGCCTTTTTCCATCAGTTTTTCGGTCATCTGGTCAACTTGAAGCTTGGATTCAGCATGAAAGGCGAGATGGTTCAGCCCGACACGGCATCTGTGGTATGCCGGCTCGAGAAATGGCTCTTTCGCCTGCACAATCACAAGATAAAAATGATCTTTCTTCCAGCTAATGCCTGAGCCCCAGTTTTGATACTCTTTATAGCCAAGTTCTGTTAAGAACCATCCCCAAAACCGCCGAGACGCTTCCAAATCGGAGACATACAGTTCAATATGGTGCACGATATTACACCCGCCTTACCAGCACTTCTTCCACCTTATGCCCGTCCCCCTTACGCAAAATGAGATCGGACCTGAATTTAGTCGGCAAGATATTTTCATATAAATTAGGCCGGTTGACACTCTGCCAAATCGAAGCTGCCATCTCGTCAGCCTCCTGATCAGACAAGTCTTTAAATTTATGAAAATAAGAATCGGGATTTTGAAAAGCAGTTTCCCGAAGCAGACGAAAACGCTCTAAATACCATGTGAAAATCCGGCTTTCGTCCGCGTCCACATAAATCGAAAAATCAAAGAAATCGGAGACAAAAATACGCGGATCTTCCCGGTCATCCTCCAAGGTGGGCGACTGAAGAACATTAATGCCTTCGATAATCACAATATCGGCCTGTTCTACAATCTCGAACACCCCTTCCTCGCGGTCATAGGTGAGATGGGAATACACCGGAGCCTTTACTCTGTCTTTTCCTGATTTTAAGTCATTCAAAAATTCGAGCAACGCCTTTACGTCATAGCTTTCGGGAAACCCTTTTCGTGACAGCATATTTTTCTTTTTCAGCTCGGCTGTAGGAAATAAAAAACCATCTGTCGTGATAAGGCTCACTTTAGGGCGGTCCGGCAAACGCGAAAGCAGCTTCTGCAATATCCGCGCCGTCGTGCTTTTTCCGACTGCCACACTGCCGGCGATGCCAATAATAAACGGAATTTTGGCTGAATGAGGGTGCTTCAAAAAAACATTGACATGCTTATTGCGCTCGGCGGCTGACTTCACATGCAAATGAAGCAGGCGAACAAGCGGAATATAAATCGTTTCCACTTCTTCAACAGATAAATAATCATTCAGCCCTTCCACGGCTTTTGCCTCTTCTTCAGATACAGCAATCGACAAATGTCCCCCAAAACCAGACCAAGACTCGCGATTGTGCTGTGTATATAAAGTATGTAAGTTAAGCTCTTTATTTTTCACTGTTTACACCTGACTCTCTGTAGGTTAAAACCCTTACAAAGATTGTAACGGAAAACCCTTTCACTGTCTGCTTATTTTTTCAGCAAATCCGCACCGATTCGATTATACGCGGACATCTCTTCTTTTGGAACCATGCTTCCTCCCGTTCCCCAGACGACATGTACGGCATGTTCCATGTTATGCTTCTGACTATATAGCCTTCCTTCGTCTGTCGAAAAAAGCTGAATGGGCCCGAACATGCCGGCAAGAGCAGAGGGCTCTAAATATTTACTTTCAGATACAGCCAGCATATGAAGCAAGGCATAAAGCGTATTGTCCTCTACGGTATAACAGCCGCTCAGCAACGGTTCAATCAGCTTGCCCACAAACCCTGACGGCCTTCCTACAGCAAGCCCGTCAGCAGCCGTCCGATTATCCAGACCGATATCATGGACGGAAATCTTCTCGTGGAGGCCGGAATAAAGCCCCAGCAGCATACACGGTGAATGAGTCGGTTCTCCGAAAAACACATGGACATGGTCGCCGTATAAAAGCTTCAGCCCAAATGCCACACCGCCCGGCCCTCCACCGACTCCGCACGGCAGATACACAAACAGCGGTGTCTCCAGACTTGGCTGTATATTCATACAGTCGAGCTGCGTTTTTAATCGGCCGGCGGCAACAGCATATCCTAAAAACAGCTGACGGGAATGTTCATCATCAATAAAATAACAAAATGGATCTTGCTCCGCCTGCCGTCTCCCTTCTTTCACCGCTTCACTGTAATCTGATTCATACTCCATGACAGTGACACCCTTTTGGCGAAGGAGATCCTTTTTCCACTGCTTGGCATCAGCGGACATATGCACTGTCACGCGAAATCCGAGTGTCGCACCGATGATGCCGATACTTAATCCAAGGTTTCCTGTCGAACCGACAGCGATCGAATAGCGGGAGAAAAACGCGGCAAACCGCTCTTCCTGTAAGATGCGGTAATCATCGTTTTCCTGAAGCATTCCTTCTTGAAGCGCCAGCATTTCAGCATGCTTCAACACTTCATAAATCCCGCCCCGCGCTTTAATCCATCCTGAAATCGGAAGTTCATGGTCGCACTTTAAAAGCCATCTTCCCGGAAAGAGCTGCTGATATGCCGCTTCCAGTTTTCCCTTCATATGCTGCATTTCAAAAAGCGGAGATTCGATTATTCCTTTGGCATCTTTTGTCTCAGGAAACACCTCGGCAATGTAAGGAGCAAACCGCCGCAGCCTATTTTCCGCTCCCGCTATCTCGCTTTCCCACTCATCTGCGTGAAATAACGGGCTCTCTTTCTTGCCGGAATTTGCCCAGAATACAGGCTCTGCGTCAATCAGTTTCTGAATGAACGGATCTTTGAGCAGAACATGAAGGGCTTCTTGATTGATTGACATCCAATGATTCTCCCTTCCTCTATAAAAAACTGCCTGTGGGTATGCGAACAAGCCATCTCACCACAGGCAGTTCCACCATTATTTTTTCATAAGCACGCGTCCTGCCAGCTTTTCAACGAGAGCTGGAAACAGCTGATACAGCTTGGTGCCGGCATTCATGAAACGCGGAAGATTGATCTCCCGTTTGTTCGTGAAAATAGCAGCTGTAATGTGAGCTGCCACGTCATCAGGATCAAGCATCCAGCGGCTCACATTTTTGGCGTATTCCCCGCCTTTATCAGCAATGGAAAAAAAGTCCGTCTGAATCGGTCCCGGATTGACTGTTGTCACATAAATGCCTGTTCCCGCCAGCTCCATCCGCAAAGCGTTTGAGTAGCCGAGCACGGCATGTTTTGTCGCGGAATAAAGGCTCGACTTCGGTGTTGCAATTTTCCCCGCTTGAGAAGCGATATTGATGATATGGCCCTTTTTTTGCTCAAGCATATGCGGAAGCACCGCTTTTGTACAGGCGATCAGGCCGAAGACATTCACATCAAACATCGCTTTCATATCATCCAGCGTCGAGTCTAAAACCGTTTCAAATATACCGAAGCCCGCATTGTTAATCAGTACATCAACCGAGCCGATCTGACCGCGGACACAGGCGATATCCTCTAGGCTGCCGACATCCAGAGGGAAAATCTCACACTGTCCGCTCCATTCCTCGGTTATCTTCCTTTTAATTTCTATCAAACGCTCCTCACGTCTTGCCGACAGCAGGACATGGGCTCCTTCAGCCGCGCATAAGTATGCGATTCTTTCACCGAGCCCTCCTGAAGCGCCGGTTATCCATATCCGCTTTCCCGCTATATGCTTCATCCATTTCACCTCTTCATTGTTCTAAAATATGCAGTATTTCCTTCCCAATATGACGTGATGGATTCTTCAGCCGCCAACACATCAAGATGCCCTGCCGTTTCTGACATCGTTAAAAATAAGTCCTTTTCATACACAGCAGGAAAAAGCTGCTGGCAGACCTGAAAAGCGGTCATCGGCTTTTCATCCAGCATGCGCCGTACCTCCTCCGTCCTGTTCCTCTGCTTGTCAAAACGCTTCTCTATCAGCGCCTGTACGTTGGTGATCGTCTCGCCGTGGCCGGGAAACACGATTGTTGGATCAAGTTCAGACAGCCTTCGCAATGACCGCTGATAATCAACTAAAGGCTTTGATCTTATGTCTCCCGTTTTCGGCGCTTCCAAAATCGGATTAGACGAGCTGTTGGCCAGCAGAAGATCGCCGCCAAGCATTCTACCGCTTTTTTCATGGAAAAGAACAATATGCGATTCAGCATGTCCAGGCATCTCCAAAACAGTCCAGCCCCCAAGCCCATCAACGCTCATCCCTTCTCTGACTGTTTTCGTCAGGGATCTCGTACAGGAAAACGCGTACGCTGACCGAATCAGCTTTTCTGTCTTTCCCGTATCAAACGGAACGCCTAATTCAGGCAGAAGCTTTTGAAAAAAACATTTTTGCCAATCCCTAAAAGCTTGATTTCGGCTGATATAAGGTTCGTTGAACGGATGCCCAATCACTTCGATTTTATCAGAAAAGGCATCAAGCAAGCCTGCATGATCAGCATGATGGTGAGTCAGTACAACCTGCTCGATATCTGACATTTTCACATTTACAGCCGCAAGCTGCTCTTGAAGGGCTCTAACAGCCTCTTTTGTATTCGGCCCGGCATCGATAAGTGTCAGCGCATCACCTTTTACGAGATAAACGATAACATCGCCCACAGCAAAGGGTGTCGGGACGCGGATCGTCATAACATCTGCAGTTGTCATCCTTTCGCTCCTTGTCTTCATTCATTACTCATATTTTAGCTTTTTCTCAGTCTTGTGTCATTATTGCCGAATGAGAAAGTCCCTTTTTGAAAAAGCTATTGACATGAGCTTGTCCGCCATTGCATAATGAACAACAAACTAAAACGAGAACCATTGGAACGCTATGACGAGGAATAGTATACAAGGCAATGGCCTAAGAGAGCGATGCCCCCGGCTGAAAGGCATTGCGGTCCGCTTGTTTGTAGAACCTGCCCTCAAGTCGCGGTTAGGAAAACCTAAACGTTTCCCTCGTTACGGGATTAGAGCTGAGCACAACTTGTGCTAATGAGGGTGGTACCGCGAACCTTTTCGTCCTTTACGTGATGAAAAGGTTTTTTGCTGTTCTGATTAAAGGAGGATATCAATGAAAAAGATAGGATTTGTCGGCGCCGGGTCCATGGCAGAAGCAATGATTAACGGTATTTTGCAAAGCGGCATCACAAAACCAGAACATATCTATATCACAAACCGCTCAAATGACGAGCGTTTGATTGAATTAAAGAAAACGTACGGCGTGTGTCCCTGCAGAGATAAAAATGAGTTTTTCACTCAAACCGATATCATCATCCTCGCTTTTAAACCGAAGGACGCAGCGGAAAGCATTGACAGCATCCGTTCGTATATCAAGGGCCAGCTTGTGATTTCAGTACTTGCAGGTCTTACCATAGAAACTATTCAGCACTATTTTGGCAGAAAGCTCGCGGTCATTCGCGTCATGCCTAATACATCTGCAGCCATCCGCAAATCAGCAACCGGATTTTCCGTAAGCGCTGAAGCAAGCCAGGAAGATATGACCGCCGCAAAAGCTTTATTGGAAACAATCGGTGATGCCACACTTGTTGAGGAACGGCATCTCGACGCTGTCACGGCAATAGCCGGCAGCGGCCCGGCCTTCGTGTACCGTTATATTGAAGCAATGGAAAAAGCGGCGCAAAAAATAGGATTGGATGAGGAAACGGCAAAGGCTCTCATTTTGCAGACAATGGCAGGGGCAACAGATATGCTCCTTCAAAGCGGCAAACAGCCCGCAAAACTGCGCAAGGAAATCACGAGTCCGGGAGGCACAACAGAGGCAGGTCTTCGCGCTTTACAGGGCTCACGCTTTGAAGAAGCGATTATTCACTGTGTTGAAGAAACCGCTAAACGCAGCGCCGAGATTAAAGAGCAGTTTTCCGGTGCCGCCTTAGAGACGTAAGCCTAGACAGAAGGGACAATGCCTTCTGTCTTTTGTTTTTCCTAAATCAGCCGGCTGGCAGTTTCTGATGGTTTTAATAGCGCGGAGATCGTAAATGAAAGCAAATCGGGAAGCACTTCAAAGGAATAAGGCATATACAGCCTTTCCGTCCATTTGTGCGGGTCTTTTCCAGCCGGACCGACATTTAAAACCGGAATATATAAAGCCTGATCTTTGCCGCTTGGCAGTGAATATCCTCTATTAAAGAGCGGCATATTGCTGGTGTATGCGTCGACTTCCTGCTTTTCGAGCTGTAGATAGCTTAAGTCTGAAAGTCCCGGGAAATACTGAACCTCCTGTAACGCAATGCCGTATCTGTCAGCCGCATAATGCATAAGCTGATCAGCTGTATTCCTAATCAAGTGATCGTCCTTTGAAGAAACCGCCGGATAAAACGGCGGGCTGTAAAAAAGAACAATCAGCGGCGCATCCTCCTTACAAAGCGAAGCAAGCTCAGATACCATTTTCGTCGAAAAATCCCTGTCCCCAAGATCTCCCCTGTTGGCAAAGGCATAATTCAGAACCCGCTCTATTTCAGAGTTTCCGGCACGCTTTCTCGCACGCGCGGCCAGCTCATCAAATGTCAAAACAGAGACGTCGCGTTCTATCGGCGTAAACGACTCAAATTGCTGAAAATCCTGTGTTTTCTTCCTAATATTCGCGGTTATTTCTCTCGCCGCCTGTTCTGCGGTTTTAAGCAGCATCTGATGCAGTTCATTGGCTGAGCGTTTCATGGACAGCACATTAAATAACGTGACAGCTGTATGCGGTGTCTGAACAGAATACGCCTCTTTCAAGTCCTTTTGCATTAAGTTTACCGGCGGCGGGGTGACTTCACCTTCAACCTTCTCGCAATAATCAGAATTCAGTTCAAGCAAGCGGTTAATCTCCGATACCATTAAATTTGCGTTTATGCCTGAAAACGGCTCTCCGACATGGGTTTCAATCCCCTTGCAGAAAAATCCCGCAAGCACCTTGCCGATACTTCCTGTATAAATATATTGCTGCTGGTCGCCGGGAAATTTTTCGAACATCGGTTCAGCATTCAGACAAGCGGAAAATGAGAGATCATGCTTTTTCTCCATTTCCTTCAGTACAGGAACCGCTTCAATCATGCCTCTCGAATTCACTTCCTCATCAGGAACCGTAATCAACAGCAGATTGCCTTCAAATTGGCCGTTCATTGCCCGCTCCAGCATCGACAGCTGAACGGCAAGCCCTGCTTTCATATCCATCGTGCCTCTTCCGAACAGCCAGTCTCCGCTTTCAGCGTCTGTTCTCACATGTTCCGGAAGCAGCTCTTTTTTCTTTAAAAAAGAACTCAAAAGCTCAGCAGGCTTACAAGCCATATGTTTGAATTCTCCGTAATCCTCTATGTCCACGACATCAAAATGGCTCAGCAAAAGCACTGTCTTTTTGACATTCTTCTTTTTGACAAGAGCCGTAAGAAAGGATCTGCCGTCGTCCATCGGATGAAGTGTTACATCATCAGGATGTTTTTGAAAATAAGGCTTGTCTTTCAAAATAAAATAAAGATATTCTGCAAGTGCTGCCTCTCCCTTCGAACCGGTGATGCTTTCGTATTGCACAAGAGAAGTTAAAAGGGTCAGCAATTCGTCCTTCGTCTGCCAATTCATCGATCTCCGCCCCCTCCTATGTATAAAAACGCTTCTAGCTTGAAAAATAAAATGATTCCATATCTATTATACAGAAATGTTTGACAAAAACGGATCTTTTGAGCAGTTTATATGACGGGAAAGAAATGACTTGATATAATCAACCTCTAAAAACCTTACGGGAGGCGAAAGAAATGGCCAGAAAATTATTCACATCGATTACCATGAAAGATATGACGTTAAAAAACCGCATTGTCATGTCGCCAATGTGCATGTACTCTTCTTATGAAAAGGACGGAAAATTGACGCCGTTCCACATGGCACATTACATATCGCGCGCAATCGGCCAGGTCGGGCTGATTATTGTCGAGGCATCAGCAGTTAATCCTCAAGGACGAATCACAGACCAAGACTTAGGAATTTGGAGTGACGAGCATATTGAAGGCTTTGCCAAACTGACTGAGCAGGTCAAAGAACAAGGCTCAAAAATCGGCATTCAGCTTGCCCATGCCGGACGTAAAGCAGAGCTTGAAGGAGATATTTTCGCTCCATCGGCGATTGCGTTTGACGAACAATCAGCAACACCTGTAGAAATGTCAGCAGAAAAAATAAAAGAAACAATCCGCGAGTTCAAACAAGCGGCTGCCCGCGCAAAAGAAGCCGGCTTTGATATGATTGAAATTCATGCGGCGCACGGATACTTAATTCACGAATTTTTATCTCCGCTTTCCAACCATCGCACAGATGAATACGGCGGCTCACCAGAAAACCGCTATCGTTTCTTAAGAGAGATCATTGATGAAGTTAAACAAGTATGGAACGGCCCTTTATTTGTCCGTGTATCTGCTTCTGACTATACAGATAAAGGCTTAGACATCGCCGATCACATCGGTTTTGCAAAATGGATGAAGGAGCAGGGTGTTGACTTAATTGATTGCAGCTCAGGCGCCCTAGTTCACGCAGACATTAACGTATTCCCCGGCTATCAAGTCAGCTTCGCTGAGAAAATCCGTGAACAGGCCGACATGGCAACTGGTGCTGTCGGCATGATTACAGACGGTTCAATGGCTGAAGAAATTCTGCAAAATGGACGTGCCGACCTCATCTTTATCGGCAGAGAGCTTTTGCGGGATCCTTTCTTTGCAAGAACAGCAGCGAAACAGCTCAATACAGAGATTCCGGCCCCTGTTCAATATGAGAGAGGCTGGTAATGCCCACAAGAGATATCCTCAAACGGATATCTCTTTTTTTATTTTTAGAGAAACGATCAGCTCAGGTTCTCCGTCTCCCTAGTAGAACCAATTAGAGGAGATGACTCCAATGAACTCAGCTTGGATGGAAAAGACATATACAATTGACGGATGTGCGTTTCATACACAACACCGGAGAGGATCAAGCGGTGTAACGATTGTCTTTGAGGCCGGCTACGGTACTTCTTCTGAGACGTGGAACCCATTAATAGCGGACATTGATGATGAATTTGGCATTTTTACATATGATCGGGCGGGAATAGGAAAAAGCGGACAAAGCAGCGCTAAACGAACAGCTGAACAAAAAGGGGAAGAATTGGAGAGTTTGCTTAAAGCAGCAGATGTAAAACCTCCTTATCTGGCTGTTTCACATTCATATGGAGCTGTCATCACCGGTTTATGGGCTTGCAAAAACAAGCGAGATATTATCGGCATGGTTCTCCTTGATCCAGCTTTAGGAGATTGTGCAAGCTGTTCCTTTATTCCTGAAGAAATGCACAATGCTGATACAAGAAAGATGATGCTTGAGGGCACACATGCAGAATTTTCAAGAAGCCTGCAGGAGCTCAAACGGAAGCAAGTCCATTTGGGAAACATGCCTCTCCTTGTGTTGTCATCGGGTGAACGGACTGAGAAATTCACCGCTGAACAGGAGTGGCTAAACATGCACAGCAGCATATTGTCTCTATCTCATCAAAGCGGCTGGATTCAAGCTAAAAACAGCTCTCACAACATCCATCATGATGAACCTCATATCGTTCATTTGGCTATTTATGATGTATGGTGTGCAGCGTGCCAGCAGGCTGCTCCACTTTATCAGGCAGTCAATTAACATAAAAGAAGACCGGGTATGTACGCCCGGTCTTCTTTTCTATTATTTCGTTTCACGATGAAGGGTATATTTCTTTAAACGCGGTGAATATTTTTTCAGCTCTAAACGATCTGGGTTGGTGCGTTTGTTTTTTGTTGTGATGTAATTCCGGTCTCCCGTTTCAGTGCAGGCTAAAGTAACATTGACTCTCATATTAACATCTCCTTATAAAGCGTAATGATTACGTTTTATTATACAACATAATTACAAATTGTCAAATAAGAGCTCTTGGCCTCAGCCCCGGGGGACGTTTACCTCTAAGAAATCATAAGCCGCTACGCTGTTCGGGAAAACGTCATCCGCTTCTTTCTGAAGCTCCAGAGAGGCATCCCCCTGATATCTGGCGCTGATATGGGTTAAAATGAGCTTCTTCGCCCCTGCTTCTTTCGCTGTTACGGCCGCTTGTTCCGTTGTACTGTGAAAATAATCATAAGCAAGCTTCCGATCTTCCTTAGCAAAGGTCGCTTCATGAACAAGCACATCACAATCTCTTGCAAGGTCTTTTAGCTTAGCACTTACTCTCGTATCTCCGGAAAATACCACAGCCCTTCCCTTCTTAGGAGGCTCCAGAAAATCATTCCCATTGATGATGCGCCCGTCTTCAAGCGTTACCGTTTCGCCTTTTTTAATTTTTTGATACACAGGCCCGGGCGGGATGTTCATTTCCTTTAATAAATCCGCCTTTAAGGAACCAGGCACATCTTTTTCCTGCACACGGTATCCGAAAGCTTCCACTCCATGAATAACAGATACGGCCGAGACCATAAACTGCTCGTCTTCAAACACGATTCCTTCTTCGATTTCCTTGATCATAAGCGGATATGTCAGATGGGTTTTCGTGACGGCAAGGCTTGTTTCAATAAACGCCTTGATCCCTTTAGGTCCGTACACGGTCAGCTCGTCCTCTCCCCCTTGAAAAGAACGGCTCCCCAGAAGCCCTGGAAGTCCGTATACATGATCGCCGTGCATGTGGGTAATGAAGATTTTTTCGATTTTACGTGGTTTAATCGTGGTATGTAAAATTTGATGCTGTGTGGCTTCCCCGCAGTCAAACAGCCATACCGAACGTCTTTCTTCAAGCAATTTTAACGCCACCGACGTTACGTTTCTCGCCTTAGCGGGAATGCCGGCTCCCGTCCCTAAAAAAAGTAATTCCACATTTCCTTCCTCCTACTAGAACTAGTTACCTACAAGAATACAGGATCATGCGTAAAATGTGAATCTTGCCTCTGAAAGGAACAATCCTTTTGTTCTAGAGACATTTTTACGGTATTCTGCAAAAAAAGGGGCTGAAATGTTTGCTTTCGTTCAATTTTAGATTTAAAATGAAGAAAATATACGGGGTGTACTAAAATAAAGCTTCGAATAAAGTGAGGTACTTTTAGTGAAAACAAACCAACAACCAAAAGCAGTAATTGTCATATTCGGCGCAACGGGAGATTTAGCAAAACGAAAACTGTATCCGTCTATCCACCGTTTATATCAAAACGGACAAATAGGAGAAGAGTTTGCAGTAGTAGGAGTTGGAAGAAGACCTTGGTCTAATGAGGATCTTCGCCAAACGGTTAAAACATCCATTTCCTCATCTGCAGATAAACATATAGATGATTTCACGTCTCATTTTTACTATCACCCGTTCGACGTGACAAATCCTAGCTCTTATCAAGAGCTTAACGTATTGCTTAACCAGCTGGAAGATACATATCAAATTCCGAACAACAGAATGTTCTACTTGGCAATGGCTCCTGAATTCTTCGGGACAATTGCAAAAACATTAAAATCAGAAGGTGTGACAGCAACAACAGGCTGGTCCCGCCTTGTCATTGAAAAGCCGTTCGGCCATGATCTGCCAAGCGCACAGGCACTGAACAAAGAAATCCGCGAAGCGTTTACAGAAGATCAAATTTACAGAATCGACCATTACCTAGGCAAACAAATGGTTCAGAACATTGAAGTGATTCGATTTGCCAATGCGATTTTCGAACCGCTTTGGACGAACCGCTACATCTCAAATATTCAAATCACATCTAGCGAATCACTTGGCGTCGAAGACCGTGCGAGATATTACGAAAAATCAGGCGCCCTTCGCGACATGGTGCAAAACCATATCATGCAAATGGTTGCCCTTCTTGCAATGGAGCCGCCGATCAAATTGAACACAGAAGAAATCCGCAGCGAAAAAGTGAAGGTGCTGAGAGCACTGCGCCCTGTTGCAAAAGACGAAGTAGATGAGTATTTTGTACGCGGACAATATCAAGCCGGTGAAATTGACGGTGTGATGGTCCCCGCTTATACGGATGAAGATAATGTCGCTCCTGACTCAAATACAGAAACCTTTGTTTCAGGAAAGCTCTTGATCGACAACTTCAGATGGGCTGGTGTTCCATTCTATATCCGCACCGGAAAACGAATGAAAGAAAAGTCCACGAAAATCGTCGTTCAATTTAAGGACATTCCGATGAACCTGTACTACGGCAATGAAAACAACATGAATCCAAACTTGCTCGTGATCCATATTCAGCCTGACGAAGGCATTACGCTTTACTTAAACGCTAAAAAGCTCGGCGGAGCAGCACACGCGCAGCCAATCAAACTGGATTACTGCAGCAATTGCAATGATGAGATGAACACCCCTGAAGCATACGAAAAGTTAATTCATGACTGTCTTCTTGGAGATGCAACAAACTTTGCACACTGGGATGAAGTTGCCCTGTCTTGGAGCTTTGTCGACTCCATTTCTGAAACATGGGCAGCAAACAAAACCTTATCTCCTAACTATGAGTCAGGCTCTATGGGACCGAAAGAATCAGATGATCTTTTGGCGAAAGACGGCTTGAACTGGTGGAATATATAATACAGAAAAAGCCGAAAATGCTGTAGTGCATTTTCGGCTTTTTTGCGGCTGTCAACGCTCATTCAATAACCAAAAAACCCCGAAGACCTAAGGCGCTTCGGGGTTCACTATTACTTCATCCATTCAGTATGGAAGATACCTTCTTTATCTGTACGCTCATAAGTATGGGCGCCAAAGTAGTCACGCTGCGCTTGAATTAAGTTTGCAGGGAGTACAGCTGTGCGGTAGCTGTCATAGTAAGCTAATGCGCTTGAGAATGATGGCACCGGCACACCTTGGGCAACAGCAAGTGAAATCACTTGGCGAAGCGCTCCTTGGTAGCTTTCTACAATATTTTTGAAGTAGCTGTCAAGAAGCAGGTTGTCGAGCTCAGGTTCGCGATCGTAAGCTTCTTTGATCTTCTGAAGGAATGCCGCGCGGATGATGCAGCCGCCGCGGAAGATCATAGCAATTTCGCCATATTTCAGATCCCAGTTATATTCTTCAGAAGCAGCTTTCATTTGGGCAAATCCTTGCGCGTACGAACAGATTTTACTCATAAACAGCGCTTTTCTGACCGCTTCAATCAGCTCTTCTTTATTTTCTGTAACAGGCTTCACTTCCGGTCCTGAAAGAAGGCCGCTCGCTTTCACACGCTCTTCCTTCATCGCTGAGATAAAGCGCGCGAATACAGATTCAGTAATAATCGGAAGCGGAACGCCTAAGTCAAGCGCGCTTTGGCTTGTCCATTTTCCTGTTCCTTTTTGGCCTGCTTTATCAAGTATGACATCAACAAGCGGTTTGCCTGTCTCTTCGTCTTTTTTCGTGAAGATGTCAGCTGTAATCTCAATCAGGTAGCTGTCAAGCTCACCTTTATTCCATTCAGCGAAAACTTCATGGAGCTCATCAGCTGAGAGGCCAAGCACCTGTCTCAGAATGAAGTAAGATTCAGAGATCAGCTGCATATCTCCGTATTCAATCCCGTTGTGCACCATTTTCACATAATGGCCGGCACCGTCTGGACCGATATATGTCGTACAAGGTTCTCCGTCAACTTTTGCAGAAATCGCTTCAAGAATCGGCTTCACAAGCTCATGTGCTTCTTTTTGTCCGCCTGGCATGATAGAAGGCCCTTTAAGCGCTCCTTCTTCACCGCCGGAAACGCCTGTTCCGATAAAATGAATGCCGCTTTCTGCAAGTTCTTTGTTACGGCGCTGTGTATCTTTATAGTATGTATTACCGCCGTCAATTAAAATATCATCCTTTTCTAAATGAGGAAGAAGAGATTGAATTGTCGCATCTGTTGCAGTTCCCGCTTTCACCATTAATAAGATTTTGCGCGGTGTTTCCAAGGATTGGACAAATTCTTCAATGCTGTATGTGCCAACAACATTTTTTTCTTTTGCCTCCTGCAAAAACTCCTCCGTTTTACTGCTTGATCTGTTGTAAACAGAAACAGAAAATCCCCGGCTCTCGATATTTAAAGCCAGATTTTTACCCATGACCGCAAGTCCGATAACTCCGATTTGTTGTTTTGACATATTCTAACGTCCCTTCTGCAAACGTTTAATCATTTTAAAATTAAAATTAAAATAAAATGATATTTATAATAAAGAAATTACCATACTTTCACCCTTTTTTTCAAGCTATTCACCTTTTCTTTTCATCCTGAAAAAAATCTTTATTAAAGCTTGTTCCCTTCGTTTTGCTCTCCTCCTTTTTTATCCTTGCCCCTTTTCTGATCAGCTTGGATCCGTACCTATCATTCAGCTTTTCCATCATCTGCTGAATGGGCTCATCCTTCGCATCTTCATTAAAACTGAACAAATCGAGCTGCTTATAGGCCTGTTCTTTTTCTACTAAATCCGTTCCGGTAATACCAAGCAGCCTGACAGGATTTTTATTCCAGTGTTTAAAAAAGAGGTGCTCCGCTTCTTTCATTATTTCACTTTTTTGATCGATCGGATTTTTCAGCGTGATGCTTCTCGTGATGGTTTTCCAATCTGCATATCTAATCATAATAAAAAGCTTCGAAGCCATGACTTCCTTTCGCTGTAAGCGATCACTCACGGAAGCGGAAAGCTTTCTGAAAACGCCTAACAGCTCTTCTTCATCACTGGAATCGTGTGAAAGTGTCGATGAGTTGCCGACACTTTTAAATTCGTAAATGCGTTCCGGGTCAACCGGCGCATGGTGAATGCCGTTTGCTTTATGTTTAAGACGCGGGCCGTTGATGCCAAGCAGGCGTTTCAGCGAGTGTTCATCAGCTGCAGCTAACTCTCCAATCGTATGAATGCCGAGTCCCTTCAGCTTTTCCGCTGTCTTTTTGCCGACTCCGTGCATCTCTCCAACAGGAAGCGGCCAAAGGATATCAGGCACTTGTCTCTTTCTTAAAATCGTGATGCCAAGCGGTTTTTTCATATCAGACCCCATCTTAGCGAGAAATTTATTCGGCGCGATCCCTATGCTTGACGGAAGCAGCAGCTCTTTTTGCAGCCTGCTTTGGATTTCTTTTGCCGTCTCCAGAGCGCGGCTGCTGTATGGTGTATCGGTCATATCCATATAGCCTTCGTCGATGGAGACAGGCTCCACCAGGTCAGTATATTCACGGAGGATGTTAAACATCGCTCTTGAAGAGTTTCTATAGCGGTCAAAGTTCGGCGGAAGAACGATTAGCTCAGGACAATTGCGCTTCGCTTCCCAAACCGGCATCGTTGTTTTAACGCCGCGCGCTCTTGCTTCGTAGCTGCATGTCACCACGATGCCCTTTCGCTCCTTTACATTTCCGGCAACTGCGATCGGCTTCCCCCGAAGAGCCGGATCATATGCCATTTCCACCGATGCATAGAAGCTATTCATATCAATATGGAAAATAATTCGGCCCTTTCCCTGCATAAATAAATCTCCTTTTCGTTCATTAGACAACGGCTTGTACATATAGTAAAATGAAGGTATTGAATGGATGTGATGACAATGTTTGTGGAATCGATAAATGACGTTTTATTCTTAGTCGATTTTTTCACAATTATTCTTCCGGCTCTGACAGCAATCGGGATTGCGTTTCTTTTACGAGAATGCCGTGCCGGCGAGCAATGGAAATCAAAACGAACAGACGAACATCAGACGGTCTTTCAAATAAATCGAACAGACTTTCTCATTATTATATATCATCGCATTACAACTTGGATACGTAAAGTCTTCCGCATGAATTCGCCTGTGAACGATGATGAAGACGCCAGTTCCCTTCTTTTATAAACCGCATTTATAAAAAGGAGGAGAACAAATTGGTAAAAACATATCAAAAACTTTTGGCTGTAGGAATCTTTATGATCGTATTATGCTCGGGCAATGCAGCGTTTGCGGCGACTAATCAGGTGGGAGGCCTCAGCAACGTCGGTTTTTTCCACGACTATTTAATCGAACCGTTTTCCGCTCTGCTTAAAGGTGTTGCCGGACTGTTTCACGGAGAATACGGACTGTCTATTATTCTCGTAACCATTATTGTGCGTGTGGTTGTACTGCCTTTGTTTGTCAATCAGTTTAAAAAACAGCGTTTGTTCCAAGAGAAAATGGCGGTTATTAAACCTCAGGTTGACAGCATTCAGGACAAATTGAAAAAGACGAAGGACCCAGAACAGCAAAAAGAACTGCAAACGAAAATGATGAAGCTGTATCAGGAGCACAATATCAATCCGCTTGCCATGGGATGTCTCCCAATGCTGATTCAGTTCCCTATTTTGATTGGGTTTTATTACGCGATTCGCTCTACACCTGAAATTGCGTCACACTCGTTTTTATGGTTCAGTTTAGGACAATCTGATATTCTCGTGTCTCTTAGTGCGGGAGCTATGTACTTTATTCAGGCCTATGTTGCTCAAAAACTGAGCGCAAAATATTCCGCTGTTCCGCAAAACCCTGCAGCTCAGCAATCAGCCAAACTGATGGTGTTCATTTTCCCTGTGATGATGACAATTTTCTCGCTTAATGTTCCTGCAGCCCTTCCGCTGTACTGGTTCACAAGCGGGCTGTTCCTGACAGTGCAAAACATCGTCCTTCAGATGACACACCATAAAACGAAAAAAGCAGCCGCTCTTACTGAGCCGGTGAAATAAAAAGCAGTTCCATATTTGTTGATATTATCCCCTTTAAGTAAGTGGACCGGAGAAGCAGAGTCCTACTTACTTAAAGGGGTATTTTTATGAAAAAATCTAAAAAACGTATATAAAAAAAGGCAACAAATCAACTGAGCTAAACCTCGTCAATGTCCAATAAATGGAGCAGAATCAACCATGATTGAGGAGTTTTCATATCATTATATATGTAAAAAGCTTTTCAAAATGTAGGATCAGATATACTAAAAGGAAAGATCAGACTCGTGTGACAATTGACAATGTTTATTAGAGAATACATTAATCTAGCGTATCTAATTAAAATCCACAACCAACTAATTCAGTTTCAACCAATTAAGATAATCGTCTAATAAATCAATTTAAGCATAATGAAAATCAATACGATTGAAGAAATATTCAAAAAAGGATGTAAGTGAATTCCTTTAGACAGTGACCGAGAATTTCTTTCACCTTACATTAATCCAATAAGTTATGGAAATTACACCGCGAAACAAAACACGTCAGAATACATACTTTAGCCTAACACCTGCATTTTTAACTTTTATAACAACATATTAAGGCTTCTTCTGTAAAACTCAAACAATCTACTTCCCTTCTCCTTATACATTTTTAGTACTATACTTTAACTGAATTAAGTCTATAACTATTAAGGTATCTATGGTCTATCCAATGAATATGCTAATGATAAAGAAAGCTTTGATTAGAAAATAGGTACTGATAAGCAAAAAAACGATTGATAAAGAAAGTCTTTTTTTGTTTTTAATTTCTTGAACTAATTTAAATATGAAAAATATAGCCAAAAAGAAAGTTATAATATAGTCAATATTTCGTAAGAGTACTGCCATAATTTATCCCTCACTTAATTGTTGCCCTTAAATATAGAGCCAGAAGCAAATATTAATGTCATTCCAAAGTTATTTTAAGGCAATCATTGCAAATGATACAAGCCCCTTAAAGAACCAATCGCGAGATGAAAACCTATAGAACCTATTAAAATCAGTCATTTTAATTAAAAAGGAAATTTGCCATAAGATCGCACTGTAAGGAGACCTATAACAACTAAATATGGATTATAAGTGTCTACTTGTGTTTTCTCTATCAGCTTCGTTTAAAAAGATGGAAACCGGGAATACCTTACTCATATCTAAATGAAAGGAGCATATACGTGACGGAACGCTTTCAGCAAAAAAATATGTCTGTGCCTGAGGGAATGTGGATCATGAGACAAACATGGAATGATGTCTTATTTGCCCACTGGCCTGTTGATGTCTCTATTCTTCGCGCTATAGTACCGCCGGTTTTAGAGTTAGATACATATAACGGACAAGCTTGGGTCAGCATGCTTCCCTTTATGCTCACGAACTTGAGAGCCCGTTTTCTTCCTGCCCTTCCCGGTGCACGTGCATTTCCTGAGCTTAACTTCCGCACCTATGTCACATATAAAGGCAAGCCCGGCATTTATTTTTTCAGCTTAGATGCTGATCATCGGCTGGCAGTCCTGGGCGCTTCCACGTTCTTTCATTTACCTTATTTTTACGCGGATATGAAAGCTGAAAAAAATGGTGATGGCATTGACTATGTCTGCAAGCGGAGAGGCGACGGAGAAGCAGCATTCCGCTCCGCATACCGGCCCATTTCAGCTCCTTTTACAGCGGAAGAGGATTCTCTCGATTATTGGCTGACGGAACGATACAGACTCTACACTACTTATCGCAACAAGCTCTATTACGAAGACATTCATCATCATCCTTGGCTGTTACAAAATGCCCAAGCCAAGTTTTCAGTCAATACGATAGCTGAAGCTCACGACATTTCATTGCCAGAGTCAGCCCCTTTGCTTCATTACACTAAAAAACAGGACGTGTTATTTTGGCCGCTTAGGCAATGGCGCTGAATGCAAGAAAAAACCCGATGCGGTGCTAGTCCGCTCGGGTTTTCCTTTTTTATTTCGCCGCCTCTTCAATAATGGCAACAACCATTTCTGCGGTTTTAACGAGTTCTTCGATCGGCATTTTTTCATTCTTTGTATGAATTTGCTCATAACCGACAGCAAGGTTGACCGTCGGAATGCCATGACCTGCAATCACGTTCGCGTCGCTTCCGCCGCCGCTTGTTTGCAGCTCGCTCGGGCGCCCGATTTTAGCTGCCGCTTTCTTCGCAATTTCAACAACTTGGTCGCCGTCTTGATATTTGAAGCCCGGATACATCACTTCAATTTCGACTTCCGCGCGTCCGCCCATATCAGCAGCGGCCGCTTCAAAAGCAGCTTTCATTTTTTGAACCTGAGCTTCCATTTTCTCAGGAACTAAAGAACGTGCTTCCGCAAGAATATGGACTTCATCGCACACAATATTTGTTTGTGTGCCGCCTTCAAACCGGCCGATGTTTGCTGTTGTTTCTTTATCGATGCGGCCCAATGGCATTTTTGAAATGGCTTTGCTAGCGATTGTGATGGCAGAAACGCCTTTTTCAGGTTCAACCCCGGCATGTGCGGTTTTCCCGTAAATTGCCGCTCTTACCTTCGCCTGTGTCGGCGCGGCCACAATGATATTCCCGACTTTTCCGTCTGAGTCAAGGGCATAGCCGTAGGATGCCGTGATCATAGAACGGTCAAGCGCCTTCGCTCCGATCAGGCCTGATTCCTCACCTACTGTGATGATGAATTCAATCGTGCCGTGCTCAATGTTATCTTCTTTCAGTACTTTAATCGCTTCAAACATTGCAGCCAGCCCCGCTTTATCATCAGCGCCTAAAATTGTAGTGCCGTCTGTTTTGACATAGCCTTCTTCAACAACCGGTTTTACGCCGTTTCCGGGTACAACTGTGTCCATATGAGATGTAAAATAGATCGTATCTGCTTGTTTTGTTCCTTTTAATGTGCAGATCAGGTTTCCGGCTCCATGACCAGTGATATCCATTGTATCGTCTTCTTTTACATCCACACCTAAATCAGAAAATTTTCGTTTCAGCACTTTGCAAATTTCTGCTTCGTGTTTTGTTTCTGAGTCAATTTGGACAAGCTCTAAAAATTCTTCCAGCAGGCGTTTTTCATTCACCATTTGTAAGTCCCTCCATGTTAAAGCGGTATGTTACCGTGCTTTTTTTTCGGTCTCTCTTCTGTCTTATGTGCAAGCATGTGAAAAGCTTGAATCAGTCTTTTCCTTGATTCTTCCGGCAAAATAATGTCATCGACCATTCCGCAGGCCGCCGCTTTGTATGGGCCGGCGTTTTGCTTTTTGTATTCAGCCGTTTTTTCACGTTTTGTCTTTTCAGGGTCGGCTGAAGCTTTTATGTCCTTTTCATACAAAATTGATACCGCGCCTTCTGATCCCATCACTGCGATTTCAGCATTCGGCCATGCAAACACAAGGTCCGCTCCGATTGCTTTGCTGTTCATAGCGACATAGGCGCCGCCGTACGCTTTTCTGATAATGAGCGTGACTTTTGGGACGGTCGCTTCTGCATAGGCATACAATAATTTTGCGCCGTGCCTGATAATTCCGTTATGCTCCTGCTGAACACCGGGCAGAAACCCCGGAACATCCTCGACAGTTAACAACGGTATGTCAAAGGCGTCACAAAAACGGATGAATCTCGCTGCTTTATCAGCAGCGTCAATCGTCAGGCTGCCCGCCAGATGCTTCGGCTGGCTCGCCACGATGCCGATTGTTTTTTCACCCAGCCTTGCAAACCCGATGACAATGTTTTTCGCAAAAAACGGCTGAATTTCAAAAAAAGACTGCCGATCTGCCAGCTCTTTAATCACCGTCCGCACATCATACGGCTTTGTCGTGTCAGCGGGCACGAGACGGTTTAATAACGGCCTTGAGACCTCTTTCTCTGGCTGCGGCACTGTTGTCTGGCCCTTCAGCGGCAAATAAGACAGCAGTTTTTTCACCCCTGTCAGAACCTCCTTCTCCGTATGTCCGGAAAAGTGGGCGTTCCCGCTGACGGCATTATGTATCCCCGCTCCGCCTAAGCTCTCCGCATCTACCTGTTCTCCTGTCACTTTTTCAATCACCTTCGGCCCGGTAATAAACATCCGGCCGGTCTCTTCAGCCATAAAGATAAAATCTGTGAGGGCCGGAGAATATACAGCGCCTCCAGCACACGGCCCTAAAATAACCGATATTTGCGGAATGACTCCTGAATATAAGACGTTTCGGTAAAATATGTGACCGTATCCATCTAATGATACCACACCCTCTTGAATTCTCGCACCACCTGAGTCATTCAGCCCGATAATCGGCGCCTTATTTTTTGCTGCCAGATCCATCAGAGCGCAGATTTTTTTGGCATGGGTTTCGCCGAGCGCCCCGCCGAACACTGTGAAGTCCTGCGCAAATACATATACAGAGCGGCCGTCAATTGTGCCGTACCCTGTTACGACCCCATCGCCTAAAATGCGCTGTTCTCTTGTTAGCGCTTGGCTTTCCATGAAGGGACGCAGCTCGATAAAGCTGCCCTGATCAAGAAGAAATGTGATCCTTTCACGAGCGGTGAGCTTTCCCTTTTGCCGCTGCTGGGCCAGTTTTTCATGTCCTCCGCCTTGTTCTGCCTGCCTGCGCCTCGTGTATAAATGATCAATGTGCTCATTCATGTTCATTGGTTTCTCCTTTCGGCTCGCAAAGCTCTACAAGAACGCCGTTTGTTTCCCGCGGTGAAAGAAAGGCGATCCATTTCCCGTTTGCTCCCTGTCTTGGATAGCTGTCGATCAATTGAACTTGCCGGTCAGACAATGCTTGCAGCTGTTCAGATAAGCTGGTGCATAAAAATGCAACATGATGCACCCCCTGCCCTTTCTTCTCCAAAAAGAAACGGACGGGGCTGTCAGATGTCAGCGGCTCAATCAGCTCCAGCTTGACGCTTCCCGCTTGAAAAAAAGCAACATTCACCTTTTGCTCTTCAACCGTTTCTTGATGGAGAAACGCAAGCCCCAATACGTCTTCATAAAAGCTTCTCGCTTCTTCTATCGAAAAAACGGCTATCCCGATATGGTCAAGCCTGTTCATTTTCATCCCTGCTTTCCGCCAATAGATATTACTTGTCCGCCCCCTCAAAACACGCTAAAATATAGACAGATTGTCTAAGGAGTGAAATCATGTCTCAAAAACTGATGAAAAGCGTTTTGATCGTGATTTTGGGAGTTTTTATTCTTTCAACTGTACTCTCAGGAATCGTCATGTTCTTATAATGATAAAAAAGCAGGCAGCCTTATTGAATGGGAACATCCTGCTTTTTTATCAGAGCTTTATGTTCAATGGCAATCTCTTCAAAAGAGCGGGAGTCGTCCGTAATCAACACTCTCGTACCCACCGGAATCGTTTTAAACAAATGAACGACTTCATCGTTATGCATACGTATACAGCCGTTAGACACAAATTTCCCTACCGATTCATCCCGGTTTGTCCCATGAATTCCATAAATCCGCCCGTCTGTCCCTTTCGCGTCAAATCCGATCCATCTTGCTCCAAGCGGATTGTCAGGAGATCCCCCTTCAATATTTTTCTTTCTGTAGTAAGGATTCGCCGCTTTTACTGTTATCGAAAATTCTCCTTCAGGCGTTAAATCGTCTGTTTTTCCGGTCGCCACGCTGTACACGCCTTCTACTTTGTTGTCGAGGATGACAGCGAGTTCGTTTGTTCTCTTGTTGACAATGACATACGGATCACCCGGCAGCGGATTGTCGCCGAGCGGCCAAATCGGTGACATCATCATGATAAAAATCGAACATAAGAAAAAACGCATAAGCTCCTCCTTTTTCATTAGGTTGACCAATGAAGGAAGAGCTCATGCGAATCATGCGAGTGATTTTTGCGCTTTTATTCCTTTAAAATAACTTTTAATCACTAAATATTGTTCCATTTCCCCGAGAAGATGGAAGAGAGCGGCTCTCGCTTCAAATTCCTCTCTTGTCGCCGGAAGCGGCATCTCCTCAAATTCTTTTCTCATATCGGCAAGCCTTTTCAGAAATTTGTGCGCCGTATTTCCCGGGTGTATCGCTTCCCGTAAATCGTGAATAAATGCTGCGATCATTTTTCCCTGATCTACCGTAATGGAGATAGAAGTCACTTTAGGGAGAAGGCGTTCGATAATTTCAAATTGCTTTTCTCTCATTTTAAAATAATGATAATGCAAATTTTCGTAGCGCAGAATGTGGTTTTGCACATCTCGGTATGCCAGGTTTTTAGCTTCCGTGATGAGCTGATGTGTTTCCGGAATTTCTTTTCCAGTCCAATCTTGCTCACCAGTTAACAAATACCGCTCTATTTCTGCGAAAATAACGGCAAAGTTATCCTCTATCTTTTTGCGATAGGCAATCAGCTTCCGGTCAAGGCTCGGCATATACAAGTTCATCAAAAGAGCGACGCCGATACCAACCGTAATCAATTGAACTTCATTCCAAATGAAAGCAAGCGTTATGCCGCCCGACATATACAGATGAAGAATAATAACGGAACTTGTGACGATTCCCTCATTAATTTTTAACAGGACCGTTATCGGGATGAATATCAAAAGGAGCGCTCCGATAACAAACGGGTGATAGCCAATCAGCTCGAAAAAGAGATAAGAAAAAAGAATTGCCAAACAGCATGCCGCAAAGCGGGCCCACGATGCCTGAAGCGACCGTTTTTGTGTGATTTGAATGCACAAAATGGTGATGATTCCTGCTGATGCGAAGTTTTGCAAATGCAATAGCTGGCTTAAATAAATAGCCAAAGCTGTTCCAAGCGCTGTCTTTATTGTGCGGTAACCAATTTTAAACATGTCGGACTCCATTTCTATTTGTTTCTTCAATAAAAAAGAAGAAGCGATAAAGCCTTCTTCTTTTTTCTATATTCTATAATATTTTTTCTAAAAAGTCCTGCGCTCTTTTGGATTTTGGCGATAGAAAAAATTCTTTCGGATTGCCGTCCTCGACAATCATTCCCTGATCCATAAACAGCACGCGGTCTGCCACTTCTTTTGCGAAGCCCATTTCATGCGTGACAATCACCATGGTCATACCGGTTTCAACCAGCTCTTTCATCACCTGGAGCACTTCTTTGACCATCTCCGGATCAAGTGCAGAGGTCGGTTCGTCAAACAGCATGATGTCCGGATTCATCGCAAGAGCCCGGGCGATGGCGACACGCTGTTTTTGCCCGCCTGATAAGCGGTTTGGATAGTCATTTCGCTTTTCAAACAAACCGACTTTACGGAGCAGCTCTTCGGCTTTTTCCTGCGCAGCCTGTTTTGATTCTTTTTTGACATTGACAGGCGCGTACATAATATTTTCGAGAACTGTTTTGTGCGGAAAGAGATGAAAATGCTGAAAAACCATCCCGATGTTTTCCCGGACCTTTAATGTGTTGGTTTTCTGCTTCGTGATCTCTTTGTCTTTGATTGTAATGGTGCCGCCGTTGGGTTTTTCCAACAGGTTTAAACAGCGAAGGAACGTTGATTTGCCTGAGCCTGAAGGGCCAATCACGGCAACAACCTCACCTTCAGAGATTGTTGTTGAAATGTCTTTTAGTACTTCATGTTTCCCAAATGATTTTGACAGCTGTTCAACCTTAATCATTGGATTTCAGCTTCCTTTCTACAGCCTTGCCGATAAACGTTAAAATCAGGACAAGCACATAATAAATCAATCCGGCGATAATGAGCGGCTCAAGGTAATTGTACGTGGCGGCGCCAGCTTGATATGCGCGTCTCATAACATCACCAAGCCCGATAACAGTGACGATCGCCGATTCTTTTGTTAATGTAATTAATTCATTCAAAATTGCAGGTGATATATTTTTAAAAGCCTGCGGCAACAGGAGATCCTTCATCATTTTGCCGTACGGAACCCCCAGTGCGACAGCCGCTTCCCTTTGGCCTTTATCAATGGCGTTGATTCCGGCTCTGATAATTTCCGATACATAAGCGGCGGAATTCAATGACAATGCGACAACCGCTGCCCAAAACTGGTCAATTTGAAATCCGAGCAGCTGAGGAAGCCCGAAATAGACAATCATAAGCTGCAGCACTAAAGGCGTGCCGCGGAACACTGATGTGTAAAAATCAGCGATCCAGACCAGCGGGCGGAACGTGCTGATCTTGCATAAGCTTAGCACAATACCGAATATAAGTCCGATAATGGCTGATACGACGACAATTTTCAAAGTAATTGCCAAACCTTCTAATATAAAAGGAATTTGGGGGATCGTTGCTGAAAAATCCAAATTCATAGTCTTTGTCTCCTTTTCTTACAGGAAAAAAGATTTCCTATTCAATAAAAAGGCTCAACGAAAAAGTTGAGCCGCTTTTCTTACTTCTCACCAGTGAACCATTTTTTCTTCAATTTCTCAAGTTCTCCGTTATCTTCCATTTCCTTGAGCGCTTTATTGAATTTGTCTGTCAGTTCACTGTCCTTTCTGAAAGCAATCGCTGAACCGGCTTCCTCCGCTTTGGCATCAGGAATCACGAAGCCTTGCAGGTCGTCGTTTGACTCGAAATACCCTTCTGCTACCATGTCTTCGATAATCGCGGCTTCAAAGCGGTCTGATTTGATTTCCTGCACCAAATCAGAAATTCTGTTGCGGTCTTCTGTTTTAAAACCATATTCCGGAGAAAGCTCTTTCCCCTTCTCTTCCTGAATAGAGCCAAGCTGAACGCCGACTGTCTTTCCTTTCAGGTCTTTCAGAGATTGAATGCCGCTGTCTTTTTTGCTGACAATCATATGGTTCGCTGTATAGTACACATCGGAAAAATCAACTTGTTTTTTACGATCAGGCGTCGGAGTCATTCCTGACAGAACCAGATCCACCTGTTTTGATTTCAGCGCTGTGATTAAGCTGTTGAAATCCATATCCTGCACTTCAATTTCGTAGCCCGTCTTCTTCGCCAGCGCTTTTGCCAAATCTACATCAAAGCCGACAATTTGATCGCCTTCTTTATATTCAAACGGTTTGTAATCCGCCGAAGTTCCCATAATTAATTTTTTCTTGCCGCCTTCTGAACCTGAATTGCTTGAGCCGCAAGCGGATAGTGCTAAAGTGATGCAGGCAGCTACAAGTAATAAGAGCCATTTTTTCATGATCCATTTCCCCCATATTCATTACTTTTAGTGTATTTGAATATTTATTCGTTAATTTGTATTTTAAACAGTTTCTTATTTTTATGCAATAGTATTTTAAAAAATTATCTTTAAGCTTATTTTTCCAACGATATCTTTTTGATATTACTTAAGGAAAATAGATTCACTGTACAATCTAATTGAATAATCCCTTAATAATTATTCATATCTTCAGGGCATTTTATGCACAAAAAAACCCGAGCCACTTAGGCACCCGGGTTGTTCGTCTTATACTTCTTCACAATATTCTTCAAAAGCTTCTTGAAGCTTCGCCACAACTGCCATCGGCTCATGGCCTTCAATTTCATGGCGCTCGACCATTTTCATGATTTTTCCGTCTTTCAAAATCGCAAAGGATGGGGAAGATGGCGGATATCCTTCAAAATAGTCACGCGCTCGCGCTGTCGCTTCTTTATCCTGTCCGGCAAAGACGGTAACGAGCTGATCAGGTCTTTTATCATAGTGAACAGAATGGTATGCGGCCGGTCTTGCAATTCCTCCGGCACATCCGCACACAGAGTTTACCATGACTAACGTCGTTCCTTTTTTCGCAAGTGTCTCATCCACCTCTTCAGCTGTTTTCAGCTCAGTGTATCCGGCAGCTGTAATTTCTTGTCTCGCTTGGCGGACAATATCATTCATAAATAAATTAAAGTCCATGTTCAATGAAGACCTCTCCTTTTTTATCATCTGTTCTTATCATAGCAAGGAAACGTCTATATCGGCAAATGACATTGCTTGACCGTACACTTTTTTCTATTAGTTTACAGCTTACAGAAAAAGGGGATGATATAACCAGATGTAAAATAAAGGAGCAGTTTTGTATGAGCCATCGGAAAGCATTATTGATTCATAACGAAAATGCCGGCAACAAACATATAGAAAAAGCATTAGGAGCTGTGGTGCCGGTCTTATCACAACATTTAGATGAGGTGATCATTAGACAAACAAAGAATAAGGATGATGCGTTTCATTTTTGCCAATCCATTGATGGTTCTGTCGACACCGTCTTTATTCTCGGCGGCGACGGCACAGTCCATCAATGCATTAACGGCATCAGCGCTTTAGAAAGAAAACCCGCTGTCGGAATTTTGCCCGGCGGCACGTGCAATGACTTTTCAAGAGTGCTGGGCATCCCTCAAAATCTCGCAAAAGCGGCGGAAGCACTTCTGTCAGGAACAAAAACGAGCGTAGATGTATGTCAAATGAACGAGCATTATTTTTTAAATTTCTGGGGGATCGGCCTGATTACAGAAACGTCGAATCAAATCAACGAAACGGCTAAAGCATTATTTGGAAAAATCAGCTATTTTACAAGTGCATTAAAAACCGTCTCATCTGCTGAATCGTTCCCGATGACATTAAGAATTGATGGAAAAGAAATGAAAGAAGAAGCCGTTATGCTGCTTGTGATGAACGGACAATACATTGGAACGAACCGAATTCCCCTGCCGAATGCCAGTATAGAAGACGGCTTACTCGATATCCTCATTTGCCGCAGCACCAACCTCTCCGCATTGCGGGAGCTGATGAGCATGGAACAGGGCACAATTGACCAATTTGCCGGAGAGCTGTCCTATATTCAAGCCGCCCGGATCGAAATTGAAACAGACACCGCCCAAAAGGCGGATACAGATGGAGAAGTCTATACTCATACGCCCGCAGTGATTCAAGTCCTGCCGCAGCACATTGAAATGCTTGTCCCATGCAGTGAATAAGGACCGGAACACTGTTAGAAAGATGATGTAAATCCGTTGACTCTCCCCTAAGAGGAGGCCTTACAGTATAGGAGATACACTTTCGAAAAAGGGGAAGTCACATGAAGAAACAAAATATGACCTTAACGATATTATTAACTAATTTATTTATTGCTTTTTTGGGGATCGGGCTGGTGATTCCGGTAACGCCTACCATTATGAATGAATTGCATTTATCGGGAACCGCAGTCGGCTATATGGTTGCGTGCTTCGCTGTTACACAGCTTATTGTTTCACCAATAGGCGGACGATGGGTTGACCGCTTCGGACGTAAAATCATGATCGTGATCGGTCTGTTTTTCTTTAGTGTTTCGGAGTTTTTATTCGGCATCGGAAAAACAGTTGATATGTTATTTATCTCCCGGATGCTTGGCGGGATCAGCGCCGCCTTCATTATGCCCGGGGTCACGGCTTTTATCGCAGATATCACAACCATTAAAACACGGCCGAAAGCGCTTGGTTATATGTCAGCCGCTATTTCAACAGGCTTTATCATCGGCCCAGGTATCGGGGGATTTTTAGCGGAAATTCATTCCCGTCTGCCTTTTTTCTTTGCGGCAGCCTTTGCATTGTTAGCAGCCATTTTATCAATGCTCACGCTGCGCGAGCCGGAACGAAACCATGAGAATCAGGACATAAAAGGGCAGAAGACGGGCTTCAAACGGATTTTTGCCCCCATGTATTTCATTGCTTTTCTCATCATTTTGATTTCGTCTTTTGGCTTAGCGTCATTTGAATCGTTATTTGCGTTATTCGTTGATCATAAATTTGGATTTACGGCCAGCGACATTGCCATTATGATTACAGGAGGTGCGATTGTAGGCGCCATTACGCAAGTCGTCTTATTCGACCGTTTTACAAGGTGGTTTGGCGAAATCCATTTGATTCGGTATAGCTTAATCATCTCAACGAGTCTGGTTTTCTTGCTGACAATCGTGAATTCTTATTTTTCGATTCTGCTGGTTACTGTCACCGTATTTGTCGGATTCGACCTCATGAGACCGGCGGTAACGACTTATCTGTCAAAGATTGCGGGAAATGAACAGGGATTTGCCGGCGGTATGAACTCAATGTTTACAAGTATCGGCAATGTATTCGGACCTATTATCGGCGGAATGCTGTTCGATATTGATGTAAACTATCCATTCTACTTTGCAACGGTAACTTTAGCCATAGGCATTGCGCTGACCATTGCTTGGAAAGCGCCTGCACATATTAAAGCCAGCACGTGATAAAAAGCGTATTCTTTGTATACTGCAAAGAGTGCGCTTTTTCATTATACTGATCATAGAAGGAGTGATGGCATGAAGGAATCGTATTACTCAATTGGAGAAGTATCAAAACTGGCAAACGTGTCGATTAAAGCGCTCCGTTATTACGATAAAATTGATTTATTTAAACCCGCCTATGTCGACCCGGATACAAGCTACCGCTATTATACAGATTCCCAGCTTTATCATCTGGATCTCATCAAATCATTGAAATATATCGGCACACCTTTAGAAGAGATGAAAAAGGCACAAGACTTAGAGATGGAAGAACTGTTTGCTTTTTATACAGAGCAGGAGAAGCAAATCAGGGAGAAATTGGAGTTTTTATCAGCATTGGAAGAAACCATTTCACTGGTGAAAAAGCGGATGAAACGGCAGATAGAATACCCTGCGCTCGGGGAGGTGTTTGTTTTAGATGAAGAAGAAACACGCATCATTCAGACAGGGGCAGAGGGAATCGGACCTGAAAACGTGCTCAACGCCTCCTACAGCAAATTAAAAACATTTATCGAATCAGCAGATGGATTTGCGAACAATAGCTACGGTGCCACTTTCTCGTTTCTCCCGTACACCAGCATTGATGAAATGACTTACCGCCATATCTTTACGCCAGTATTGACGAATAAACAAATATCCGCCGTTACGCCGGATATGGAAATCACAACGATCCCTAAAGGCAGATATGTTTGCATCGCGTATCATTTTTCACCTGAGCATTATTTTCTCAACTTACAGAAGCTTATCAAGTATATCATAGACCGCCAATTAACAGTTGCCAGTGATGTTTACGAGTTAATCATACCGATTCATTACTCGCCGAAAAAACAAGAGGAATACCGGGTCGAAATGAAAATCAGAATTGCTGAGTCATGATGCATAAAAAAAGAGCATTTTTTGAAGTTATGTATCAAAAAATGCTCTTTCTGCTTATTAGTAAACAGATGTTTTCTCGTCAATCGATTCTAAAATTTGTTTTACTCGTCCGAGGAATCGTCCGCACACAAGGCCGTCAAGCACTCTGTGATCCAAGGACAGGCACAGATTGACCATGTCTCTGACAGCAATCATGCCATGATCCATGACAACCGGGCGCTTGACGATGGATTCCACTTGAAGAATCGCAGCTTGAGGGTAATTGATGATACCCATCGACTGAACAGATCCGAACGAACCTGTATTGTTGACGGTAAACGTCCCTCCC
This sequence comes from Bacillus sp. 11C, assembly GCF_055486375.1. NCBI lineage: Bacteria > Bacillati > Bacillota > Bacilli > Caryophanales > Bacillaceae > Bacillus > Bacillus sp. 11C. The sequence continues at coordinate 245,419 of NZ_JBUPVZ010000003.1, forward strand.
TGCATGTCATCTGCTGAGAGATTCCCCTCTCTCACTTTTTTAGCAAGGCCGTTAATTTCTCTCGCAATGCCTTTAATTGTCTTTTCATCAGCGTTTTTAATCACCGGAACAAATAAAGAATCCTCTGTGGCAACAGCGATTGAAATATTGATATCTTTTTTCTGAATGATTTTGTCTCCCGCCCACATGCTATTCATTTGCGGGAATTCTTTTAACGCCTGGGCGACCGCTTTTACAAAAAAGGCGAAGAACGTTATATTAAAGCCTTCTGTCTGCTTGAATGAATGTTTTATACTGTTGCGATATGCCACCATATTTGTGACGTCGACTTCCATCATCGTCCAAGCATGCGGAATTTCTGTTTTGCTGCGTTTCATATTGGACGCAATTGCTTTTCTTACAGCTGTGACAGGGATTTCTTTATCTCCCGATGCAGACGCAGGATATGAAATCTCGTCCTTCGGCTCTGTTTTTGGTGCAGACTCTGCTGCAGGAGCTGCTGTTGTCGGCTCCTCAGGCCGCTTTTGCACACCGCCTGTTTCAATGATGCGCTGAATATCTTTTCGCGTAATGCGTCCGCCCGCACCTGATCCTGTCACTTGATCAAGATCAATGCCGTGCTCTCCGGCCAAACGGAGTACAGCTGGCGAGTAGCGCTTTTTATTGGGCTGACTGTCTGCTTCGGAGCGGCTTTCTGCGGCAGGCGTCTCAGCTGCTGCTGACGCCTCTGGCTGCTCTTGTTTTTGTTGAGACGGATTCCCGCCTTCTGTTTCGATTTTGCAGATCATTTCTCCGACTTGCAGGGTCTGGCCTTCTTCTCCCACAAGCTCTGTTATCGTACCGGTAAAAGAAGATGGAACCTCTGCATTGACCTTATCTGTCATGACTTCCGCTATCGGATCGTATTTGTTCACTTTATCACCGGGGGCAATTAGCCATTTGCTGATCGTCCCTTCCGTCACGCTTTCTCCAAGCTGCGGCATCGTCATTTGTTCAATTGCCATGATTGTGTCCTCCTTACGTCTTTAAAACTCCGCTAACTCTCTCATCGCCGCTTCCACTTTATCAGGGTTGAGCATAAAGTATTTTTCCATTGTCGGCGCATAAGGCATAGCCGGAATATCGGGACCCGCAAGCCGTTTAATCGGCGCGTCTAAGTCGAAGAGACAATGTTCAGATATAATTGCGGCCACCTCACTCATGATGCTGCCTTCTTTTGTATCTTCTGTAACCAAAAGCACCTTACCGGTTTTGGATGCGGCTTCGATGATTGCTTCTTTATCAAGCGGATAAACCGTTCTTAAATCTACTACATGCACTGAAATTCCATCTTTTTCGAGACGCTCTGCAGCCTGTAACGCGAAGTGGACACACAGGCCATATGTGATCACTGTGATGTCGTCGCCTTCCCGTTTGACATCAGCCTTGCCGATTGGCAGGACATAATCGTCTGCCGGAACCTCACCTTTTATCAGACGGTACGCGCGTTTGTGCTCAAAAAACAGCACCGGATCTTCATCACGAACCGCGGCTTTTAAAAGTCCTTTCGCGTCATATGGGGTTGATGGCATGACAATTTTCAGTCCGGGCTGATTGGCAAAAATCGCTTCGACTGATTGAGAATGATAAAGGGCCCCGTGCACGCCTCCGCCGTATGGCGCTCTGACGACAATCGGACAGCTCCAGTCATTGTTGCTGCGGTAGCGGATTTTAGCCGCTTCAGAAATAATTTGGTTGACCGCCGGCATAATAAAATCAGCAAACTGCATTTCAGCAATTGGTCTCATCCCGTACATAGCCGCTCCGATGCCGACTCCGGCAATCGCAGATTCAGCAAGCGGCGTATCCATCACACGCTCTTCTCCAAATTGTTCGTAGAGGCCGGCTGTCGCTTTAAATACACCGCCTTTTCTCCCTACATCTTCCCCAAGGACGAAAACGCGAGGGTCTCGTTCCATTTCTTCTTTCATCGCCAAATTGATTGCATCAATATATGACATTACTGACATTTGTTCTTCCTCCCTACTTCGCATACACATAATCAAGCGCTGACTCAGGAGCTGCATAAGGGGCGTTCTCCGCTTCATCCGTCGCTTCGTTTATGATGGCCATCATTTCATCCAGCATGGTTTGTTCTGTCTCATCGGACAGCAGGCCTGTTTCCTTTAAGTAAGCTTGATAAGTAAGCAGGGGATCGCTTTTTTTCGCTTCCTCTACTTCTTCACGGCCTCTGTAGCTGCTGTCATCGTCATCACTGGAATGCGGTGTAAGGCGGTAAGAAATTGTTTCAATTAATGTCGGGCCTTCTCCTCTGCGCGCCCGTTCGCGTGCTTCTTTGACCGCTTGATAAACTTCCAGCGGATCATTTCCATTCACAGTTACGCCAGGCATTCCATAGCCTACGGCACGGTCGGAAATGTTCTCACATGCGACTTGCTTATCGTAAGGCACAGAGATTGCGTATTTGTTATTTTCACACATGAAAATAACCGGCAGCTTATGGACAGCGGCAAAGTTTGCCCCTTCATGGAAATCGCCTTGATTTGAAGAGCCTTCACCAAATGTAACAAAGGCCGCAACATCCTTTTTCTCCATACGCCCCGCAAGCGCAATGCCGACCGCGTGCGGCACTTGCGTTGTAACTGGAGACGATCCTGTCACGATCCGGTTTTCCTTTTGGCCGAAATGTCCCGGCATTTGGCGCCCTCCTGAGTTTGGATCTGCAGCTTTGGCAAACCCGGACATCATTAAGTCTTTTGCTGTCATGCCAAATGCGAGCACTACACCCATGTCTCTGTAGTACGGCAGTACATAATCCATTTCACGGTCAAGAGCAAAAGCCGCCCCTACCTGCGCTGCTTCCTGTCCTTGACAAGAGATTACGAATGGAATTTTTCCAGAACGGTTTAACAGCCACATTCTTTCATCGATTTTTCTTGCTAACAGCATGGTTCTATACATATCAACGGCTTCCTGATCAGTCAGCCCTAGTGCTTGATGTCGGTTTGTACTCATTCAAGCCCCTCCTTTATGCTTTTAAAAATGAATGGCTTTGCCGTCTGCGGCAAGCGCTGCTTCTCCAATCGCTTCAGAAAGCGTCGGATGCGGGTGAATTGTTTGCCCGACCTCCCACGGCGTTGCGTCCAGCACTTTGGCAAGACCTGCTTCTGAAATCATGTCGGTGACGTGAGGGCCGATCATATGCACACCGAGAATATCATCCGTGTCACGATCCGCTACGATTTTTACAAATCCATCGCTTTCTCCGTATACAAGCGCTTTTCCAATTGCCATAAATGGGAACTTGCCGATCTTGACATTATGCCCGTTCGCCTTCGCTTCTTCTTCGGTTAAACCCACACTGGCAGCTTCAGGGCTTGAGTAGATGCACTTCGGTACAAGCGTTGGATCAAGCGGATGCGGATTGAGTCCAGCAATATGCTCAACAGCAATGATTCCTTCATGCGATGCGACGTGAGCTAATTGAAGACCTCCGATTACGTCCCCGATTGCATAAATGTGAGATTCCTTCGTTTGGCAGCTTTCATTGACTGAAATAACGCCATTTTCAGTGACAATATCAGTATTTTCAATGCCGATGCCTTCGATATTTGCCCGTCTGCCAATTGAAACAAGCATTTTTTCAGCAGAGTAAGTGACGGTTTCTCCGTCTTTTTCCGCTTGTATGCTGATGTCGCCTGCCGTTTTTGTCATTGTGTCAGGCAGCACTTTTGCCCCTGTGACGAACTGAATGCCTTTTTTCTTAAGAAGACTTTCCATTTCTTTTGAAATGTCTTGATCTTCAGTCGGCAATATGCGATCCGCATATTCAATAACTGCTACCTCCACACCAAAATCATGAAGCATAGACGCCCATTCGATCCCGATCACGCCGCCGCCGACGATGATGATCGATTTTGGCAGCTCCTCCATTTGGAGCGCCTCATCCGATGTCAATACAGATTTTCCGTCCGCTTCCAAACCCGGAAGCATTCTCGGTCTTGATCCTGTTGCAATGATGACTTGTTTCGGAATCAGCATGTCATTTTCTTCGCCATTTCCCCGCTCAACAGAAATCGTTCCCGGCAGCGGAGAGAAAATGGACGGTCCGAGGATACGGCCATATCCGTTGAACACGTCGATTTTTCCTTTTTTCATTAAATGATTCACACCGGCCGCCAGCTTATCAACAACAGCTTGTTTGCGCCGCTGCACTTTTTCAAAGTTGAGGGACACGCCTGCCGTTTCTACTCCGAATTGATCGGATTCACGAGCTGTCCGGTATACCTCTGCGCTTCTCAGCAGCGCTTTACTCGGGATACAGCCTTTATGCAGACATGTTCCCCCGAGTTTTTCCTTTTCCACAACGGCTGTCTTTAAGCCAAGCTGAGCGGCTCTAATCGCCGCAACATAACCGCCGGTACCGCCGCCCAAAATGACTACGTCATACTCAGTTGCCATGGTGACTCACTCCTGTCTATTCAATACGATATTGTTTGGATTGCTCTTCGCCCAGCAATACCCTGAGCGCCCCTTGGGCAAGAGACTGCAGTTCATTTTCTCCCGGATAGACTAAAACGTCTGAAATCCAATCTATGTATGAGCTGATACTGGAAACAAAGCTTTTGCCGTATGCCAAGCCGCCCGTCAGCACAATCGCTTCCACTTCGCCTTTTAATGCCGCGCTGGCTGCCCCGATTTCCTTCGCTACCTGATACGCCATGGCATCAAAAATGAAGCGGGCTTTTTCATCGCCCCCCTGAATCATCTGTTCCACTTTTACTGCGTCATTCGTACCGAGATAGCCCAAAAGCCCGCCAGTGCCCACCAGTTTTTTCATGATTTCTTCTTTTGTATACTGTCCTGAATAACATAAATCGACGAGATCTCCCGCAGGCACTGTTCCTGCACGTTCAGGGCTGAATGGCCCCTCTCCGTGAAGGCCGTTATTGACATCGACCACCCGCCCGCGGTCATGGACGCCAATTGTAATACCGCCGCCCATATGGGTAACAATCATTTTCATGTTCTCATATCGTTTGCCGAGAGAGGCTGCCGCCTTACGGGCGACAGCTTTTTGATTTAACGCATGAAAAATGCTTTTCCGTTCAATCTCAGGCATGCCTGAGATTTTTGCGAGCACTGACATTTCATCTACGACAACAGGATCGACGATATATGAAGGGATATTCAGCCCGTCAGCGATTTCCCGCGCGATAATGCCGCCTAGATTCGAAGCATGCTGGCCGGCGTAGCCGCTTTTCAAGTCCTCAATCATGTCATCATTCACTTCATACGTTCCGCCTTCAATCGGCCGGAGAAGACCGCCTCTGGCGCAGACTGCATCAAACTTTGAAATATTGATTCCCTGTTCATGAAGCGTTTCAAGAATATGTTTTTTGCGAAATTCATACTGATCAATAATATGGTCAAATCGCTGTAGCTCTTCTATGTTGTGTCTCAATGTTTTTTCAAAAATGCCTCGTTCGTTATGAAAAACACCGATTTTCGTTGAAGTTGAGCCTGGATTAATAGTGAGAATGCGTTTTTCATCATGTAACACTTTCATAACCTCCAGATCAATTTCTTAACGTCTGCTTAATACACTGTGGCCGTTTTGCAAAAACTGGCTTCTTGAGCGGCGCATGCGTTCAATCCGTTCCTCTGCCAAGCGGTCAGCCGCTAAATACGTCGGAATACCATCACGCTGAGAAATTTCAAGTACACGCTCAATATTGCCGTAAATGCCTTCAACTTTCTTCAATGCACGTTCTGCATTATAGCCGTAAAGCTCATCTGCCACGTTGATGACGCCGCCCGCGTTAATGACATAATCCGGCGCGTAAACGATGCCCATTTCGTGAATTTGATCGCCATGGCGTGTTTCTTTTAATTGGTTGTTGGCCGCACCCGCGATGACTTTCGCCTTCAGCTGTTTAATGGTGTCGTCGTTGATTGTCGCACCGAGTGCACACGGCGCATAAATATCACAGTCTTGTGAATAAATCTCATCCGGATCAACCGCGCGGGCGCCAAAATCTGCAACTGCGCGCTGTACTGATTGTTTATTGATATCGGTCACGATTAAGTTTGCCCCTTCTTCATGAAGGTGGCGGCATAGGTTATAGGCTACGTTCCCTACACCCTGTACAGCGATGGTTTTTCCTTCGAGAGAGTCAGTACCGAAAGCAGCTTTAGCAGCAGCTTTCATACCTCTGTACACGCCGTAAGCCGTAACTGGGGATGGATTTCCTGAAGATCCGAAAGCAGGAGAAATCCCTGTGACATAGTCTGTTTCATCATGAATGATGTCCATATCCTCAACCGTTGTGCCCACATCTTCAGCTGTAATATACCTGCCGTTCAAACCTTGAATATAACGGCCAAACGCGCGGAACATTTCCTCATTTTTATCTTTGCGGGGATCACCGATAATCACTGTTTTTCCGCCGCCAAGGTTTAAGCCTGCCGCCGCGTTTTTATAGGTCATGCCTCTTGCCAGCCTGAGCGCGTCTTCAATCGCCGCTTCTTCATTTTCATACGTCCACATTCTCGTTCCGCCAAGTGCCGGACCGAGCGTTGTATCATGAATCGCGATAATCGCTTTTAAGCCGGATTGTTCATCTTGGCAAAATACCAATTGTTCGTAATCGTATTTCTCCATATATTTAAAAAGTTCCATGTTCGTTCCTCCTAATGTGTGTATTCTTCTGATGCGCATATCGCGAGCGCAATGGAATACAGTTTATTTTCAGCGGAGTCCGCTCTGCTCGTTAAGGCAATCGGCGCTTTTGCCCCCGTAATGACAGCCGCCACGCTGGCCTTCGCAAAATAAATCAGTGATTTATATAAAATATTGCCGGCCTCAATTGTTGGGACGAGAAGGATATCAGCGCTGCCCGCTACGTCTCCCGAAATCTTTTTCTGGGCAGCGGCAATTTGCGAGACTGCGTTATCCAAAGCAAACGGCCCATCAACAATACAGCCTTTAATCTGGCCTCTTTTGCACATTTGAGCAAGAGCAGCTGCATTTACTGTCGCTTCCATTTTCGGGTTTACCGTTTCGACCGCTGCCAGAGCAGCTGCTTTTGGCATATTGTTCCCTACTGCACGGGCCACATGAACGGCATTTTGCAAAATCTGCCGAAGCTCTTCAAGTGAAGGAGCAATATTCATTGCCGAATCTGTCACAAACATCAGCCTGTCAAAGTCCGGTATATCAAACACAGCTACGTGGGAAAGGACATTGGATTGCCGAAGCCCCTCCTGTCTGTTCAATACCGCTTTAAGCAAAACAGAAGTCGGCACATTCCCTTTCATTAACACGTCCGCTGTTTTGTGATGCACAGCACGAACCGCTAATTTTGCCGATTCTTCAGGCGTATCGGCATGAACGATTTCCACTTGATCCCCTTGCATAGATGATGTCAGATCGTTCAGTTTTTTGCTGTCGCCCATTAACAAAAAACGGGCAGATAGGTGCTCGGCTGCCAGCTTTACAGCCCGGATCACTTCCTCATCCTCAGCATGAGCAACCGCAATAGTCTTGTTTTTGTACATCGACGCTTTACCGATCAAATCTTTCAGCTTCATCTGTTACCACCCTTCTTGTTTCGACTCCGCCTTTTATTATGCAAGTTCCATGCCAGCTCCTCAGCGTACTGTCATACCAGATGTATTGAAAAAATCGTGCAGATGTTTGCGTTTATTCTGCAAATTATTGCATGCCTTCATTTGCAAGGCCATATTTATCCATTTTGTAATATAAATTCCGTATGCTGACTCCGAGGGCTTTCGCTGTTTTTGTCCGGTTATAATGATGCTTCTCGAGCGTTTGCTGGATCAAATGCGCTTCAAATTTTTCTACTGCAACAGACAGCTTCTCGCCTTCAATATTCGGAAAATCAAAGCCTGCACCCTGTTCTGGGTCACTTTCTTTTTGTTCAACTTCGAATACAGGCAAGTGATCTTTTTCAATCCATTCCATATGCGGATTCAGAAAAATCATGGCTCGTCCAAGGACATTTTCCAATTCGCGGACATTCCCAGGCCAATGATAAGCGGATAAGGCACGCAAAGCTTGCTGCGAGAGCCCCTTTACATTCCTGCCGTAATCCCGGTTAATCTTTTGGATAAGCCTGACGCTTAGTGCCTCAATGTCTTCCAGCCGCTGCCGCAATGGCGGGATGGAGATGGGGTAGCGGTTGATCCGGTAATACAAGTCTTCACGGAACGCACCATCCGCCATCGCCTTTTCGATATTTACATTTGTCGCCGCGATCACTCTGACGTTGACAGGAATCGCCTTCGTACCGCCCACTCTGACGATTTCCTTTTCTTGAAGGACGCGAAGCAATTTCGCCTGCATATTTTGTGTCAGTTCGCCGATTTCATCTAAGAAAATACTGCCGTTATTGGCTTCTTCAAATAAACCCTTTTTACCGCCACGCTTCGCTCCTGAAAACGCACCATCCTCATAACCGAACAATTCTGATTCGAGCAGGTTTTCAGAAAGGGCAGCACAATTCACCCGAATAAATTTATTGTACTTCCGGTCGCTTTCGTTATGGATGGCATGGGCGAACAGTTCTTTTCCTGTTCCTGATTCCCCGCGCAGCAAAATGGTTGCCGGCGTTTTCGCCCCGAGCTTGGCCTGTTCAAGCGCAACCAGCATTTGCTCACTTTTGCCGATAATGTCGTCAAACGTGTATTTCGCCTCAAGTGTGCGAATGATTTGTCTGGCCCGGTTAAGCTCCGCTGTCAGCATTTTAATTTCGGTCACGTCGTGAATCACACCGACGCTGCCTTTCAAAATCCCGTCTACAATCACCGGCGCTACATTGACGATGACCTCTTTTTCATTCGGGCCGACCTTCATTCTGACACCGCGGACAGGGCGTCTCGTTTCAAGCACCTTTAAATGCATGCTTTCGCCTTCAGAAATATCAGTGTTGGCAGGCTTGCCGATGACTTCTTTTTCGGAGAGCCCTGTCATTTTCGTATACGCTTTATTAATCAGGAGTCCGATGCCGTTTTCATCAACGACAGAAATCGCCTCATCGGAGGATTGAATAATCGCCTCCAGCATCGTACGGACCTGCTTTAAGTTTGTCACTTCCTCTGCCAGCTCAACAGCATCGGTGATATCTTTAAACACACAAAGCGCCCCGAGCAAACGTCCGCCTTCATCAATAATCGGCAGCCTCGTTGTCACAATTTGCAAATGATCGCCCAAAAGCTGCTTCTGGTTGTATTCAGGCACTCTTGTTTTTAAAATCCGCGGCAACTTCGTGCTCGGAATGACTTCTTTTATCGGGCGTCCGATGACTTCCTCGCGTTTTTTCCCGACCATTTTTTCGGCCATATGGTTAAAGAGAATGATTTCTTCATTGATATCAATAAAAATCATCCCGTCATGGGTAGAATTAAAAATTCGGTCGTGTTTGTATGTTTGCTCTTTCAACATTTGAATCAGGTGCTGCTTTTCTTCCATCAGCTGAAAAACGATGTACGCCATTTTTCCCGGCATAATAATGGTCTCTTCATGCTTTTCTTGAAGGAGTTCGTCAAACACGGTTTGATCGCCGGTGGTATGAATGACGATATCCGGTTTTTGTTGTATGTAAGGTTTCCAATCAGATGAAACGGCAATCCCATACTGTTCTGCTTCTTTCAATCCCGGCGCCTCGGGGTCTTTGTCAACTACGGCAATGACCTCTATGATGGCTGTTTTGATCAGAATATGTAATAACGCCGTTCCCCTTTTGCCGGCACCTACAATCAGTACCTTTTGCATCCCGCTACCCCTTTGTATGAAAAAATTTGCACACCTATTTATTCCGTTGCAACAATTTGCACAACCCTATGTTACCACGTTTTCTTCTCTTGACAAAATATTTTTACCGCTGGACAATAAAGAAAATGAAAGATAAAGGGGTTTTCTGAGGATGAGCCGACTTCTTGCGCTTTTGATATTAGTCGTCCCCGGCGCCATATCCGCTTTAGGCATTAAACTGATGAGAGATACACTTTTCGGTCATAGTGTAAAGCCATTTGCAGCTCTGTGGCTCCAAGGTTTGTCAGGGTTGATCTTTTTTGCGTTCGGCCTTTATGTGCTGGCAGGGTTCGTTTTATACAGGGACAGAAAACGCCATCAAGTCAGCCCGCGATTCAGAAAACGATAGCTGCAAAAAAGCCGGAGAACACTCCGGCTTTTTTTGACCGCACTATTCGTCAGGCAAAACGGTCTTGGCAATCGTTTTATCTAACGTTTCATAGTCATAATAAGAAATCGTCTCGTACAGTTCTTTTCGTGTCTGCATATGATGAAGCCCTTCTTTTTGTGAGCCGCGCTCCTTAATCAAATCAAATAGCCGTGCATAAGCTTTTGCCGCCGCTCGAAGCGATGTGACAGGATATATCACCATGTGAAACCCCATAGCTTCGAATTCATCGGCACGATAATACGGCGTTTTCCCAAATTCGGTCATATTCGCAAGGAGCGGAACGGAAATGCGTTCAGCAAACTGGCGGAATTCGTTCTCCGTCTGAAGCGCTTCCGGAAAAATCGCGTCCGCTCCAGCCTCAATGTAAGCCGCTGAGCGCTTCACCGCGGCGTCAAGCCCTTCCTGCGCCCTGGCATCAGTACGGGCAACAACGACAAGGGAGGGCGCCGCTTGTTTGATCGCTTTTATTTTTTGCGCCATTTCATTTATCGAGACAAGCTGTTTGCCATTTAAATGCCCGCATTTTTTCGGAAGATGCTGGTCTTCTATTTGAACGGCGGCTACCCTGGCTTCAAGCATCTCACGGGCGGTTCGGGCGGCATTTAACACACCGCCGAATCCCGTATCTATATCAACAAGAAGAGGCAGATCAGCTGCACGCACAAGATCCTTGGCTCGATCAGCCATTTCTGTTGACGTGATGATCCCTAAATCAGGGAGCCCCCTGCTGGCTGTATATGCCGCACCAGACAAATAAACAGCAGAAAAACCAGCCTCTTTCGCAAGCAAGGCGGCCATCCCGTCATGAGCGCCGGGAATCTGCAAAATGTCCGGCGCTGACATCAGCTTGCGGAAACGAACGGCAAGCTCTTCTTGTGACGATTGCTTATTGACGATCCACGACATGACGTAAGTCCTCCTTTTACATGCAGAACATATCTATGAATTCATTTACACGCATCGTTTGTAATGTCTCATAGCTGGTACAGCGCTTATAAATGTGTTTTTGCTGTTTATCAGAGAAATGGGTTTTAAGATTGGCAGAAAACTTTTCCAGCAGCTTCGGCACTGCCTCGTCTCTTCGAAAACGATGGCCGAGCGGAAATTCACATTCCACCATTTCCGTGTTCGTTCCGTCTTTAAAATGAACTTGAACTGCATTTGAAATGGAACGCTTGTCGGGTTTCAGGTAATCCTCGGTATATGTTTTATTTTCAGTCACTTCCATCTTATCCCGAAGTTTATCTATTCTTGGATCACTCGCTGTTTCAGCCTCATAATGTTGCGCGGTGATATCACCAAAAAGCAATCCGATTGCTGCGATGTATTGGAGGCAGTGATCACGATCTGCCGGATTGTGAAGCGGGCCTTTTTTATCAATGATTCGGATAGCGGATTCATGCGTTCTGATGACAACACGGTCAATCTCATCAATCCGGCCCTTTACCTGCGGATGAAGAATGACGGCGCACTCTGCCGCTGTCTGAGCGTGAAATTCCGCAGGATAGGACACTTTAAATAACACATTTTCCATGACATAAACGTCGAGCGGGCGGGCGAGTTTAATCTCTTGTTTATTGAATAAAACGTCTTGGAAGCCCCACCCCGGTGCGCTCAAAGCTGTCGGATAGCCCATTTCCCCTTTTAGCGCCATCAGCGCCAAATGAACTCCTCTGCTCGTTGCGTCTCCTGCCGCCCACGATTTGCGCGAACCGGTATTCGGTGAATGCCGGTATGTCCTCAAGGCTGCATTGTCAATCCATGCATTTGAAAGCGCATTTTTGATTTCTTCTCTTCCGCCGCCCAAGAGCTTTGCTGCAACAGCAGCTGTAGCGACTTTGACAAACAGCACATGATCAAGGCCAACTCGGTTTAAGCTGTTTTCTAAAGCAAGCACGCCTTGAATTTCATGTGCTTTGATCATCATTTCAAGTACGTCGCGTACTGTTAAAGGTTCGTTCCCTTCAGACAGCCTTACTCTTGATACATAATCAGCAGCCGCAAGGATTCCTCCCAAATTATCGGACGGATGCCCCCACTCCGCCGCCAGCCACGTATCGTTGTAATCGAGCCAGCGAATCATGCAGCCGATATTAAACGCCGCTCTCACAGGATCGAGAACATATGACGTTCCCGGCACTTTGCTCCCATTCGGCACAGTCGTTCCGGGAACAATCGGGCCGAGCAGCTTGGTGCATTCGGGATACCGGAGCGCCAAAATCCCGCAGCCCAGCGTATCCAGCAACACATGCCCCGCTGTTGTAAACGCCTCGGAGCTTGTAATCTCTTTCTCAAGCACATAGTCTGTGATTTCTTCAATGACATGATCGGTTTTCAGCATTCTACCAGTTCCTTTCATGATTTAAGATTCGGCCTGATGCCGCGGGCCCAAATAACTGACACGGGGACGAAAGAGACGGTTATTGGAATGCTGTTCGATCACGTGGGCGCATAAACCAGACGTTCTCGCACTGAAAAAGACAGGCGTATACAAAGGTATCGGTATGCCGAGCATCCAGTACACCGGGGCAGCGTAGTAATCCAAATTCGGGTAAAGCCCTTTTTCCTTCTCCATCAGCCGCTCGCCTGCTTCACACATCTCATATAAACGATGATCACCGGCTTTATCGCATAATTGCTGCAGCGCCTCTTTCATCATGAGTGCTCTCGGGTCCATTTTTTTCATATACACTCGGTGGCCGAACCCCATAATTTTTTCTTTTCTTTGCAGTTTTGATTGCAGAAGCTGCTCAAAATCGGACGGTGTTTTCGCCTCCAAAAGCATATACATCACTGCTTCGTTTGCTCCTCCGTGAAGATTCCCTTTCAGAGAGGCTACAGCTCCTGTCAAAGCGCCATAAAGATCTGACTGTGTAGAAGCGATGACTCTGGCGGTAAAGGTTGAATTCGGCATTTCATGTTCACTGTACAGGATGAGGGACCGGTCAAAAATGCGTTCTTCCAGTGAGGACGGCAATTTCCCAGTCATCATATATAAAAAATTCGCACTGTAGGATAGGGTTTTAAGCGGAAGAATCGGCTCTTTCTTATTGATGATCCTATAGCTGGCAGCAGTGAGGACAGGCATTTTCCCCAGAAGCTGATAGGCGCGTTCTTTGTTTGCGGAAGGAGAACGATCATCAATTTGCCGGTCATAGCCGGCAAGAGCAGACAGTCCGGTCCGCAGACTATCCATCGGATGAGTGTGCTCAGGGAGCAGTTCAAGGAGACGGAGATGATCTGCCGGCAGGTCTGATGCCCTGTTTATGTTTCTTTCCAGCGTTTCCGTTTCACTTTCTTCCGGCAGCCTGCCCTCCAGCAATAAATGGATAAGCTCCAGATAGCTTTTTGTTTTAGAAAGATCGATTAAATCATAGCCTCGTATCAAAATCTTGCTGGACTGCGTGTCAAGATAAGAAATTTGAGTTTCTGCCGCAACCACACCGTCCAAACCCGGAGAATAATGCTTTTTCTCCTGCATATCCTCAACCTCCGTTTTGCGTTTTTGTCGATCGGATTTAACCAAGCAGATGCTTGGAAATAATCAGTCTTTGAATCTCGTTCGTTCCTTCATAGATTTGCGTCACCTTTGCATCGCGAAGCAGCCGCTCAACCGGGTAATCCTTCATATAGCCATATCCCCCGTAAATTTGGACGGCGTCTAACGCCGCCATCACCGCGGAATCGGAAGCAAATTGTTTAGCCATAGATGCTTCTTTTCCACAGGACAAACCGCGGTTATGAAGGTCTGCGGCGTGGTAGACAAGATGCCTTGCCGCCTCTGCCCTTGTCGCCATATCAGCCAGCTTAAATGATATACCTTGATTGGCTGCGATAGGCCTCCCAAATTGCACCCGCTGCTTCGCGTAAGCAACGGCATGTTCAAGAGCCGCCTCTGCAATACCGAGCGCCTGTGCCGCAATGCCGATGCGGCCGACATTTAAATTCGCCATGGCAATGGTAAAGCCATCACCCTCTTTGCCAAGCAAATTTTCTTCAGGCACTTCTGCATTGTCAAAAATCAGTTCCGTAGTATTGGAGCCATAGAGCCCCAGTTTTCTTTCTTTTTTTCCAACGGTAAAACCGGGGGTGTCTTTTTCAACGATAAAAGCGGAAATCCCGTGCCTGCCTTGATCCGGAGCTGTTAAAGCAAAAGTGATATAGACATCGGCGGCTCCGCCGTTCGTAATAAATATTTTTGATCCATTTAATAGGTATGTGCCGTTCTTTTTGATAGCTGTAGCGCGGAGGCTTCCTGCATCCGACCCTGAGTGAGGCTCCGTCAGTGCAAATGCGCCCAAATGGTCTCCTGAAGCAAGCTTCGGGATATATTTACTCTTCTGTTTTTCGTTTCCGAAGTAAACAATAGGATTGGTGCCGACCGAGGTATGAACGGAAAGAATGACACCGACAGCCGCGCTGATTTTAGAAATCTCATGAATCGCCAAAATATAAGAAACAACATCCGCCCCAGCGCCGCCGTATCGTTCCGGCAACGGTATTCCCATCAGGCCGTGTTCACCCATTTTTTTGATCAGCTGAAACGGAAATTCGTCCGTTTCCTCCATGATTTTCGCAGCGGGAGCAATTTCTTTTCGGGCAAAATCACGCACCATTTTTCGCATCATGACTTGCTCTTGGGTTTCATTCAACTCGCCACCCCCGGATGAAATGAACTTCAGAAAGTCCTCTCCACATATTGATAAAAGCCGCGTCCGCTCTTTTTGCCGAGCCAGCCCGCTTTGACGTATTTGCGAAGCAGCGGACAAGGACGATACTTGGAATCGCCAAGGCCGGAATGAAGAACTTCCATAATCGATAAACACGTATCAAGCCCGATAAAATCCGCTAGTCTAAGCGGTCCCATCGGATGGTTCATACCCAGCTTCATCACCTCGTCTATTGCCTCGGGCTTCGCCACCCCCTCATACACGCAATAGATGGCTTCATTAATCATTGGAAGAAGCACGCGGTTGGAAACAAACCCCGGAAAATCATTGACTTCTACCGGTGTTTTCCCCATCTTTTCCGCTAATCCCATAACATCTAAGGCCGTTTCCTCTGATGTAGCCAAGCCGCGAATCACTTCAACCAGCTTCATCACAGGGACAGGATTCATAAAATGCATGCCAATGACTCGTTCAGGGCGGTTTGTCACAGCAGCGATTTCTGTAATAGGCAAGGAAGATGTATTACTGGCCAAAATCGTATGAGGAGGGCATATGTGATCAAGTGTGTTAAACATTTCGGTTTTCGCCGCCATGTTTTCTGCGATAGCTTCAATCACAATGTCCGCATGTTTTGCCTCCTCAAGCGTTTGAGAGAGTGAAATGCGGCTGATCACACTATTCACTTCAGCTTCGGTCTTTCTTCCCTTCTCAGCATCACGGATCAGATGTTTCGTCAACCGTTTCAATCCTGCCTCCGCAGCCTCCGGATTCACATCGTACATCCGCACATAAAAACCTGCGCCAGCAGCTGTTTGAGCAATTCCGCTTCCCATCTGTCCTGCGCCGACTACCATGATTTGTTTGATTTCCATTAAGATCCCCTTTTCCGTCATGTTTTAATGAACCCGCACTAAGACAGCGTCCCCCTGAGCCGCACCGCTGCAAATGGCGGCAACGCCCAGTCCCCCTCCCCGGCGCTTTAATTCATAAACAAGCGTCATAAGAATTCTAGCTCCGCTTGCGCCGATCGGGTGGCCAAGCGCGATCGCACCGCCATTCACATTTACTTTTTCAAGATCGAGACCGACGATTTTTTCACATGTCAAAACAACAGATGCAAACGCTTCATTTACTTCAAACAAATCAATATCTTGAACGGTTAAACCGTTCTTTTTCAGCAGCTTGTTGATTGCAAATCCTGGAGCTGCCGCCAGCTCGTGCGCTTGCATTCCCATCGTTGAAAAACCAAGAATAGTAGCCAGAGGCCGCTTGCCAAGCTTAGCAGCTTTTTCCTCAGACATCAGTACGAACGCGCCGGCCCCGTCATTGACCCCGGGAGCATTGCCGGCTGTGACGGTACCGTCACTTGTATAAATCGGAGAAAGTTTCGCAAGTTGATCCAGACTTGTGTCAAGGCGAATCGCTTCATCTTTGTCAACTATGTTTGTTTTACCTTTTCGTCCGATCCAGCTGACGGGAACGATTTCATCTTGAAACTTTCCTTCATCAGCAGCCTTAGCTGCCCGCGCATGACTTCTTAGCGCCCATTCATCCTGCTCCCCGCGTGAGATCCCATATTCCTTGGCTGCCGTATTTCCGTGAACGGCCATATGCACCTCGTCAAACGCGCACGTTAACCCGTCATAAACCATTAAGTCCCTAAGCTCACCGTCTCCCATCCGCGCTCCCCAACGCCCGGCGGGAACGGCATACGGAATATTGCTCATGCTTTCCATTCCCCCGGCCACAAGAATATCTGCATCTTGCGCACGAATCATTTGATCACATAACGTGACAGCACGCAGCCCGGATGCGCAGACTTTATTCAGCGTTTCTGACGGCACACGCCAAGGCATTCCAGCCAGACGGGAAGCTTGACGGGAAGGTATCTGTCCAGAGCCAGCTTGGACAACCATGCCCATGACAGTTCCTTCAACCTCGTCTCCAGAGACTCCAGCGCGATGCAACGCCTCCTTTATCGCAATGCCTCCAAGCTCCGCAGCTTTCACCTCTTTCAACGCTCCGCCGAACTTGCCAAATGGTGTTCTTGCGGCACTTACAATGACTGTTTTCCTCATGGTTTCACCTCATTCAGAAGATAGACAGCGCTTACAATTTCTAGTTGTCTTCTATGAATGTATGCTTAGTAACGGGCTTGAATGAATGAAAAAAGAAGGCTGCGCCAACAGCCTCCTTCTAAAACAACTATTTATTTTTCAGCAATGCCAAAGCCTCTGCAGGAAAATCAGTGAAAATGCCGTCCGCCCCCGCTTCAAAGAGACACTTCATATCTTCCGGCCGATTGACTGTATACGGCCTTACCTTGATCGAACTGTTCCTCATTTTTTTCAGTACTTCTTCCGCGGTCCCCGGGCTGTTCAGCTTAGGGTGATAGCCGGAAGCCGGAATCGATGTGATATACCGGTCAGCCTGATAAAGCACATCTGAAGTCAACACCGCCCGTTCAATATGGGGAGCGAGCCGTCCGCATAACGCCAAGCTTTCATGGTTAAATGTGGACAGGATCACTCTTTCCTCTATTTTGAATCGCTTCACTGACTCCAGCAACTTTTCTTCCATGCCTTCATATCGGATCACACTGTTTTTTAATTCAATGTTAATGAGAAAATCCTTTTTTTCCGCCCACGAGAAAACGTCTTCTAGCAGCGGCACTTGGACATCACTGTATGTTCGACCGTGACCAGCAGCCGCATTCGCAGTCTTTATCACATCATACGCTGTATCCTTCACGAAGCCTTTAAGCGATGTCGTCCGGTCAAGCCTTTCATCATGGATCACAACAATACGTCCGTCTTTTGCCAGCTGCACATCAAGCTCTATCCCATCCGCTCCGGCTTCAATTCCTTTTTCAAATGCTAGCATTGTATTTTCGGGAAATTGGCCAGATGCCCCCCGATGGGCAAAAATGTTTGTCATCGTTTCACCTCAGCCCTAAAGTTTCCTGTTTTCTCCATTATACTGTTTTTAGTGCTTCCACTCTAGGGTTAAGGCTATATCATAATCTACTGTTCGTAATAAGAATCAATGCCATTGACAGTCGCATCCGCGGCCTTTTGCTGATATTTCGCGAAAAAGAATATTTCTTTACAGAAGTTAAAGCCATGAAAAATTCGTTCTCCTCTGGCTGCTGCGGTCTTTACTTAAACCTTCAAGGACCCCGAAAAGGAGCGGAGAAAATACCTCGCTGTAACTCAAGATATTCAGCCGGTAAAGCAGATCAATTGCATTAATTTTTATATATAGGCTAGAATATTTGCGAATCCAAACGAAAGAAGATGATCAAATGAACCCTAAGTATAAACCGCTGTTTGAACCATTTACGTTTAAAAGCGGCGTTACAATCGACAACCGGATCACAGTAGCACCCATGACTCATTACGCTTCTAATGAAGACGGTACGATATCTGAAGCAGAGCTTGACTACATCATCCCCCGCTCAAAGGAGATGGGAATGGTGATTACAGCCTGCGCAAACGTCACACCGGACGGAAAAGCATTTCCCGGGCAGCCGGCCATCCATGATGACTCGAACATTCCAGGTTTAAAAAAATTAGCGCAAGCCATTCAGGCGCAAGGTGCTAAAGCCGTTGTGCAAATTCACCACGGCGGCATTGAATGCCCGTCTGAGCTCGTTCCGCAACAAGATGTCGTAGCGCCAAGTGACGTATTTGATAACGGCAAGCAAATTGTCCGCGCTTTAACAGAAGAAGAAACGGAAAATATCGTAAAGGCATTTGGAGAAGCGACAAGACGCGCCATTGAAGCCGGCTTTGACGGTGTCGAAATTCACGGCGCGAACGGATACTTGATCCAGCAGTTTTATTCTCCGAAAACCAATCAACGCACAGACCGCTGGGGAGGAAGCGATGAAAAACGATTAGCCTTCCCGCTTGCTATTGTCGATGAAGTGAAAAAAGCTGTTGCAGAACATGCAAGGGGCGCGTTCTTAGTGGGCTATCGCTTGTCTCCGGAAGAGCCTGAGACACCAGGATTAACAATGACTGAAACCTTTACACTTGTTGATGCTTTAGGGGATAAAGAATTGGATTACCTCCATATCTCACTGATGGACGTGAACTCAAATGCGCGCCGCGGTGCAGATCCGGATCGCACACGCATGGACTTATTGAATGAACGTGTCGGAAACAAAGTGCCGCTGATCGCCGTCGGTTCCATTCATTCCGCAGATGACGCGCTGGCCGTGATCGAAAGCGGCATTCCGCTAGTCGCAATGGGACGCGAAATTTTAGTTGACCCTGACTGGACTGTGAAAGTAAAAGAAGGCCGGGAAAAACAAATCGAAACCGTAATCAAAGGCACAGATAAAGAAAAATATCATTTACCTGAACCGCTATGGCAAGCCATTGTGAACACGCCTGGCTGGGTGCCTTATAAAGATTAATGTGAGGAGACTGCCGAAACGATTCGGCAGTCTAAAAAAATAGTTTATGTAAACATCTAAACAGCAAGGGTAGGAGCTCGCCAGCCGCTTCGGAAAGCAAATTCAGAAGAAGGCCGTCACACTTTCTTGCTTTTTACTTTTTCATCGTACGTCTCCTTTATTCATAAATGCTTCTTCACTTACGATTCGACAGGAGAAAGGGTTTCAATTTGATTCTGATTGCTTGGCTTTGATTCTCCAACAGATGAAATCGTGCTGTACATGAGATAAGGTCAATCAGAGCGCCTGATTCTGTAATGAAGTTCGAATTAACATAAAACCCAAGGGGAAATGCCGCCATCAACAGTCCATACATGTCAAACACATGTATCACTACATCCAAAGATGCTTCATATTAATATATATCCCCAAAACAAAAGCGCCTCCTATTTATCAGCGCGAACCAATAAATAAAAGACGTTTGATTTAATCATCGCTTGATATTCTCATGCTTAAGAAGCCTTATGTTCTAATCTCAGCTTATCCGCAACCATCGCAATGAATTCGCTGTTGGTAGGCTTAGCTTTTGTCATGCTGACTGTATAACCGAACAGCGAGGAAATGGAATCAATGTTTCCTCTGCTCCATGCGACTTCAATCGCGTGGCGGATTGCTCTTTCTACACGGCTAGCGGTTGTGTTGAATTTTTTGGCGATGTCCGGATAGAGAACTTTTGTAATGCTGCCGAGCAATTCGATGTCATTGTATACCATTGAGATGGCTTCGCGCAGATAGAGATATCCTTTAATATGCGCTGGGACGCCGATTTCATGGATAATGCTTGTAATGCTCGCGTCGAGGTTTTTCTTCTTTGGTTCAGGCTGGCTGCTGCGTATAATGCTGCTTTGCGATGATGGCGCGCGATGCGTCACGCTGCTAGCATTCCCGCTGACCTGGCGGATATGTCCGACAAGGTTTTCCATATCAAACGGTTTGAGAATAAAGTAGGAAGCGCCTAAATCGACGGCCTTTTTCGTGACATCTTCCTGTCCAAAGGCTGTCAGCATAATGACATTCGGCTGTTTCTTCAGTTCTGATTCCCTCAGCCGCTCTAAAACCGCAAGTCCGTCCAAATGGGGCATAATAATATCTAATACGAGCACATCGGGATCTTTTTCTTTAAACAACGACAGGCATTCCTGTCCATTGTAAGCAACACCGATGACTTCCATGTCTTCCTGTCCTTCAATATATTCACTCAACAGGCTTACCAGCTCTCGATTATCGTCAGCAACACAAACTTTAATTTTCTCCACGTTTCTTCCTCCCCAAATGTAGTTAACAGGATTCACCCTTGCTACATGTTTACATTCGACAAAACCGCTATATACCCTCTAAAAAAATCATAATAACCAATATTAGTGGCATATCTTTGTTTTTCTATGTTTTTCTCCGTTTTTCGACTAAATATGAAATTTGACAAACAAGGAAACGTGAATTTGTCGAAAAATCTTCTTTTGTACATTTTACCGTATGTATTCTGAGAAGTGAAGAGGGATCAAAGCAAAAAAACTGCCGGAAATCCCGGCAGTCAGCTTGCTTTTTCTTTTCCGTAAATATCAATTCCCGCTTCTGACAGCATCCATTCAATATGAACGCCGTAGCCGCTTGTCGGGTCATTTACAAACACATGGGTGACAGCGCCGATCACTTTGCCATTTTGGATGATCGGGCTTCCGCTCATCCCCTGGACGATGCCGCCTGTTTCTTTTAATAGCCTCGGATCGGTTATTTTCAAGACCATTCCTTTTGTTGCCGGGAATTTTTGCGGGGTTGTGCTGACGATTTCAATATCAAATTTTTCTACCTTGTCATCATTAATGACCGTTAAAATTTCAGCCGGACCTTTTTTGACTTCAGTAGAAAACGCAACCGGCAGTCCTTGATCTGAAATCTTGTTTTGAATCGGCTGATGCAGTGTGCCGAAAATCCCAAACGGGCTGTTTCTGTTAATATCCCCGATCGTTTTGCGTTCTGAGGAAAATCGCGCCAGTTTTTCTCCCGGATTTCCGCCTGTCCCTTTTTCAATTGATGTTACAGTTGATTTAACGATTTCTCCATTCTCCACTACAATCGGTTTCTTTGTGTCCATGTCGGAAATCACGTGGCCAAGTGCTCCATATTTTTTTGACTTCGGTTCATAAAAGGTCATAGTGCCGATCCCAGCGGCAGAATCCCTGATATATAACCCAATTCTGAACTTACCTTCTGCTTCATCTTTTTCCGGAATGAGCTTTGTTTTGATTTTCTGTTTATCACGTTTAATAAGCAAATCTAAAGATTCGCCGGTTTTACCGGCATTCTGAATAAATGGGGCCACATCATTCATTTTTTCAATTTTCTGTCCATTCATCTCAATAATGATGTCACCCGCTTCAATACCGGCCGTTTCTCCCGGGGATTTTTTGCCTTCACTAGTGTTGATTTGATGAAATCCGACGACAAGAACACCGACGGAATGAAGTTTAACACCAATCGATTGTCCGCCAGGTATGACTTTTAAATCAGGAAGAACTTGCACTTTTGTTTTTTTGATTGGAAATCCTGCAAGATCGTATACTAACTCTGATTCACCTGATTTTTCGCCTGTCACCTTGACTTCATGCAGGTCTTTCTTTACTGTAAACGCTTCTGAAGATTCTTGTGTATGAGCGTTTACCGATAAACCCGTTTCAATCGCTTGTGTTTGGGTTTCAAATACTCTCATTTGCGTTGGAATCAGTAAATACTCTTTTAGCGGTTTGCATAAACCTACACTTAATAACGAAACAAGGAGAATTAAACCTACTGCTTTTCTGATGTTATCGGGCATTTATTACTTCACTCTCCTCGCTCCTATCCCACACCTTCTTTATGACTTGCTGCTACATCATTTAATTTTGCCTTCTGACGCCTTATTTATAACTGTCATATAAAGAAAATCATTGGATATACTGATGAACGAATGGATGTGCGCGAAAAAAATAAGCTGCGCTTTTCGCGCAGCTCACCCCGTTGTTTTGACTTGGTCCGCTTGTCTTAAAAGTTCTTTTGCATGGCGTTTCGTTAAGTCTGTTACTTCGACTCCTGCAATCATACGCCCGATTTCCGCTACCTTTTCCTGCTTAGACAGCGGCTTGACATGTGTTGTCGTTCTGCCGTCTTTTAACTCCTTCGCAATATAAAGATGCGTATCTGCCATGGCAGCCACCTGAGGCAAGTGTGTAATACACAGCACTTGTGATCCTATTGACACTTTATGGATCTTCTCAGCGATTGCCTGTGCGACTCTGCCGCTTACACCGGTATCAACCTCATCGAATATAATCGACGTCACATCCTGTTGAGAGGAAAAAATGCTTTTAATAGCAAGCATCACCCGTGACAGCTCTCCTCCGGAAGCGACTTTCGAAAGGGATTTCAGCGGTTCGCCTGTATTGGTTGAAATTAAAAACTTCACCAAATCAATCCCTTGTTCAGTCATCTGAACAGGCTGGCCGTTTACAATCGGCGCCTCCTCATCTCGGGGCGCTGTTCTGATCTTAAATTCCGTATCAAAAGTTGATTTTTCCATGTAGAGGCTTTTTAATTCCCGATGAATCTCATCAGCCAGCTTTTTCGCCCATGCTTTGCGGGTTTTTGAAACATTTGCCGCTTCCACTGCGACATCTTTGCCGACTGAGTCAAGCTCCTTCTTCACGCTTTGAAGATGGCTGTCCCTGTTTTCAATTTGGTCAATCTCTTCTTCAATTTTAGAAGCGTATTCCAAGATATCCTCAACAGATGCACCGTATTTTCGTTTCAGCTGTTTGATTTCATTAAGGCGCGTCTCAATATAGTTCAGGCGTTCCGGATCATATTCAAGTTCATCCAGCATATTTCTCATCTGAAATGTAGCGTCCTCCAGAAGATAATAGGAGTTCGAAACATTTTCAGACAGTTTTTTCAGCGGTTCGTTAATATCGGATATATCTTCAAGCTGCGCTGATGCCATTCCGACCCAGTCCAGTCCGCCCTGCTCGCTGCGAAGCGCGTTATATGCATTTTGCAGCGATTCATATATCTTCTCAAAGTTTGAGATTTGCTGGCGCTCTTCCTGAAGCTGCTCATCTTCATTAAGTTCGAGCTTAGCCGATTCGATTTCTTCGAGCTGAAATTGAATGAGATCAAGACGGTGGGCCATTTCCTGTTCGCTTTCAGAAAGCTGCTTTAGCTTTTTAAGCAACTTCATATACCGCTGGTACCCTTCCTGATACGTTTGAAGCGCGCTTTCCGCTTCGGCTCCGGCAAACTTGTCCAAAAGCTGGAGATGATTTTCGTCCTCCATTAACAGCTGGTTATCGTGCTGCCCGTGAATATCTAATAAAAGCCTGCCGATCTCTCTTAGCGAGGCAATCGTGACAAGCTTGCCATTAACTCGGCAAACGCTTTTTCCGCTCGTGCTGATATCCCTTCTCATGATGATCATTTCGTCAGAAACGTCAATTCCCTGCTCAGCGCATACGTCAAAAACGGGATGGCCGCTCTCCAATAGAAACAGCCCTTCAAGCTCGGCTTTTGTCTCCCCATATCTGACAAATTCGGATGAGCCGCGGCCTCCGACTAAAAGAGAAATAGCATCTATGATGATGGACTTGCCGGCTCCGGTTTCTCCTGTTAAAACCGTGAGCCCGCGTTCAAAAGAAACCGTCAGTTCCTCAATAATGGCAAAGTTTTTAATGGATAGTTCAGCTAACAAACAGCATTACACCTCTTTATCTTTGTTAGATTTTCTATTACAGCAGCTCAAGCAGCCTGTTTTTTACGCCGTCTGTATCTTCAGGAGTCCGGCAAATTATTAAAATCGTGTCATCTCCGCAAATGGTTCCCATTATTTCATCCCAGTCCAAATTGTCCATCAGCGCCCCGATTGCCTGGGCGTTGCCGGGCATCGTTTTCAGCACAATCATATGGCTTGCTGAGTCTATTTTCACAAATGCGTCCATCAGTGCCCGCTTCAGTTTGGACAGCGGATTGAAACGCTGGTCTGCCGGAAGACTGTATTTGTAAGAGCCGTTATTCGTAGGCACTTTCACTAGGTGAAGCTCTTTAATATCGCGTGAAACCGTGGCTTGCGTCACTTTGTATCCATCCTGCTTCAGCATGTCAACCAATTCGTCCTGCGTTTCGATTTCATTGCTTGTAATGATATCTCTGATTTTAATATGCCTCTGGCCTTTGTTCATGTAAGCACCTCTATTTCCAGCTTATCTGTTCTTTTATGTTATATGTTTCTCTGCAAAATGTACATAAATGCAGAAAAAAGGAATAATAGCGCCCTATTATTCCGGTACATCTGCTTTTTTTTCTTTTAACGTCTTATGTGCCTCTTCTACAATGCGATTGATCTCTTCTTCTGACAGCTCCTGTCCTTCCTGTCCCTCTCCCGGCCAATGCAAATGAAGGAGAAATTCAATATTTCCGTCTCCTCCCGTGATTGGAGAAAATGACAGGCCTTTGCAGATATAGCCTTCAGCAGCAGAGAAACTGACCATACGCTTGAGAACGTCAGCATGCACTTTAGGATCTCTGACAATCCCTTTTTTGCCGACGGATTCCCGTCCCGCTTCAAACTGCGGCTTAACAAGAGCCATGCAGTCACTGCCAGGCACAAGCAATGTTTTGAGGACAGGCAGGATAAGCCGCAGTGAAATAAAGGACACGTCAATCGTAGCAAACTCCGGCATGCCCTTTGTAAAGTCTGCCGGTGTTGCGTAACGGAAGTTTGTCCGTTCCATCACAACGACCCGTTCATCCTGTCTAAGCTTCCACGCAAGCTGATTGTAGCCTACATCTACCGCGTATGACTGTTTAGCACCGTTTTGCAGAGCGCAGTCCGTAAAACCGCCGGTGGAGGAGCCAATATCAATCATGATTTTATCCTTAACAGAGATGGGAAACTCCTTCAGCGCTTTTTCAAGCTTTAGGCCGCCTCTGCTCACATATTTCAGCGGGTTTCCTTTGACTGTTAACGGCAGATCGCGGTCAATTTTTTCCCCAGCCTTGTCCAAGCGGTTTTCGTTTGAATAGACGATCCCCGCCATAATGGCTCTCTTGGCTTTTTCCCGCGTTTCCGCCAGCCCTCTTTCTACTAGTAATACATCTAATCGTTCTTTCTTTGACGTCATGATCCAATTCCTTTGTGTGTCTTCGGCGGCATCAATAATCTAATGCGGTTTGCCGCCTGCTGTTTTGTTAGTCCAATTTCTTCAAGAAGCGCCGTTACGCTTCCGTGTTCAATAAACCGATCCGGGATACCCATTCTGTCAATCGGTGTAAGGAATTCACCTTGATCATGAGCGAATTCTAAAATCGAGCTTCCGAAACCGCCTTCTAAGACCGCTTCTTCAATCGTTAAAATCGGCAAGCCTTCTTTTAAGATATCCTTCATCATCTTTTCATCCATCGGCTTAATAAAACGCGCATTGACAACGCGCACGGACAGGCCTTCTTTTTGCAGCTCTTCAGCTGCTTCAAGCGCCATTTCGATTGTTGTTCCAAATGTTAAGATGACTGCGTCGTTCCCCGGGCGCAGCACTTCCCACGTGCCGATCGGAATCGTTTTCAGCTGTTCATCCATTTTTACGCCGAGTCCGTTTCCGCGCGGAAAACGCATCGCAATCGGGCCTTCGTCATAGCTGAGTGCTGTATGAACCATATGCTGTCCTTCATTTTCATCTTTCGGCATCATTAAGACCATGTTTGGAATGTGGCGCATAAACGCAATATCAAACACGCCTTGGTGTGTCTCTCCGTCAGCACCCACAAGCCCTGCACGGTCAATGCCGATAAACACATTGGCGTTTTGGCGGCAGATGTCATGAACCACTTGGTCATATGCCCTTTGCAGGAAGGTTGAATAAATCGCCAAAAACGGCTTCATCCCCTGCATTGCCATAGCTGCAGCCATCGTTGCCGCATGCTGTTCGGCGATTCCTACGTCAAACATGCGATCAGGGAATTCGTTTGCGAAGCCTTCAAGCTTTGAGCCGACAGGCATAGCTGGCGTAATGGCTACAATGCGTCCGTCCTCTCGCGCCATTCGCTGCACAGTCCCGCTGACAAGACCGCTCCATGAAGGTGCTGCGGCTTTCGGTTTTACAAAGTCACCGGTATTAATTTTATATGGTCCGGTACCGTGCCATGTTCCGATCGTATCGGTCTCAGCCGGTTTGTACCCCTTCCCTTTTTTCGTGATGACATGCAGGAGAACAGGGCCTTTCGTTTTTTTGGCGTATTGAAGATTCTCAATCAACTCATGATAAGAATGTCCGTCCACCGGGCCTAAATACGTAAAACCAAGCTCTTCAAAAAACATGCCCGAGACAAGCATGTATTTCAGGCTGTCTTTCACGCGTTCCGCCGTGGCGGCAAGTTTGCCCCCAACTGCCGGGATCTTTTTAAACAAGTATTCGAGCTCATCTTTCACCCACTGGTATTTTCCGGCAGTGCGCAGCCGTCCGAGCATAGAATGAATGGCTCCGACATTCGGCGCAATACTCATTTCATTATCATTTAGGATGACAATCATGTCTTTTTTCTCGTCGCCGATGTGGTTCAGCGCTTCAAGCGCCATTCCGCCTGTCAGCGCACCGTCACCGATGATCGGAATAATAAATTCATCGGTTCCTTTTATATCACGCGCGGCTGCCATTCCCATCGCACCTGACAGAGAGGTTGAGCTATGCCCTGTTTCCCAAACATCATGCTCGCTTTCACTCCGCTTTGGGAATCCGCAAAGCCCTTTGTACTGGCGAAGCGTCGCAAATTCTTTTCCGCGTCCTGTCAGCAGCTTGTGGACATACGACTGGTGGCCTACGTCCCACAGAAATTTGTCTTTCGGGCTGTTAAATTCCTTATGCAGCGCAACAGTAAGCTCTACGACACCTAAGTTTGGGCCGATATGGCCGCCGGAAGCGGATAACGTTGTAATTAAAAATCGGCGGATTTCATCACTTATTTTTTCTAATTCATCAATGGACTTGTTTTTTAAAAATGACGGGTCCTGTATTGATAAAAGATCCAAAGCGGATCAACTCACTTTCAGCATGAATTTCTGCAATGATACATGTCTTCCGCATGCCGAGCTGGACAATGGCCAGTTCTCAGACATAAAAAAAGACAAACGGGCTTTTCTCTTTCATTTTTCATATAAACTGCTTACATTTTACCATATCTCGTGCAGCCGCTTCAAATTAGGATCGGTTTAGTGATCTCTAGCCGCAATTAAATCACAAAGCTCATATAAAAGCTCTTTTTGAAGAGAGAGTCCGCCGATCAAACGCTTCGCCTCTTTTATGTGAACATCCAATTTATGTTTGGCCCCTTCCAGTGACAGAAGGGACGGGTAAGTCGATTTGTCGTTAGTTGTATCCGAGCCGACACGTTTGCCGATTTTCTCTTCACTGCCTTCTAAATCTAAAATATCGTCTCTGATTTGAAAACCAATTCCAATATGGCTGCTGAAGGTACGCAGTGTTTCAATGTCTTCTTCAGGCGCATCCGCCAAAATAGCACCGGCGGTTACGCAAAAACCGAGAAGCTTAGCGGTTTTCCGTTCATGAATGGATTCAAGTTCTTCAAGCGTGATCTGGCGGTTCTCCGCTTCCATATCAGCTACTTGTCCACCGACCATGCCTTCAGTGCCTGCCGCTGAAATCAGTTCATTCACAAGCCGAAGGCGCTTTTCTGCTGACACCCCGTCCGACAAGTGGGAGGTGATCAGCTTAAAGCTTTCCGTGAGCAGCCCGTCACCCGCTAATACTGCTGTCGCTTCACCGAACACTTTATGGTTTGTCGGCTTCCCGCGGCGTAAATCGTCATCATCCATACAAGGAAGGTCATCGTGAATTAACGAATACGTGTGAATCATTTCGACAGCACAACCCACCGGAATGCCGTCCTTTTCACTTTTCCCATATGCGTTTAAAACGGCCAGTACAATGAGAGGACGCAGCCGCTTTCCGCCAGCCTCAAGGGAATACAGCATAGACTTTTTTAATGAGTCCGGCATATCGAGCTTTTCTGTATAGACAGAAAGCTGATTTTCAATCGTTTTTTTCCGCTCCGCCAGAAAAGCCGTTAATTTATTTGTCACCTTCGTCTTCCTCCTGAACACTAAAAGGTGCCAGTTCGCCGTCTTCTTTTAAAATGAAGTCCATTTGTTTTTCGACTTTTTGCAGCTTTTCGTGGCACATTTTTGAAAGAGCCATGCCTTCTTGGAAATAGTTAATCGCTTGCTCTAAAGGCACATCGCCCTCTTCAAGCTTTGACACAATGCTCTCAAGCCCTTTCATCGCTTCTTCAAATGTCATGTTTTCATTTTTTTTCACGTCTGTCATTTTTCTTCCCCTCTCTTTTCTAATACTTCACAGGTCAGCACGCCATCCTTCAGCTTGACTTCAAGCTGGTCCTTCTCTGCTATCTGACTGACACTTTTTATGAGTTCGTCTTCTTTATAAGCCAAGCTGTATCCTCTTTCCATCACTTGAAGAGGACTCAACGCATTCAGCTTGCCAAGAACCGTCTGAAATTGGGAATGCAGCTGTTTCATTTGGATAGTCATATTTTTTCTCAGCTGATTTGTCTGTTCCTCATATCGTGTTCTCGCTTGCTTCAGCTGTTCATGAGGGTGCAGCGCTTCTAATCTGTACGTTTCACGCTCCAGCTGTCTGCTTTTTCGATCTAAAAGAGCGGTTAACTGTGATTGAAACTGCTGATAGGCAAGGTCAAACTGCTGCTCTTTTTGCGCATACAACCGCTTTGGAAAACGAAAGGCATACGAGGATTGCAGCGTTTGAATCCGTTCTTTTTTCTGGCCGAGATGCTGTTGCATTGCTCTTGTCATTCTAACTTCCGCTGTTTTTGTCCGTTCGATTAAATCAGTTGTATGCGGTACGGCAATCTCAGCTGCTCCTGTCGGCGTCGCGGCTCTGATATCAGCGACAAAATCACTGATCGTAAAGTCCGTTTCATGCCCGACTGCCGATATAACCGGAATGTTAGAAGCAAAGATCGCGCGTGCTACAATTTCTTCATTAAATGCCCACAGTTCTTCTATCGAACCGCCGCCTCTCCCAACAATTAATACGTCGCAAACCTCTTTTTCATTTGCCTCTTCAATGCGCGTAACGATGGATTTGCTCGCATTTTCGCCTTGTACGAGCGCTGGAAGAACAATGACTTTTACAAGGGGATATCTTCTTTTTAGAGTTGTAATAACGTCTCTGACAGCGGCACCCGTTGGAGATGTCACAACCCCGATTGTGGCTGGAAATGCGGGGATTTGTTTTTTATAGCGGTCGTCAAATAAACCTTCTCCGGCAAGCTTCTTTTTTAACTCTTCGTACGCTAAATAAAGCGCTCCGACCCCGTCAGGCTGCATTTCTTTAGCATATAATTGGTAGTTTCCGCTCGGTTCATATACGGAAATTCCGCCTCTGACCAGCACCTTCATGCCGTTTTCAGGTTTAAAAGGCAGACGCTCGCTCTGTCTTGCGAACATCACCGACTGCATTCTGGCTTTTTCGTCTTTCAATGTGAAATAAATGTGGCCTCTTGTATGTATTTTTACATTCGATAATTCGCCTTTAATCCAAATATTTTCAAGGTGAGGATCTACATCGAATTTTCGTTTTATATACTTTGTCAGCGCTGAGACGGTAACATACGCTGTTTCACCCATGTCTCAAACTCCTCTCATAAGCATTCCTGCACCATAACTAAAGAAAACCCGCCCTGGCTGTAGGAGCCTGAAGAAGCGGGTATCGTGCTCATATTCACGGCGGGCAAAATCTCCCGCCTGTGAACATCTCCAATTATCTATGATAACGTACGTTTCGCAGATTTAACAGTATTATGCGCAAGCATCGTGATAGTCATCGGACCAACTCCGCCAGGGACTGGCGTGATGAAGGACGCTTTTTCCTTTGCTCCTTCAAATTCAACGTCTCCGCAAAGCTTTCCGCTTTCCAGTCGGTTAACGCCGACGTCAATCACAACAGCGCCCTCTTTGATCTGGTCTGCATTGATGAAATTGGCTCTGCCGACTGCCACCACCAGGATGTCTGCTTTTTTCGTATGTTCGGTCATATTTTCTGTTCTTGAATGACAGTAAGTAACCGTCGCGTTCTCATTTAATAAAAGCTGGCCGACAGGTTTGCCGACAATATTGCTTCGGCCGACTACAACAACCTCTTTACCGGAAAGGTCGATATTGGTTTTCTTCAAAAGCTCAACAATTCCGTGAGGCGTGCAAGGAAGAAACGTATCTTCGCCAAGCAGCATTTTCCCTACGTTTAACGGATGAAAACCGTCTACATCTTTATCAGGAGAGATACGTTCGATCACCGCTTTTTCAGAAATATGGTCTGGAAGCGGGAGCTGAACGAGGATGCCGTGAAACTCAGGGTCTTGATTGTATTGATCGATAATGGAAAGCAGTTCCGTTTCTGTTAGACTGCTGTCGAATTGATCGAGCTTGAAATTCATTCCCATAGTTTCAGCCGCTTTTTTCTTTCCTCGCACGTAAGAGTGAGAAGCAGGATCATCTCCAATCAAAATAACCGCGAGCCCGGGAGTGACGCCTTGCTTTTTAAGCTCTTCTACCTCTTTTGCCAATTGTTCGCGTTTTTCTCTAGCCGTTTCTTTTCCGTCGATGATTGTTGCAGTCATTTTCTTTCCTCCTATGATTGTTCAATATCAGATTTAATGTTAGAAAGAACCCCGTTTACAAACTTTGTCGCTTTGTCATCACCAAACCGTTTTGCCAGCTCAATCGCTTCGTTCATAGAGACATTCACCGGAATGTCTTCGGCATACGCCATTTCGTATGCTCCCAGACGCAAAATCGCGCGGTCAACATTGGCAATCCGATCGAGCTTCCAATTCACCAGATGATTGGAGATCATTTCATCAAGCTGGACTTGGTGTTCCAATACCCCGTGTACAAGCTGTTCAAAGAAAGGATCTGTTTTTTCTTCATCCAATGCGTGTTCTATGGCTTCATTCACTGCAATATCGCTGACATCAATTTGAAATAGTGCCTGCAAAGCTTTTTCTCTTGCTGTTCTTCTTTTCATTTTCTTTCTCCTTTGATCCTCTTTATCTGCTTGTCGTTAAGCCATAAAGAGATCATAACATATTTTTTTCGTATCCGCATATTGAAATCAAGGTTTTTTCACCCTATTACCGAATATTTTCACACACCTTGATATGATCATTCGGATTTCACGATCATGAAGAAACTCGGCTGCCTTGAGCCGGCTTTCTTCATGCTTTGAAATAAAGGGTAACGTGTAAAAAAACCAAAGGGCCGCCCTCCCCTTGGTTTCTTGTTAAGCCATTTACATTTCTTCGTCGATTTGGACTTCCTGGGCTTTTGTGTCAAATTGAATGCCGACGATATGAATATTGATCTCGTTAATCGAAAGAGACGTCATATTTAATAAGGTTTGACGAATGTTTTCCTGAACGGACGCTGCAACTTTCGGAATCGAAACGCCGAATGTAACGACGCAGTATACATCGATCGTAATGCCGTCATCCGCCAGGTCGACTTTGACACCTTTGCCATGATTTACTTTACCGAAGCGTTCGACGACACCTGTCGCAAAGTTTCCGCGCATTTCGGCAACACCGTCAACTTCTGAAGCCGCTATGCCGGCAATGACCTCGATGACTTCCGGTGCAATCTCAACCTTACCTAAATGCGTATCTTCTTGATTCATTTTAAGCAAGCTGTTGTCTTTCATTCAATTCACCTCCGTAAAAATTATGAGCCCATTACATCATATGTTTCTAAAAATTTCGTATTAAACTCTCCGCCAACAAATGTTTCATGTTCAAGCAGTTTTAAGTGGAATGGGATTGTTGTCTCAATGCCTTCAATGACGAATTCGCTTAATGCGCGCTTCATGCGGGCAATCGCTTCATCTCTCGTTTTTCCATATGTGATCACTTTTGCAATCATGCTGTCATAGTACGGAGGGATGGAATAGCCCGGGTAAGCAGCTGAATCTACACGGACACCAAGACCGCCCGGAGGCAGGTACATTTTAATTTCACCAGGAGACGGCATGAAATTTTTACTTGGATTTTCTGCGTTGATTCGGCATTCGATCGCCCAGCCTTGGAATTCGACATCTTCTTGGTTAAGGCTCAGTTCCATTCCTGATGCCACTTTGATTTGTTCCTTAATCAGGTCTGTTCCCGTCACCATTTCTGTGACTGGGTGCTCCACCTGGATTCTCGTGTTCATTTCCATAAAGTAGTAGCGCTGTTCGTTGTAGTCATAAATAAATTCAACTGTTCCCGCGCCTGAATAGCCAACTGCTTTTGCAGCCTTAACCGCTGCATCTCCCATCTGCTCCCTGATTTCTGAATCAAGCGCCGGAGATGGTGTTTCTTCCAAAAGCTTTTGCAGGCGTCTTTGAATCGAGCAGTCGCGTTCACCTAAATGGATGGTATTTCCGTGGTTATCGGCAAGCACTTGGATCTCAACGTGACGAAAATCTTCTATGTATTTTTCGATGTAAACACCTGGATTTCCGAATGCTGTTGCAGCTTCCTGCTGTGTAATCTTAATGCCTTTGATCAGTTCCTCTTCGGTGCGGGCAACCCTGATTCCTTTTCCGCCTCCGCCTGCGGTGGCTTTTATAATTACAGGATACCCAATTTCATTAGCAAGTGAAACCGCTTCTTCCACATTTTCTATAATTCCTTGCGAACCCGGCACGATCGGCACGCCGGCCTGTTTCATCGTTTCCCTCGCAACGTCTTTTGTTCCCATTTTTGAAATGGCGTCAGCGCTCGGGCCGACAAATGTGACGTTAACTTCTTCACATAATTCCGCGAAATCTGCATTTTCAGCTAAGAATCCATATCCCGGATGAATAGCATCCGTTCCTGTCAGCTTCGCAACACTCACAATATTTGTAACATTTAAATAGCTGTCTTTTGATGCTTTCGGTCCGATACAAAAAGCTTCATCAGCCATTTGAACATGAAGGGCATCTTTATCAGCTTCTGAATAAACAGCAACAGTCTCAACTCCGAGCTCTTTGCAGGCTCTGATGATTCTGACAGCAATTTCTCCTCTGTTGGCGATCAATAGCTTTTTAATCATGTTAAGTCTCCTTACTCTGCTTTCACAAGAAATAGAGGTTGTCCGTATTCGACCAGCTGGCCGTTTTCTACTAACACTTCAACGATTTCACCTTTTACTTCCGCTTCAATTTCGTTGAAAAGCTTCATCGCTTCTACAATGCAGACAACTGTGTTTTCATTTACTTTTGAACCGGCTGTTACATATGGGCCAGCTTCAGGTGATGAAGACGCATAAAACGTTCCTACCATAGGTGAAGTGATTTTATGCAGATTCTCATCTTGCTTCGGTGCTTCTTGGGCAGGTGCCGGCGCTGCTTGCTGCGCTTGCGGCTGAACTGCCTGCGGAGCCTGTGCCTGTACTGGTGCTGCCAGCGCTTGCTGCATCACTTGAACAGTGCCTGCTTCATGTTTTTTCAGTTTTAAGGATACACCTTCATTTTCATATACGAATTCATCAATTGCAGACTCGTCAATTGCTTTAATCAGCTCGTGGATTTCTTTAATATTTAACATTCAATCGCACTCCTATGTATAAAATGTCTTTTTTTATAGGTTACTACTAAAAGTACATACTATGTTTATCTTACAGGAGCGGACTTTTGAATTCAACTCTAATATGATTGGCACACAAAAAGCCCGCTGCTTAAGCGGGCGTATTTTTCCTCTTATTTACTTGGATGGCTCAAATGTGACAGCGACGTCTTTCATTGTTTTGATTTCTTTTGCCACAAGGTCTATGATGGCTGTCGCCTTAGATTTAGAATGTTTGTCTGATTTGACTGTAATGTTGATTTTGTCTCCTTCAGCATTGACGAGCGCGTCTTTGTAGCCTTGTGTTTTAATAAGGGTTTCCAGCTGTTTTTCTGTTCCTTCCACTTCACTGAGAGCCGTCATTTTATCATATGCTTCGCTCTTTTCCTTTGCTGTCGCATCATCGCTTGACACTATGGCATTCAGCTCTTCTCTTTCTTTGCTTCTGGTATCTTCTAAATCTAGACGGTATGTTGTAAACAAATCATCATCGGCTGTTTCTGTTACAACAGTTCCTTTTTCACTGGCTTCAGCGGATGTTTCCTTGTCTGCTGATGAATCTTTCGTGCCCTTTGTTCCATCTTCTTTTTCCGTTTCTGTTTCAGTTTCCGGACCGCTTTTTTCCTTCGTGTCTTGCTTGGCAGGCGCTTTTTCAGTTGCGACCTCTCCTGAGTCAGGCGCATTTTTTTCACTTTTCATTTGCACGGCATTTTTGCTTTCCGGAGACATGATATAGTAGACGCTTAACACCACGACAAGACTGAGCATTGTTAATAGCCAAACGGTTTGTTTTTTGAGCATTTATGAATCCTCCTTTATTTTTTTAGGGGCAACCGCAACCCGGTGGCTTGGAACATCCAGGACCCGTGTCACCGCTTCAATAATCGTTTGTTTTATTTGAACGTTGTCCACTCCTTGAGCAACAACGAGTACACCGCGTATATCAGGTTTTTTCGTTTGGACGACGACGGGTGTTTCTTTATCGCCGTTTTTGATCATCACAATTTCTTCTTCCGATGTCTGGTCTGTGACGCTTCTTGTCCCACCCTCTTTGTCTGTTTCTTCAGTGGTTGTATTTTTGTTTGATTTGTTTTTTTCATATACTTTCAGCGACGTTGCATCAACATTCACGACAACCGAGACATCGTCTACACCTATGATCGTTTCAAGAATTTCTTTCAGCTGGTTTTCGTATTCTTTTTCATAATCATCGATCGAGTTTTTAGGTTCATCAGATTTTGAGGCTTTAAACACTTCGGCTGTTTTCCCTTTGCCGGCTGCAGTATCCTGTGATGATACCGCCGTAATCGGTTTGGCGTTTTCCGTTTTCTCCGGCGATGAAAACAGATGGCTGACGAGCATGAAGGAAACTCCGAGAACAAAAACGAACAGAAAGTAATGATATTTGGTCAGCTTCGGCTTTTCGCCGTGCTTCGTTTGCCCCGGAAGAAACTGCTTTTTCAATACATTCCATAATCCGTTTTTATTCATTGCCGACACTCTCCCCGCCTTCCATTTGAACCGTAATTTTCTCACTTTCGATCTCCCAAATGTCCGCAAGCTGTGACTGGATCTGTTTTGCTTCTTTTTGTTCGGCTGCTTCTTTCGTTGCGTACGCATGATCTGTGTCAATGCGAACCGGCGCGACCGTTTGGACCGTGTTTTCAGAAGACGGGGCCATATACACGCTGATTGTTTTAATATCCTCTTCTGAATCTACCTTTTCTCCTGCCGTGAGTTTGATGTGGTCTACTTTGTATTCATCATGACTGAATCTCTCCTCCGCTTTCTTTTTTAGTTGGACAGCCATTTCTTCTAAAATATATGCACGCTGGGAAGCTTGTATTTCTATTTTTTTTGAATTGATTTGATTTTTTATGTCGGCAGACTCTGACTGCCTGTTTTTTGTGAGGTATTCAAAGATGACTTCAGGGTCTGTGTTGAAAAGCTTGAAAATCGGTGTAAGCATGACGACAATCAAGAGCAGGCTGACCACCATTTTTGCGTACTTTTGCATGCTGGAGCTCGGCAGCAGCATATCAATCACAATTGCAAATAGGATAAACAACACGATGGTGGTAAGCCATTCAGTTAGAAAACTCATCCGCCAGCCTCCTTTATTTCATCATCATCGTGAGGTTTCCAGCTGTGATGATGACCGTTAGGCTTAAAAAAAACATGAGGGACACTATGGCGAGAGCTGCAAAAATATAAATGACGCTTTTGCTGATGACATCGAGGCAAGTAATGACTGGTCCGCCTCCAAGCGGCTGAAGAATCGCGGCTGCCAGCTTATAAATAAAAGCGAGGGAAAGCACTTTGATTGCCGGAAAGGCCGCGATACAGATCAAAATAGCAACACCGAGAATCCCTACGGTATTTTTCAGCAATAAGGAAGCGCTGATCACTGTATCTGTCGCGTCTGTAAACATTCGGCCAAGAACGGGAATAAAGTTTCCGGTTATAAATTTAGCCGTTCTGAGCG
Source organism: Bacillus sp. 11C (assembly GCF_055486375.1). Lineage (NCBI taxonomy): Bacteria > Bacillati > Bacillota > Bacilli > Caryophanales > Bacillaceae > Bacillus > Bacillus sp. 11C. The sequence goes on from NZ_JBUPVZ010000003.1 coordinate 281,917, forward strand.
TAATGCCGTCTGTCACTGCAGCTGAGGCTCCCTGAACAGAAATAACGCCGAGAAAGATGGTGAGAAACACGGCCAGTGCTCCGATGGCGATATTCCTGAGCAGGTTGGCCAGCTGCGTTACTTTGTATTGTTCAGTCATTGTGCTGACAATGCTTAGAATCGCTGATAAGAAAATCAGCGGCATGACGATATTTTGAATTAATAGACCGCTCGTATTCATCAGAAAGAGGATAACAGGATGAAAGAAGGCTGCAGATACAACTCCGCCTGAGGAAGCCAAAAGCGCCAAGAGGAGCGGAATGAGCGCCAATATAAAGCTGGTCATCGTCTGAATGGCCTCCGTCGCATAATTGATTGCCACATGAAAACTGTTCAGCGCAAGGATAATCAACACCATATACACAATTGAATAGGCGACCTTGCTGACGGTGCTTTTCTGAAACGCATTTTGCAGAAGCTGCAGGATGACGCAAAAAATGGTGAGTAAAATTAATGTGCCCAGCAGCTTGCCGTTGGCTAGCACTTCATGAAACAAATAAGAAAAGAGAGCTTTCAGCCATTCTTGCGGTGAAAATGATTTATCGCCATTGATAAACTCAATTAAGCTGCCTTTTTGGCTTTCCGGCAGCAGTCCGCCATATTCTGTCATAATGTCATTCCAAAATTCACCGATCTTGTCTGTTTCAAGCGAGGCCGCTGTCCTTTCCGCTAATTGCTCAGCCGTTTCAGCATGTTCATCCGCTTGTTCGGCATCACCGGCTGCTTGTACCAATTCTGCACGGCCTGCTATGATCAGCACGGCCAGAACTAAAGCCCAATGGAAACGCTTCAATCTACCGCCTCCCTTCGGTTATGACATAGAAGGTATAAGTCCGAGAATCGTTTCAATAATGACTGTTAAAATAGGCACAGCCATAACAAGAATTAAAATTTTCCCCGCCAATTCTATTTTCGAGGCGATGGCCCCTTGACCGGCATCTTTTGTAAGCTGCGCCCCGAATTCAGCGATATAGGCGATTCCGATAATCTTTAAAATGGTTTCAACATAGACCATGTTGACGTTTGCGTTAATTGCAATTTTTTCTATCATTCGAATAATGTCGTAGATTTGGTCTACCAAATAAAGAAAAATGGCACAGCCTGCAAACACGACGATTAAAAACGCAAAAGTCGGCTTTTGTTCTTTAACAATTAAAGAAAGGAAGGTGGCGATCAGCCCTAAACCTACAATTTGAACAATGTCAATCTGCAAGCCCCCCCTATCCTTGGAATAAAAACACAGCTTTTATCTTTTTAAATAGGTCGTCTACAATTGTGGCGACCATAAATAAAATATAGATAAAACCTAACAGCGTCACCCACTGGGCGTATTCTTTTTTGCCCATCTGATCCAAAATCGTGTGTAAAAAAGCCACCACGATTCCCACTCCGGCGATTTGAAATATCACGTTCACGTCTACTCCCATTTTATTTTTGCTCCCCTCACGTTTACATCAATAGAAGAATGAGTAACAAGCCCGCTAAAAAGCCTAAACTTTTTATCATCTTTTCATTTTTCGCCTGTGCCTGCTCAGCATCCGATTCCGAGGCTTCCAAGTGTGTTAGCGCCAGCTTGATGTGCTTTTGCTGCGAGATTCGGTCATGAATCCCGAGCGTCTCGCCAAATTGCTTCAGCACTTCATATTCGCTTTTTTTCAAAGACATGGTGTCCCACACCTTCTTTAAGCTTTGCTCCCACGCGGTTTTTGCGGAATCGCTGCCCTTGTCCAGCTGATTACTGAATGTGGTAAAAAGAGCCGAAACAGGCTGTGCCAGCTGCTTGGCAATCTGCTGTGAAGCGATATGAAGCGGTGTATGGCCGTACATGATTTCAGCCTCGAGGGATTGGAGCGCCGCACGCAGCTGGCGGATTTGCCGCGGCCGTTCCGTATAAACTTTCGCCATCTCAAAACCTGTCCATGTTGTCGCCACCACAATGAATACAGCACCCAGCAGCTTCAGCATGTCTTCACGCCCATCGTCCCAGACAGCACATTTCCATCTTTGTCATAAATGCGGCTTATTGTGCCCGGCCCCTTCGCTCTCGATAATTCCAAATAGCGGTCAAAGGCTCTTTCTTCCCACAATCGCTTTAATGAAGGCCGTTTCATCAGATCAGATATGCTCCAGCCATGCGCCGATACGATGACTGAAACACCTGCATGCAGCGCTTCAAGAAGTGCGTCTGTATCTTCCATACGCCCGATTTCATCGACAATGATCACCTCAGGGCTCATAGACCGAATCATCATCATCAGGCCCTCAGCCTTTGGACAGGCGTCTAATACGTCAATCCTCTGCCCGAATTGATGCTGGGGAATGCCGCGCAGGCATCCGGCAATTTCTGACCGTTCATCGACGATTCCTGTCTTTACGGGCGACATGCTTTTTTTGCCGGTGCTCGAGAGTCTCGCAAGATCTCGGAGAAGTGTTGTTTTTCCAGTTTGCGGCGGACCGATAATCAGCGTATTCAACCAGCTGTCTTGATATAAGTATGGAAGCAGCGGCTCCGCAATCCCCAGTTTTTGCCGGGCAATTCGTATATTAAAAGATGCGATATCACGGAGGCCTTTCACACCTCCGTTTTCCGTAATGACTCTGCCTGCCAGCCCGACTCTGTGGCCGCCTCTGATCGTGACATACCCTTTCTTCAGCTCTTCTTCGAGCGTATACATACTATAGTTGCTGAGCCGGCTGAGAATCAGATGGGCATCCTCGGCCGTGCCCGCATAGGATAAAAAAACAGGTTGTCCTTTTCGAATTAATTCAACAGGGCGGTTGACCCGAATTCTGACTTCTTCGATTTCCAGCCATTGATGTTCCGGTATTTCAGAAAGGGCGTTTTTCATGGATTCAGGGAGAACCTCAGCGATTTCATTCAAACAGAGCCTCCTCCTTTCTACCGATTGGCTTCTTTAAAATGTATGATGTGAGGCAGACTTTATGACAAGCCTCTCTTTATTTATGAACACCCGCCAAAATCAAAACAACACCCGTAAAAATCAGAATCAGCTTTGCATACGACAGCTGCCCGGCAATTTGATAGATTCCGACAGTCATGGTGATGATAAAAATCAGCGGACCGACAATAGCGAGAATGCTGTTAACCACAACCGCCTTCCGGACATCATTTGTCACAAGCATGATAATCGCTGCCGTCAGCTCAATCATAGAGGATAAAACGCGCAATCCGGCCATTGTTAAAACAGTAGAATTGATATTTCCAAGCAAAAATTTCATAGCACTCTCCCAACCTCCCATTTTTTTATATGATATGCTCTAGCTTGCGGAAGTAGTCTTGTCATTTTCGTATAAAAGAAAGATTCTCTTTATAGGCACAAAAAAAGCCTGCTCCCATTTGGGAACAGACTTCTCTTTTCTTTCTATGCTCTTGAAACGTATGAACCGTCAGATGTATTGACAACAAGTTTGTCGCCTTCATTTACAAAGAACGGCACGTTTACAATAAGGCCGGTTTCGGTTTTCGCAGGTTTTGTACCGCCAGATGCTGTATCACCTTTAATGCCGGGTTCAGTTTCAACAACTTTCAGTTCAACTGTGTTTGGAAGTTCGATACCGAGCGTTTCTTCTTGGTACATCATGATATGCACAGACATGTTTTCAAGCAGGTATTTTAATTCCTCTTCGATTTGAGTCTCGCTTAGTTCAAGCTGCTCATAAGAAGAGGTATCCATAAATACGTGCTGATCTCCGTTTGCATATAGATATTGCATTGTTTTTGTTTCGATTTGCGCTTTCGCTACTTTTTCACCAGCGCGGAATGTTTTTTCCTGAATCGCGCCAGTTCGAAGATTGCGGAGTTTAGAACGGACAAACGCCGCGCCTTTACCAGGTTTTACATGCTGGAAGTCAACGACGCGCCAAATGCCGCCGTCTACTTCGATTGTTAATCCTGTACGGAAATCGTTAACTGAAATCATGTTTAATGTCCTCCTATATTCCAATCACAAAATAATAAGTTCTTTTGGGGAATGGGTGATTGTCCGGTTGCCGTTTTCTGTAATCACGATGTCATCTTCTATGCGGACACCGCCTGTTTCTGGTATGTAAATGCCCGGCTCCACTGTCACCACCATGCCCGGTTCAAGGATAGCTGAAGATCTGACGGACAATCCCGGCGATTCATGAACCTCCATGCCGAGCCCGTGTCCGGTTGAATGGCCAAAATATTCACCGTAGCCTTTTGCCGCAATGTGATCCCTTGTGAGGGCGTCAGCCTCTTTTCCTGTCATTCCCGGCTTAATATGTGCGACGCCTAATGCCTGAGCATCAAATACGACCTGATAAATCTCCTTCAATTGGTCACTTGGCTCACCTACAGCGACCGTACGGGTAATATCAGAACAATATCCTTTATAATAAGCGCCAAAATCAAGCGTAACTAGGTCTCCGCTTTCAATCAGTTTGTCACTGGCCACACCATGCGGAAGGCTTGACCGAAGGCCCGAGGCGACAATCATATCAAAAGAAGAGCTGTCAGCTCCCTGGCTTCTCATATAAAACTCCAGCTCATTGGCAACAGCGATTTCAGAAATGCCGGGTTTCATAAACGTCAAGATATGTTTGAAGGCATCATCTGCAATCTTCGCAGCTTCCTCTAATATCTTAATCTCTTCATTAGACTTAATCAAGCGCAACTTTTCCACGGATTCAGCCACAGGCACTAATTCAGCCTCGCTGATAACCGCGCTGTACGACGCATATGTGCCGTATGTCATGCTGTTTTGCTCAAAGCCGAGGCGTTTAATGCCGAACGCTTCAATCGTGTCGGCGGTGGTCTGAATCAGGCTTCCGCCATGCTCAATGATTTCAAAGCCTTTTACCTGAACCTTCGCCTGCTCTGTATAACGAAAATCCGTAATAAACGCCGCCCTGTCACCTGATATAACAGCCAGGCCCGCTGAACCTGTAAATCCTGTCATATAGCGTACATTCGTGCTGCTTGTGATCAGCATTCCGTCAATCCCCAGCTGTCCAAACCGGTCTCTTAATTTCTCTAGCTTCATCTTGATTCTCCCCCTTGCTGGCTTAATAAGTAGCGAATCGCAAGCTTGTAGCCTTCAGCTCCAAGTCCGACAATCTGCCCTTTCGCAACCGGAGCGATAACCGACTGATGTCTGAATTCCTCTCTGGCATATAAGTTTGATAAATGCACCTCAACCACAGGAAGGCCGATGCTCGAAACAGCATCCCTGATTGCATAGCTGTAATGGCTCAGCGCTCCGGGGTTCAGAACAATGCCGTCGTATTGCTCCGCTGCCTCATGGATGGCATCAATCAAATCACCTTCGTGATTAGACTGGAAGAAAGTGAGCTGGATATGTAAGGCTTCAGCAAATTGAAAAAGATCTGTTTCTATGTCGGTCAGTGTCTGGCGGCCGAATACCTTCGGCTCACGCTTCCCCAGCCGATTGACATTCGGCCCGTTCAAAATCAAAAAATGAGGCACATGAATCTCTCCTTTTCGTGAGGGTTTCTCATGTAAAAAAATGTCCACTTCTCGTGAACATTTTATCATACTGGAAAAGGATAATACACTATTCTCTATGCGCTGTTCCCAGCGCACGCGCCAGCTTCTCCGAATTCAGCTCATTGTATTCAAATGAGATGGAATAACCGACAAACAGCCCGTAAAGCAAATAAATGCAAATGGTCGTAATAACTGTATCTGCTTTCAGTTCGGTCACCGCGCGCACATCAGGAAAAATGGGATTAAAAACAAAAAACACGAGCATCCAAAGCAGAAAGCCATATAAAATACCCGGCCACATTGTTTTTAACCGTTTCAATAGAAGAAAATATAGGAATGCTGCGCCGATTGAAAGAATTCCGATTAAAATAATGCTGATTACTGTCCCCAGTCCATGTTTTTTCCACTCTCCGAGTACAAACGGCTGCAAAATCATATTCGGACTGACTTCGGAAAAATGAAACAAATACGCAATATAAGCGATGAAACTCCATAATGCGCCTCCGAAAAAACCTGTTGCCGCCACCCTGCTGGCCATCGGAACAGGCGGTCCCTGCTTCTCATTCGATTGTTCATTTTGTTCTGTCTTTTTTTCGCTTGTCATCATGGCACCTCCAGTTAAAGTGTGCCCAAAAAATGAAATGTCAATAAAAAAGCTCACACTTTTTGACAGCTGCGAGTAAAATTTGAAATTAACGGGTATAATGCATGTAGATAAAGCAAGGCTAGACAATTTTTCAGCCTGTCAATCTAGAGGTTTAGCGCTGTTTCCTGTACAATAGAGTGAAAGGAAATGGTTAGCAATCCTAAAGAAATAGGCAGGTTGATAATATGTCAAAACATAAAATTCCGCCCGCTTACGGCGGGCAGGCAGTTGTGGAAGGCGTTATGTTTGGCGGAAAGCATCATTACGTTACAGCAATCAGAAGAACGGACGGAAGCATTGACTTCTTTAAGCTTCCCCGCAAACGCAACCCGAAACGGAACATCGTGAAAAAGATTCCGTTTTTACGAGGGATCGCGGCCATTATTGAAGCGAGCGCAAACGGCACCAAGCATTTGAATTTTTCTAGCGAACGTTACGGGCTTGATCCATCTGAAGACGAGACACTTGAGCAGGAAGAAAAAAAATCCTCCGGGCTGTCTATGTATCTCAGCCTCGCGGTTATCGGCGTCTTATCATTTTTGTTCAGTAAATTTGTATTTACATTGGTTCCTGTTTTCTTAGCTGAACTGACAAGGCCGGTTTTTTCATCGGACACAGCGCAAATCGCGGTTGAAAGCCTGTTTAAGTTGATTTTGCTGCTCGGTTACATTTATTTTTTATCCACGACACCGCTCATTAAAAGAGTGTTTCAATATCATGGAGCCGAACATAAAGTCATAAACTGTTATGAACAGAATTTGCCAATTACAGTAGAGAATGTTCAAAACCAATCTCGGCTTCATTACCGCTGCGGATCAAGCTTTATTTTATTTACGATTATTGTCGGCATGTTTGTCTATTTGCTCGTTCCGACAGATCCGCTTTGGCTGCGTGTTATAGATCGTGTGGCGCTGATACCGGTCGTACTCGGCATATCCTTTGAAGTTCTGCAGCTGACAAACAAAGTGCGTGATATACCCGGACTGAAATTCCTTGGGTATCCGGGGCTCTGGCTTCAGCTGTTAACAACAAAAGAGCCTAAGGATGACCAGGTTGAAGTTGCAATCGAAAGCTTTAACGAGCTTCTCAGACTCGAAGAAATGTCTGCACAAAATCAGAAGCCTTCTCACAACGTCATCTAATATCCGTTGCCCTGCTATTACTTTCGGAGGTGGACAGTTATGAATCATCGTGTACAACCTATTATTGCTGTATTAATTGCGCTGGGAGCGTTCGGTTTCCTCTATGTACTGGTAACCAATCCCGGAGAAATGGCAAAAATGGCGGTAACCGTCATCGTGGCAGGTATCATTATTTATTTTATTGTGAAATATGTAATGAATCGAAATGCTGGCAGCGAAGGAGCGGCCTTCAAAAAAGCGGCGAAACAATCCCGGCGCCGGATGAAAGAACAAAAAGCAAAGCACCGCGCCGGACATAAGGGACGTGTCAGCCACCTGCGCAGCGTTCCGAGCGCCAGCAAGCCTAAGCCGATGATTCTCAAGAAAAAAAGCCAGACTCAGCTGACTGTTATAGAAGGGAAAAAAAATAAAAAGAAAAACAGAGCGCTTTTTTAATAGGTCCACTGTTTTAAAAACTGCTCTGTCCGTCTTTTACCTAGCTCAATCAGGGCTAGTTTTTTTTGTTGTGTTAAATGAAAATCGGTCGCCATGACGTCATCAACCGGGAGAAAAATGATGTTTTGTTCATAGCGTGACGCAATGTGCCTTGCGTCATGTGCATCCTTCATCGTTTCAAACAGGGCGCCGAACAGTTCGAATGCGTTGCGGATATTTTTTCTCGGACGCTCCCTTTCCCGCGGTGCAAGCGTCACACCGATAACAGGGCGTTTTCTTTCCTTTGAAAACAGCCAGATGGGAAAATTGCTTAACACCCCTCCGTCAACAACCGTGGCGGTGTCTGTGTCCGTTTTTAATTTTATCGGTTCAAAGAAATACGGAATGCTGCAGCTCATTCTTACCGCCCTGGCAACCGGAAACATATCGGGATTTAACCCGTAACGGACCAAATCGTCCGGCAAAACAATCATGGTGCCGTTTGTCAGATCAGAAGCGATAAGGCGCAGAGACCCTTTCTGCAAATCACCGAAAACCCTTATGCCTTTCGCTCTTAACAGATCGGCAATCCATTTTTCTATCGTATCGCCTTTATATAAGCCAAGACGCCAGTAAATGGACACCCACTGAAGCATTTTCAAGGGGAGAAATGAGTACCGCTGGTCCAGCAATTTCTCTCCGTCCACTTCTTCAATTAAAGCGTGGATTTCTTTACTGGTGTAACCTGAGGCAATGAAAGCGGCTATAATTGCGCCCGCGCTTGTACCCGCAAGCCGTTTAAAGCGGAAGCCTTTTTCCTCAAGCGCTTCATAAGCGCCTGCCAGGGCAATGCCTTTTACTCCGCCGCCGGAAAATACACCGTCAATATACATCTCATTCCCCTCCCCCTCCATCCAATCGTTTATTACATTTTAAGAAAACATGCGAAGAAATAGACCAACGAATGACGCGCGGCGCAGCGAATCAAAAAAAGACGGCCTCCTTCGAGACCGCCTTTTTACTGATTATGATGTTCTGTTTTCTTTTGGATTGATTTCAGATCTTTTTTACGAGCATCATCTTCTTCAAAATATTGAACAAGATCTCCGATGCGATCAATGCTGTTCCAGCTTAAATGATGTTCGATTCCTTCGACATCGTTATATATTTTCTCTTCATCAACACCAATGATTCTTAAAAACTGCTCAAGCAATTCATGTCTGTATACCAGCCGTTTGCCTATTTTTTTACCTTTAGACGTTAACACGAGACCGCGATATTTTTCATAAATTAAATATTCGTCTTTATCTAGTTTTTGAACCATTTTCGTTACAGAGGAGGGATGGACTGCCAATGCTTCCGCAATATCAGAAACCCGTGCATATCCTTTTTCTTCAATCAGCATATAAATCTGTTCAATATAATCTTCCATACTTGGTGTCGTCATCGAAACCCTCCCAAAAAGCACCTTAACTTTATAAACCATTACAAGTTTACACTAATGAACTTGAAAAAACAAGGATGCTCCGCGGGCCAAAAGCCCTGTTTACCGCTTGTAATTCCATTCATCTGAAGCGTATTTTGTTTCTGCCAAGTGATGTACAAAATCAAGCTCTTCCTGAGATAGTTCGTATGGCTCCAAATGAATGTTAAGGCCTGTTTCAAACCCTTCTTTAAAGGCTTTACGGGCCTCATCCATCGTTACCTGTTTTTCAGTGAGTTCATTAATGGCAACCGCTTTATTTTTGAAATTGCGCTGCATCCGCTCTCTGACTCTTTCACTCGGATACAAGAACAGATCAAACAGCTTGTCCTCATCCAAGTCGAGCAGAATGGAGCCGTGCTGAAGAATCACGCCTTTTTGCCTCGTTTGCGCGCTTCCCGCCACCTTGCGTCCCTCAACCACTAGCTCATACCATGAGGGCGCGTCAAAACAAACGGATGACCGCGGGTTTTTTAAGCTTTCTTTTTCTTTGTCGGTTCTCGGAATGGCAAAATAAGCGTCCAGACCAAGATTTCTAAAGCCTTGGAGTATGCCTTCTGAAATGACCCGGTATGCCTCAGTGACCGTTGCCGGCATTTCGGGATGTTCTTCTGAAACAATCACGCTGTATGTCAATTCCTGATCGTGCAGCACACCTCTCCCGCCGGTCGGGCGTCTGACGAATCCGAGATTATACTTATGTACGGCTTCAAAATTGATTTCCTTTTTAATATTTTGAAAATACCCTACAGAAAGTGTCGCCGGATTCCAGCCGTAAAAACGGATAACCGGGGGAATTTTTTCTTCGCTGTGCCAATATAAAAGCGCTTCATCAAGCGCCATATTGAATGCAGGATTTGCATTGCCTGAGTCTATAAACCGCCAAGTTTCTTTTTCCATTTTGAGACCTTCCTTACCGTTTTAATAGAATTAGTTTATCAAACTGCCGGGAAAATGAAAAATATTTTCGTTTCATTATGGATGACAATCGCGCCATGCTTTACTATAATAGTATTTGTCGAAAACGGCTCTATGGCCTTGTTTTACGAAACAGGGTTTTGATTTTATATGCTAAAGGAGTAGAATCACATTGTCTAATATGATCGTTTTAATTATTTTTGCTGCGTTTATCGTGTATATGATTGCTTCATATGTCTATCAGCAGCGAATTATGAAAACACTTACGGAAGAAGAATTCCGCGCGGGTTACCGAAAAGCGCAGCTCATTGATGTCCGTGAACCAAATGAGTTTGAGGGCGGGCATATTTTAGGTGCCCGCAACATCCCGCTTTCCCAGCTGAAACAGAGAAAAAATGAAATCCGTCCGGACAAGCCTGTTTATCTGTACTGCCAAAACAGCGTCCGCAGCGGACGCGCGGCACAAACCCTGCGCAAAAACGGCTGCACTGAGATTTACAACCTAAAAGGCGGCTTTAAAAAATGGGGCGGAAAGATTAAAGCAAAGAAATAAAGCAAACAGCTGTCTTTTTACAGACAGCTGTTTTTTTACTTCTCTTTCGTCTCATACCTGAGCACTGGATGTCTCGCCGCTTTTGTTTCATCCATTCTTTTTACAATTGTCGTATGCGGCGCCTCCTGGACGATCTCCGGATTCTCCTCCGCTTCTCTTGCGATTTGAATCATAGCGTCGATAAACGCATCCAAGGTTTCCTTTGATTCCGTCTCTGTCGGCTCAATCATGAGGCATTCTTCAACATTAAGCGGGAAATAAATCGTAGGCGGATGATAGCCGAAATCGAGCAGCCGTTTTGCTATATCAAGCGTACGCACCCCCAGCTTTTTCTGCCGCTTACCTGACAATACAAATTCATGCTTGCAATGACGGTCAAACGGAAGATCGTAATAAGGCGCGAGCTTTCTCATCATATAGTTGGCGTTTAACACTGCGTTCTCCGTAACAGCCTTTAACCCGTCAGGCCCCATGGAGCGGATATACGCATACGCTCTGACATTGATGCCGAAGTTGCCGTAATACGGCTTTACGCGGCCGATCGAATGAGGGCGGTCATCATCAAATGTAAAGCGGCCTTCCTTTTTGATTAAAACTGGTTTTGGCAAATAAGGAATCAGATCTTTTTTTACACCGACAGGGCCTGAGCCGGGACCTCCGCCGCCATGAGGGCCAGTGAATGTTTTATGCAGGTTGAGGTGCACTACGTCAAATCCCATATCGCCCGGTCTCGCTTTGCTTAAAACCGCATTTAAATTGGCGCCGTCATAGTACAATTTCCCCCCCGCTTGGTGAACAATTTCCGCCATCTCGGTGATCTGCTCCTCAAACAAGCCAAGCGTGTTCGGATTCGTCAGCATCAGAGCAGCAGTTTCTTCATTCACTGATCTTTTTAAATCTTCCAGATCGACAAGCCCATTTTCATTCGATTTCACCGTAATCGTTTCAAAGCCAGCTACTGTCGCTGAAGCAGGATTTGTCCCGTGCGCGGAATCAGGAACAATGACCTTTGTCCGCTTGAAATCCCCGCGCGCTTCATGATAGGCGCGGATCATCATCAGCCCCGTCCATTCGCCATGCGCCCCAGCAGCTGGCTGAAGCGTAACCTCATCCATTCCCGTAATTTCTTCAAGGTGCTCACTTAAATCATATAAAAGCTCTAAAGCCCCTTGTACCGTGTCTTCATCTTGAAGAGGGTGAATTGCAGCAAAACCGGGAATGCGTGCGATTTTTTCATTGATTTTCGGATTGTATTTCATTGTGCATGAACCGAGCGGATAAAAGCCGGAATCCACCCCGTGATTCCGTTTGGACAGCGCTGTATAATGGCGCATGATATCCAGCTCGGACACCTCCGGCAGCTCTGCGTCCTCGCCACGAATATAGGTGTCTGATAAGAGGTCCTCCAATTCGACTTCCGATACATCGAGCTCCGGCAGACTGTAGCCGATGCGGCCTTCTCTGGAAAGCTCAAAAATAAGTGCCTGATCTTGATTACTCATGGCGATCCCCCAATTCCTGAATGAGTGCGTCAATTTCTTCTTTTGTTCTCAGCTCCGTTACAGCAATCAGCATATGACAGTCCAGCTTCGGATACGTCAGCCCAAGATCGTATCCGCCGATGATGCCTTTTGCAAGCAAACGCTGGTTCACAGCTTTCACCGGTTCATCCAGTTTGATGACAAATTCATTAAACATCGGTCCGTCAAATATGACGGGGAGGCCCGCTTTTTTTGCTTCTTGCTTTGCATAGTTGGCTTTTAGGAGATTTTGGCGGGCGATTTCTTTTACGCCGTTTTTCCCGAGAGCTGTCATGGCGACAGAAGCTGCCAGCGCATTTAAAGCTTGGTTCGAGCATATATTTGATGTTGCTTTATCCCTGCGGATATGCTGCTCTCTAGCTTGTAATGTAAGCACAAAGCCTCTTTTTCCGTTTTCGTCTTCCGTTTGTCCGACGAGACGGCCCGGCATCTTTCTCATTAATTTTTTGGTGACGGCAAAAAAACCGCAATGCGGGCCGCCATATGCTGATGGAATGCCGAAAGGCTGCGCATCGCCGACGACGATATCAGCCTGAAACTTGCCCGGCGGAGCGAGCAGGCCTAACGCAAGGGGGTTGGCTGATACAATAAACATGGATTTCCCTTGATGAGCGATAGGCTCAATATCCTTTAACGGCTCGATCCGGCCAAAAAAATTCGGGTACTGAACGATCACTGCGGCTGTATCCTCGCAAACGGTTTGGCGCAAAGCATCAAGATCGGTAACGCCATCTGCAGCGGGGACTTCAACGACTTCAATATACTGACCTTTTGCGTACGTTTTCAGCACTTCTCTCGATTCAGGATGCACGGTTTTTGACACAACGATTTTTTTCTTTTTCGTATGACCGGAAGCAAGCATTGCCGCTTCCGCCAAGGCTGTTCCGCCGTCATACATAGAGGAGTTGGCAATATCCATTCCTGTCAGTTCACAGATCATCGTTTGGAATTCGAAAATGGCCTGAAGCTCCCCTTGCGAAATTTCCGGCTGATAAGGCGTATACGCCGTATAAAACTCAGAGCGTGAAATAACATGATCCACAATCACAGGCTGATAGTGGTCATATACACCCGCTCCCAAAAAAGAGGCGTGTTGTACGGTATCCTTATTTTTAGAGGCCAGCTTTGTCAGTTCTCTTGTGAGTTCCGTTTCTGACTTCGCTTTTTTAATTTGATACTCTTTTTTATATTTGACGTTTTCCGGTATATCAGCAAATAGTTCATCGATGCCGCTTACGCCGATAGCGGCAAGCATTTCCTGTTTATCCTCTTCTGTTGCGGGCAAATAACGGTGCTTCATGTGTTGACTCCTCTCCCCAAGAAAAAATATTAGCGTTTATAAAATGGTGTTTTAACAACCTTTGCTTTCACTAATTTTTTGCGAATCTCCACCTCTACAACTGTCCCGATTTCACTCGCTTCCGCAGCAACTAGGGCAAGGCCGACGTTTTTCCCAAATGTCGGCGACTGCGTGCCGGTTGTCACCTTTCCGGCGGGCTTGCCATTATAGAACACTTCATATCCGTGCCGCGGTATCCCTTTTTCGATCATTTCGAGACCGACAATCTTCCTCATTGCTCCGTTTTCTTTTTGTTCACTCAATACTGACTTACCGAAAAAATCAGACTCCTTTTTGTGTTTTACGGCAAAGCCTATACCTGCTTCAATCGGTGTAATATCCCGGGTCAGCTCCTGGCCGTAAAGCGGGAGCTTCGCTTCAAACCGGAGGGTATCGCGTGCGCCGAGACCGCATGGAATCAGCCCATATGCTTCCCCCGCATCAATAATTTGTCCCCATATATACACAGCATCCTCATTGCGGCAGTAAATTTCATACCCGTCCTCACCCGTATAGCCGGTGCGCGAAATAAGTGCTTTGCAGCCGCTGATATCAGCTTCATCGATAAACGCAAACGGCTTTAATGCAGATAAATCTGAAGACGTAAGCGTTTTTAAGATTGTTTCTGCTTTTGGACCCTGTACAGCTAAGAGCGCGATCTGATCAGACAAATTATCAATCTGCACATCACCTGCGGCATGTTCTTTCATCCAAGCCAAATCTTTATCTATATTAGATGCATTAATGACCAGCAAATAACTGTTCTCACCTTTTTGATAGATAAGTAAATCATCGACGGTTCCGCCATCCGAATAGCACATCGCCGTATATTGCGCACGGCCTGGCGTTAACGCGGAAACATCATTGGTCATCAGCCTTTGCAAAAAAGACAGACTATCGTTTCCTGACACTTCGATCTCTCCCATATGAGATACATCAAACAGCCCGGCCGCAGTTCGGACAGCCTCGTGTTCCTTTTTTATAGAAGAAAATTGAACTGGAAGCTCCCAGCCCCCGAAATCAATCGTTTTCCCTCCATATTCCTTATACAGGTCAAATAACGGCGTTCTTTTCAGCATCGAATTCCTCCCCTTTTTTAACGGCGCAGCTAAAAAAACATACAAAAAAGGACAGAGAAACACCTCATGTAAAATGAAGGTTCTCTGTCCTGGCACCTGAAAGTTTACTTTGCATACGCAAAGACGTCCCCTTTGGTGGTTTGCGCATCCGCACAAACACTCTCCAGAGTTGCGTCGAGCAAGAGTTCTTTTGCCTGAGAGATTCACTCCGCAGTTTGCTCCTTCGGCGCCTGTATCCCGAAGTTCTCGGTCAGGTCTCTCCCCTTGCTGTCATTCGCTCATATTTTCATGCTGTTATGGACATACTATAGCAATATCTTACATCAAATACATACTCATATCCTACCACCATCACTATATGCTGGGCAACAGCAATTTGGGCAGATTTTTCTTATATTGTGCATTTTAAGAATCGAAGAATAAGAAAGGCGGTTTCAAAACAATGGACGCTGAAATGATCTACGATGCAAAATGGCCTGATGAATTCGCTGAAAGGCTTCAACATGATGGCCCGTGGGCGAACTGGGAACTGTACAAGCTTTCTGCAGAAATCCAGAAAACATTAGCCATTCCTGAATTTGAAGGCTTACGGGCCCCTTTATACCTGCCTTCCTTTACGCCGCTCCCGCACCAGCTTGAGGTTGCGCAAAAAGTGGTTGAAAAAATGAACGGGAAAGCGATTTTAGCAGACGAGGTAGGCCTTGGGAAAACGGTTGAAGCGGGACTGATTCTAAAAGAATATATGATTCGCGGTTTAGCCAAAAAAGTATTGATCCTTGTGCCCGCTTCCCTTGTATCACAGTGGGTCAAAGAGCTTCAGGAAAAATTTTTGATCCCGGCTGTTGAACAAAAAAAAAGCTATGTGTGGGAGCAATGCGATATTGTCGTCTCATCAATCGATACCGCAAAGCGCTCGCCCCACCGTGAAATCGTGCTGTCAATCCCATATGATCTCGTGATTATTGATGAGGCGCACAAACTGAAAAATAGTAAAACGAAGAACTATGAATTTGTCCGGAATCTCGTAAAAAAATATTGCCTGCTGCTTACCGCGACGCCAATTCAAAACCGTATTGAAGAAATTTTCAATTTGGTGTCCTTATTAAAACCCGGCCATTTAGGCAGTCAAAATCACTTTCAGGAAGAGTTCGCTAACAAGAAATCCAGTTTGGAAGCGCATGAGCATTTAAAAGATCTTGTGAATAAAGTCATGATCCGAAACAGGCGGCATGATACCGGGCTGACTTGGAAACAGCGCCATGTTGAAACAGTGCCGATTGAATTTTCTCCATCAGAGCAGGCGCTTTATGATGAAATTTCCCGCCTGAAAGAAGGCATCAATAAGCCGGCCAGCATGTTCTCGATTATGACATTGCAAAGAGAATGCTGTTCGAGCAGAGAAGCGGTATATATGACGCTGAAAAAAATGCTTGATCAAAAAGAAAAACAAGCACCGGCCATTGATGAACGCACCATTTCGGTTTTAATAGACCGCATCAACCAAGTCACACAAAACTCTAAAGCGCTGCAAGTCGTTGATCTGATCAAAAAGATAGACGATAAGGTCATCATTTTTACAGAATACCGGGCAACCCAGATTTACCTCCAATGGTTCCTTCAGCAAAACGGCATCAGCTCCGTGCCGTTCAGAGGCGGATTTAAACGCGGGAAAAAAGACTGGATGAAGGATCTTTTCCGCGAAAAAGTCCAGGTTCTGATTGCAACTGAAGCCGGCGGAGAAGGGATTAACCTGCAATTTTGCAATCACATGATCAACTATGACCTGCCATGGAATCCGATGCGTCTTGAGCAAAGAATCGGAAGAATTCACAGGCTCGGACAGGAACGTGACGTGCACATTTACAACATGGCGACAAAACATACTGTGGAAGAGCATATTTTAAAGCTGCTGTATGAAAAAATTCACCTGTTTGAAAAAGTGGTCGGCGAACTTGATGATATATTAACGAAAATTAAAGTGAACAATTTTGAAGAACATCTGCACGACATTTTGTGCCATTCAGCAACAGAGGAAGACATGAAAATCAAAATGGACAACTTAACTTCATTTTTGTCTTATAAAAAACAGCAACCTGCTGAAAAAAGAGGATCTTAGCCTGTAAGGAGGTTTTATAAGTGAGACAGCAAGAGATTCACGATTTTCTGCTTCGTTTTTTTCAGGCAAACAGCTGCCCGATCGTCGATCAAGGTTCCGGCTATATGACAGTGCAGCTTACAGTTGAAATGGACAAACAGATCATGAACCGCCCTTTCTACTGGCACTGGCGCGAGAAGACAGGCGGCGATCCGAATCCAATGAAAATCACTTTGATTACAGATAAGGAAACTGCTCCAAAAGACCTAGATGGCGAATTTATTTATTTTGGGGCGCCGCGCCTCTTTCAAATTTTTAAAGCTGTTAAACAAAATGGGAGATTTACCAGAATGTATGAGAAAATTGAATCAGCCGGAGCCAAAGTCCCACTTCAGCCTTGGCTTGGTATAAATGTCACGATTTCATACCAGTCCGACATGAAAAAGGATAAGCTATTGTCACTAGGTCTTCATCTAGTCTCTGGAACCATAATTGAACATTTTCAAAGTA
The DNA here is from genome assembly GCF_055486375.1 of Bacillus sp. 11C. Taxonomy (NCBI): domain Bacteria; kingdom Bacillati; phylum Bacillota; class Bacilli; order Caryophanales; family Bacillaceae; genus Bacillus; species Bacillus sp. 11C. The sequence goes on from NZ_JBUPVZ010000003.1 coordinate 299,167, forward strand.
AGCTGACACACCTTTCACTGACGTCGCAAATATGCGACTATTGCTTCACCATATCGCCTATGATCAAACCAGCAAGCGGCCTTACGCGGATGGAAAACTATATTGCTAAATCCGCCATGCAGGAGCCGTCAGACTGGGCAGAACAGGCGGTAAACAGGTGGAAGAATGATATGTCATTGCTTGACAAGTTTTATGAGCATATAGAAGAAAAACCAGAAGAGTATCATCTAGAAAAACAGGCGCTGAAATCCTTGTATCAACCAAAGATATTGGTGGAAATTGAAAATGGCGGATTATTTTATTTGCAAAATAATATTTCAAGCTAACTTTTTTACCATTCGACATCGTTCTCGTTTTTTTTGAAAAAATGCGATTATAATAAAGGTATACTGGAAAAAAATTCTGGCAATTTCAATGGCAAATGACTTCCAGAGACGCTGAAGGCATACAATGAGTCATGGCCGGACTGGCTGAAATACATAAACAAGTATTTTAGGAGGAGAAACTGCATGAAAAATGCAAAACAAGAGCACTTCGAATTAGATCAAGAATGGGTTAAATTGATGATGAAAGCCAAAGAGGCAAATATCAGCCCGGAAGAAATACGAAAATATTTACTTTTAAACAAAAAGTCTGCTCATCCTGGTCCGGCAGCCAGAAGTCATACCGTAAATCCTTTCTGAATGTGCTATAATATCACAAGGAAGGTGATGACATTGATTGGCCAGCGTATTAAACAATACCGTAAAGAAAAAGGCTACTCACTATCAGAACTAGCTGAAAAAGCTGGGGTAGCGAAGTCTTATTTAAGCTCAATAGAACGAAATCTACAAACGAACCCCTCCATTCAATTTCTCGAAAAAGTCTCCGCTGTTCTGGACGTCTCGGTTCATACTTTGCTCGATGAGAAACATGAAACCGAATACGATGGTCAATTAGATAGTGAATGGGAGAAATTGGTTCGCGATGCAATGACATCCGGGGTATCGAAAAAACAATTTCGTGAATTTTTAGATTATCAAAAATGGAGAAAATCCCAAAAAGAGGAGTAGTGCCTGAGCAGAGGCACTGACTCCTCTTTTGTCAATAAACATCAAGATGGCCCAGTATATCAATACTGGGCCATCTTGATGTTATTCATTTTAATCCTCACTGTGCGCTTTTTCATTTTCTTTAATGTAACCGTCTTTATCAGTATGTTCCTTTTTGACTGTCAAGCCGTTCCACTGTGTCGCTTCGAATGAGAATTGAAGCTGCACTGAGTTGCCTTGATATTTATTTTGAACCATTAGCCCGTTTTCGTCTTTTGTTTTATCGTCTTTGAATTGGATCTCCATTTGGACTTGGTCAAAATCAATCGGTGTCTTTGGAACACCATCATATTCAGGAGCGGTTGTACCGTCAATTGTTGCTACATTGACTTTACCGCTTGCATGTAAGAATTTAGGGTCAATTTGTTTTTTGATTTTTTCAGTAGCCGCTGCATCATTTTTAGCGGACATCAAATACAAGTCCTTGAGGTTTGCATCATCTAAAATAATATTTTTCGGGTATCCATTGCCGCCCTCTTTTCCAACTGTCAATACTGTCACCTCAAACTGGCTGAGAAAATCTTCTGCTGATGTATTGCTGCCGCCGTTTGCTTTAAATTCACCGTAATTCAGCGCCATTAATACTTCTTTGATCGCAAGTGAGCCGTTATTTTCAAATTGGAAGTCTTTCGTCAATTTGTCTCCCGGCTTTAGATTTGATAGGTTGACACTTGCTGAATTTTCTTTAGCAGATAAATCAAGTGTACCTGACGCAAAAGTAGCATCCGTTGATTTAATGTCGTTAAATGCTGCCCATGTTCCTCCTCCTACTAAAGCTAATCCTAATGCCGCCGAAGCCACTCCTAAACTTAATTTCTTTTTCATACCCATGGCAAACTCCCCTTTTATTGAATGATTTTATATCGAAACCTGTTGCCAGGTTTACAACTGAAGTTAAGTGGACATGGTGCTGTCCTTTGTATCTGTTTCCAAAGCTTTTGTCTTTCTTTCAATTTCTCTAATAGCGCTTGTGATCGTCACAAAAGCGTACATCAGCAGCATCACGCCCGGTACAATCAGTAAAACAGCGGTTCCGATTGGCTGACTGGCAAAATGAAGCATATAGCCGGCATACGGAAGCTGAAAACCCGTATATTGCGCGCGGACATTTTCTTCCGATACTAGCGCTGAATCAGCTGCGGCGTTATTGTCCCCTTTTGTTTTAAATAACAAATGGTCTCCTTGCTTCGTTACGTCAACAATCCTGTGGGTGACCGCCGTATTTGCATCCTGCATAAATGTAATGACGTCACCCTTTTGGAGCTCTTTCACATCGGTGATTTCCTTGACCAATATTAAAGAACCTGTGTTGAACTCGGGCTCCATTGAACCCGAGAGAACTGATTTCAGCGTGTATCCAAACACTGCGGGCTCTCCCCCGGATGAACGTGTTGATATCACGACAAGCGTAAGTACAATAATGAGAGTAAAGATGATCACGTAGAGAATATTACTGATCAGCTTCATTGCTTTTTTCATCCTCTTCCCCGCTTTCCTTCACAACTGATTGAGTACCTTTTTCTTCCGTTACTGCTTCTTGAGATGCATCCTCTTTATTTGGTTTTTCTTGCACATCCTTTTGCGGTGTTTCCTTCTCCTTTTTGACGGCAGGCTTCGTTTCTTTTTTCAGGACTGTCGGTTTTTCATCGCACCTTGCAAGCGTCATTGGCTCCGACCACTCAAATGTACTGCCGTCTGCCGGATAGCCAGCCGGTTGATATACTTTAAATGCATAAATGCCGGGTTTCATTTTTTTCTTCGTCTCAATTTTATAAAGTGAATCGCCGGTTTGATTGGAAACGAATCCTTTTTCGATCACGTTCCCATCCTTTAACGGTTTGCGGGCATTTTTCAGCTTATGAAGCTCCCACTTCCACTTTGATTTCTTCAGTTTCTCACCTGTATTTTTAAGCTCAGCAAATAAAGTGACAGGTGAGCATACAGTGCCTTTTGTATCCGTTTGATCTGACAGATGCAAATCACTTTGGTCCCAGCGTTTATCGTAATGGCAGTTTTTATCTGTATGCTGAAAGTCTTTACACGTTTGAAGCGAAACATTAAATGTTTCTATATCATGAAAAACAGCGCTTGTATCACCGGAAAATTGTAAGCATATCGCGGCAGTCAGACTGAAAATGACTGAAAGCTGAAAAAAAAACAGAACTTTTAGTTTCGTCTTCGCCTTTTGCTGATTGCGGAACAATCGAAACATATCTTACCTCCTGTAAAACACTGTAACTTAATATCACAACTGTTCTCTTTAAAGAACTACACAAATTGAGTATAATCAACGTTTAATGGATTGAAAAACACCAAAATTGACCGTTTAGTTCGTTTAAAAGAACATTTCCATCATCTTACTAAGTCTTACTCAGTATTGCTCATCTTTTTGAAATTTTTAGATTGTTATGTGAGAAAGTAAATGCATATCCAAGTTCGATTTGGAAATCATAAACAAGAAAGGGTGACAGCATAATGTTCAAACAGTGTGTGATTTGTCTTTCTCTTCTCGTTTTCGGCACCCCTGCCGCTCACGCAGAAGAAGTGCCGCTTATAACCGCCCGTCACATATCTAAATGGGAAGAGCTTGCAGTAAAAGAAGCAAAAAAAAGATACCCGCTCGCACAGGTACTGTTCAAACAAAAAGTATGGGACCGCAAAAGAAAAGATGAGGCAGTGAAGCAATACCATTTAACCCTAAGAGAAGGATCAAAGGAATTCGGCGTATTTGTCACGATTTCATTCAATCCCTATAGCCAAAAGGTTAATAAAATTGCCATATTAGAAGAATATCAATAAGGTCCTCCATTTTAGAAGGACCTTATTCGCTATAGCAGTTCAATTATTTTTTTCGCTTCAGCCATAACCTGAAACCATAGGGTAAAATACCGAACCACTGCTGTGAGGCAGGTGTTTTTGTTTCTTTCCGCACCTCTTTTCGTTCTTTTCGTTCATCTTTCGGAGTATCTATATATTTGACAAATTGCTGAGTCATGTATTTGACATAATCATTTGTTTTCACGTGATCACCTCATCATTCAATTATTATGAGTGTTGGCTCACAGGACTTTTTTTATACCCTTTCTTTGCTTTATTCTGTCCAGCTCAGCAGTTGTTTCTGTTTTTGATCAAACACTAGCTGTGCAGTTCTTTCTGTTCCCGACTCCGTCATGGCTTTTAAATTGATTTCTTTTTGCTCTTTTATCGATGTATCATGAATGTCATAAGAAACCTGCCCATATGTAAACTGCTGTGAACCCTTTTGGCCTTTCCGTTGCTCAAGAATATGCCGAATAGACAAAAGCGCGCCATTCTGAAGTAAATTCTCTCCTGTGTAAAACTCTTTTATTTCCTTTTCAAACATGCAGCGTGAAATATATTGAGCAGCAGTAAAGTTCACGATCAGCAGTACAAGCGCGGACACAAAAAGAACAGCGGGATAAACAAACCCTCTCGTGCGGTACATTCACCCTCCTCCTAAATACCGATAAACCGGAAAAGCAGTTTGATACACTTTTTGATTCTCACTCTCAATTTTTAACAAAACCATCCCATTTTCAATATCGGCTTTCATGACTGTAATATGATCTAGTATCGGAACATGCCCTTTGCCATCTACCCTTTTTCTTATCATTGAATGATAGGTTTCAAAACGGATGTCTTGCCCGGAAAGATTGGTGCAAATCAATACGCTCCCATGCGCAGTTGTCTTGACTGCGCGAGACTGCTTGCACTCGTTCATCATCTGCTCTACCGAAATCATCCATTCTTGCTCTGTGAAACCGTCATGTCCCTGTTGGCGTGACAAAAATAGATGGAAGATCATAGCTAACGATCCTGATATGAGTAAAAAGACAGAAAGCGAAAATAATACGTTAAGAAGCGTATAGCCAGTCTGTCCGCATAATGCTGAGGCAAAATGGTTTTTCTTTATAAGCTGCTGCTGAGATGCATACGTTTTGATCATGACCCTCCTCCTCCCACTTCAGCGCATAGATCTTATTGTTCTTTATAACCGTTTTTGAAGCATCTCTTTCACCAGTCATTATATATTCGCCAATGCTTTCATTCATTATCTGGTAACCGGTATCTCGTGATTCCGCCATCTTTTCATCAGCTATCAGCTTGCTCCACATGGGAATGACTATCAGCAGCAGAAACAGCCACAGACTTAGCGCAGACATTGTTTCTATTGTAGAAAAACCTTTATTTTCTCTCCACATTGACTCTCCCGCTCCCTAAATAAACTGTTATGTCGTAAGCGGCATGTCCTTTTACTCGTATTTTTCCGCCTGCATTCGGATGCCCTTTCTCATTAAATTCCAAACGGTCTTTTAATGTCAGCGGCTCTATAGAAAGTCCTGTTGGATAGGGACGTTCAATCACCGTATCATCCATGACTAATTGATAGTCTTTTCTCTGAAAGAGAATTTTCGTTCTTTGATGACTGGACATTGCAGTCTGCTGTGCAAGCATAATATCGTTTTTCAGCTGCCATGCCGCCTGACGAACCGCTGTATTGCCATAAACAGGAGGAAGTGCGGTAAACACGGCAATCAAGAGGATAGAGGCGAGGCTTAACACAAGTAAGCTTTCTAAAAGAGTAAATCCCTCCTCCTCGTTTAATTTAATGTTCAACCTTAACTTCTCCGCCAGTGATGACAATATGCTTCCCATCAGGACAAACCGCATCCTTTTTCACATAGCCCTCTGACTGTAAATCGGCAAGGTTCGGTGTCTGTCCTTCATGATCGAGCTCATATGCAGTCATTTGTGCCTTAATCATGTTTTGCAGGCCTTCACAACCCTTTTTCTGAATGGTTTGATTATGTTTCGTGACGTTCGGTATCGTAATTAAAAGCAAGATTGAAATAATAAAGAGCACAATTAGCATTTCAACAAGAGTGAATCCTTTCTCATTCATCGGCCTCTTCCTTTCACATTTGATTCATCATCTGATACATAGGCAAGAGCATAGACAAATACACAATTAAGATCATCGCAGCAACAAATCCATAAATCATAGGCTGAAGGATGCCTGTCCATTTCTGCGCCTTGTGTTCCAGCCGCTGCAATATGAACTGGCTGTATGTGAAAAGCTCCCTGTCTAGGCGGCCGCTGAGCTGGCCGTGAGATATGACTTTTGAAAAATCTGTTTCATAAAAAGGGCTGTCACAAATAGCGGCTTCAATAGATTCACCAGCTTTTAACCGTTCAATCACTTGCTCAGCCTCGCAGCGGTAGAAAGGGAGAAACGATTGATGTTTAAATGCATTAAGGCTGTCATAAATTGAGAGGCCTGATTTTAAAAGGCTGCTTAGCTGCAAAGAAAAAAAGTAGCTGTTAAACAGCCTGACAAGTTTTCCAACTAAAGGTATCCTGACACAAATAAGCATTTGCCGGGCAGGTGACTTTTTCTTAAACACCAACCAATAATAAAGCCCGATACCTGCTGCAAAAAGAGCCGCCAAAACGACCATCAGATCAATATGCTGAAAACAAGCGAAAAGCATATCGGTTGAACGTGAGGTTTCCATATTCATCGATTGATAAATACCGGAAAACTGCGGAATGATGATGGACTGTAACATATAAAACATGACAGCGACTGTAAAGATGAGGAAAAGCGGATAGCGCAGCACCCTTTTCAGCTGATCTGCCTGTGCGATTTTTCGTTCCAGCAGCTCTCCGCTCTGGATCATGGAAGCAGGCAATTCACCATGTGTTACAGCAAAATAACAAATACCTATGGCTTCCTTATGAAATGACAAACTCTTTAATACTTGATAAAACGGAGCCCCTTCCCTCAAACGAGTGACCGCGTCAGCCAAGTCGGCCACCTGCCTCTTATTCATCTGAAGCTCCATCAGGCGTAATCCATCCAGAAGCGTATATCCGCCCGCTATCATTTCACCAAGCCGCTTTAATAACAAGGCTTGATCCTTTAGCGGCCAAGTTTTTCTAATCTGTTTCATGATAAACCCACCGGTCATAGTTGTTTGTCGTCAAATAGCCAAGTGCAATTCCTTTTCTAATAATTTGACGCAGTGTTTGATATTGGTAATTTGCATGATTGCCTTTTGCCTCCTGAATACACTGCTGAAGGTTTTTTCCGTAAAGCAGCTCATAAACGCTTGCTCTTCTGGTGTTTCGAGACTGGTGGCAATACACCGATGAACATCTGTTTTCACAAAACGGGCAAGCTAAATCAACCAAGCGCTGAGCCGCTATCGCAATGACGGTCTGTTCGATTTCATTCATATTGATGCCGAATTCAAGCAGCCTGTAAATCGCGCCCTTCGCATCTCTCGTATGAAGGCTCGTCAGCACCAAATGCCCCGTCATCGCTGCTCGCACGGCAATTTTAGCTGTTTCCGCGTCTCTGATCTCACCTAAAATAATCATATCCGGGTCATGGCGCAAAATAGCCTTCAGCCCTGCCGAATATGTCACACCGGCTTTTTCATTCACCTGCACCTGAAGAACATCCTCGTCCCTTGTTTCAACAGGGTCTTCCAGTGTGACAATATTTCGATTAAAGTGTTTTTTTGCATATTGAACGAGAGAGTATAATGTGGTGGTCTTCCCTGAGCCAGTTGGACCGGTAAAAATGAGCATGCCGTGAGAATGTTTTAAAAATGAAAGTAAAGTGGCTCCTGTCTTCGGAAATAATGACAGTTTATCAATTGATGGGATATTATATTGAGGCATCACTCTGATCACGAGGCTTTCTTCATTAATAGTGGGGAGCGTTGACATTCTTAAATGAACATTTCCCTTTCCCAGTTTTAACGTAAGCGAACCATTTTGCGGCTTTCTCCTTTCCCCTATGTCCATCGCTGAGAGAAATTTAAAATGTGAAATCAGTCTTACGCACTCTTCTTTTTTCATGTTCCTTTTTTTCAGCAAGGCGTGATCTACCCGAAAATGAATGATGGCGTCCCGCTCCCTCGGCACAATGTGAATGTCAGAAGCCTTTGTTGAATACGCCTCTTCAATCAAGGTTCTGCTTATCGTTTCTATTGAATCCAATTTGATTCCCTCTCCTTTCAATGCGTATTGTAGAAAAATAAGGACTGGTTATCAAACGGAGAAAAAGTGATTTTCCGGAGATGTTATATGCCGAAAAATCAATTTCTGCTGACAGAAAAGATTGTTTCAGCTGAATGTTCCTCCTTGATTTCATTATTTTTCTTAATGAAAAAGCAGGCATGATGATCATCATGCCTGCTTTCCTCTATCTTTCATTATGCTGATTTAGAAATTTCACTTAATGCTTCTCCGGCTTTTTGGTCTGTATTTTTCTCAACGGAAAGATCGCCTAATGCAACAATACCGGCAATTCGTTCGTTTTGAAGAATCGGTAAACGGCGGATTTGGTGCTCTGCCATAAGCTGACTCGCTTCTTCAGCAGACATATCAGGGTGGCCGGATACGATGTCAGCGCTCATGATGTCTCTTGCTTTTGCATCCATCTGATTCTCAGCTAAGCATCTCGTCACAATATCCCGATCAGAAACAATCCCCTTAAGTGTGTCGTTTTCACAGACTGGAATAGAACCGACATTGGAGTCTTTCATCTGTTTCGCTAGTTCTGTGATTGAAGCGGTTGGTTCACAGCATTCTACATTCTTCGTCATAATGTCTCTTATTTTCATTTCCATTCCTCCTTTACCGTGTTCTATTTATTTTTTATCCGCTGCACAAAAAATGAAACATCCTACAGTGTCTGCCTTTTTTGAGATTTCTTTTTCTTCTTTCCCTCTTGCAGCATATCTCCCGTCCAGCCTTTCTTCTTCAAATAGAGGTAGATCAGGACCGTAGACGTGCCAATCAATAAGAGCGAAAAGAGATATCCGTATTTCCAATTCAGCTCAGGCATCACTGAAAAGTTCATCCCCCAGAGGGCCCCAAGTGCTGTAACCGGCGTAAAAAGCGTCGTGAAAATGGTCAGCGCTTTGAATATTTCATTTCCCCTGTGAGAGGTAATGACTTCCTCTGAATGCAGCAGACTATTAAGCTCCCCTTCAAATTCACTGATGTATGTAAACCCCCTGTCAATTTTAAGTTGTGTCCGCTGATAAACCTTTTTATCTTCATTTTGAGACAAGAAGGTTTCTTTCAATGCCATTTCAATTTTTTTAGTGTTTAGGATTAAGTTTTTCCAGATCATCAGCTCATGGTGCAAGAGATGGACACGGTTTAAAATGCTTTTGCTATTGTCGTCTTTGATTTGCCATCTGAGCTTTCTCAGCTTTACTTCAAATTCATCTAAACCGATTAGATACACATTCATTAACTCGCCGAGAAGGATCAAAAATCCCTCCATGGTACTATTCGCTCTTTCCATTTGCTGGACAACTTGTTTTCCCTTAATCCCATTCAAAATCGAAAAATCAAAGTTTATTGTAAAAAAATATTGTCTGGTAATATAAAAGTGAAAAACGGTATGGTCTTTTTCCTCACCCAGCCCCTGATCATATACAATTGAGCCAAATACTGCTTCATTTTCCGTTTCAGTTGTGTCCACACGCAAAAAGTTAATATGATGGTTATTTTCAAACCACTTTTCGCATTGAGGCCAGTGAGAAAAATGGATCAGATCTCTTGCCTTATCTCTTTCCTGAGGCCCCATTTGGTACCAAAACCAATCCTTTCCCGTATGTGCCTTCATGTCAAGCTCCTCCAAACTTTTGTTCTTTTGTTCTTTAATTGCCCAAGAAAGGCCTTGCTAAACCAGTCAGCCGCTTCAACACATGTTTTGTGAGCATTTTCCTGTGGTATGGAACATAGAAAGACATCGGAAAAGGGAGGTGCATGCCTTCCTTGGAGAAGGCAGTTGTTTTGGAATTTGTCAATTTACTAGCAGTCGCTATTCTCATTTTGTTAACAGGATTTTTTGTTGCCGCAGAATTTTCAATCGTAAAAGTGCGGCGTTCCAGAATTGATCAGCTTGTCGCAAAAGGAAAGAAAGGCGCTAAAGCAGCAAAGCATGTCATCACTCACCTTGATGAATATTTATCAGCCTGCCAGCTGGGCATCACAGTGGCAGCTTTAGGATTGGGCTGGCTGGGAGAACCGACCGTGCAAACCTTGCTTCGTCCCCTTTTTCATAAAGCAGGCTTGAATGAGTCGCTCACCCACCTTCTTTCACTTGTCATTGCCTTTTTAGCGGTGACGTATTTAAATGTCGTCATAGGGGAGCTGGCGCCAAAGAGCTTCGCCATTCAAAAAGCAGAAAGCATTACATTGATGCTTGCCAAACCGCTTATTTGGTTTTATAAGATCATGTTTCCATTCATTTGGCTGCTGAACCACTCTGCCCGGTTGATTACAGGGTTGTTTGGGCTGAAGCCGGCATCAGAGCATGAACTGGCGTATACAGAGGAAGAACTGCGGGTTCTTTTAGCTGAAAGCTATAAAAGCGGTGAAATCAGAAAAAGCGAATTAAGGTATATGGATAATATCTTCACCTTTGATAAACGAATGGCAAAGGAAATCATGGTGCCGCGAAATGAAATGGTCAGTTTGTCACTTGATGAAGACTCAATCCCAAGTCTGCAGGAAACAGTGAAGCAAACAAAATATACACGGTACCCAGTTGTAAGAGAGGATAAAGATAACGTTATGGGCGTAATCAATATGAAAGAAGTGCTGTTTTCAATGCTGACGAAAGATTTTTCACTGAACAAGCAGCATATTGAACCTTTCATTCAGCCCGTTATCCATGTTATTGAGACAATTCCTATTTATAAATTACTGCTGAAAATGCAAAAGGAACGCACCCATATGGCGATTCTCATTGATGAATATGGCGGGACTTCCGGTTTGGTCACTGTCGAGGATATTATCGAAGAAATTGTAGGAGAAATCCGTGATGAATTTGACGAGGATGAGGTGCCTCATATCCGCGAGCTCGGAAAGAATCACTACTTATTAAATGCAAAGTTATTAATCAGCGATGTAAACAACCTGCTTGGAACAGATTTATCAGAAGCTGAAGTGGACACCTTGGGCGGCTGGTTTCTGACACAAAACATAGACGCCGAGGCTGAAAGTGTGATTGAATACGATGGCTACTCTTTTAAGGTAAAAGACATTGACAGCCATCACATTTTATTTATAGAAGTTAAAAAAGCTGAATAGCCCAAGGGAGGCTGTCCAGCTTTTTCCAGAATGAACATATTTGTGATTGTTCAGGGTATCATGATTCTTCTATCTTAAATCCTTTATTGGCCAGGGCTTTAGCAAGGCTTTGCTCGGTTTTCACATTCGAAAAATCCAGACCCAGCTTCACCACAGTTTGGGCAATTTCTGGCCTGATTCCTGAAATAATCGTCTCAATTCCGAGTAGTTTGGTGCTGTCAATCACTTTGAAAATTTGATAAGCCACCATTGTATCGACGATGGGAACGCCCGAAATATCTAAAAATAAATAGGATAGTTTTAACGCTGAGCACTGCTGCAGCACCGACTCCAAAATCGTCCTCGCTCTGTACGTATCAATTTCACCGACAAGCGGAAGAATCCCTATCCCCTCAGAGATCGGCATAATCGGCGCACTCAATTCATTAATCATTTCTTTTTGTGCGTTTAATTGTATCATCGTGACCTGGGAATATTCTTCAGTAAACACTTCGATGATCTCATCAATGGTTTGATTCAAGATCCGGCTCCACTCATAAATGTCCTGAATGCTGATTTCTTGAGAAGAGGCTTCGCTGAATGTCTGAATCCATTTAAACATGATGTGCCTGAAGGCGTTAAGTTGGCCGACGCTTTCTGTTACAGTCACTTCATGAACGGCACGGTCTCTGGCGCATTGAAGAGACCATCGATTGAGCTCATCCTTTACGTCTTCTGCTTTACTAAGGGATTTCGCCACGATGGTCACTAATGATTCATGCTGGTCTTTTAACTTTTGTTCTAATTTTTTTTGCTCTTTATCGGAATGCAGCCAACTTCCTTTTGACGCGCAAGTTTCCAGCCATTGTTTGATAATATCTTCTTTGTGCTCTGTTACATGCTGATCAAGAGCTATCATCTTAATGAGCTACCTCCTGTTTTTTTGAAAAATATGTGTTTCCTATGTATAATGCGTCTTCCTCAGCACATACTATGTTTACATTCGATGGGCTATAGCCAAGCGGTAAGGCAATGGACTTTGACTCCGTGATCGTTGGTTCGAATCCAGCTAGCCCAGTTTCTGAACAGGTGAAAAACCGAAGATAAGCTGATTCATAAAAATCAGCGGATCTTCGGTTTTTCATCATGCAGATTGATGAACCGTTTTCTTCTTCGATAGCTTCAACAGTTCTCCCGGATTATAACCGATCACCAGCTTTTTGTTGTCCACAAGAATCGGACGTCGCAAAAGCTTCGGCTTCTCGATTAAAAGTTCCAGCACCTCATTTACCGTCATCTCTTCGATGTTTAGATTTAAATCTTTGAAGGTCTGGCTTCTTGTCGCTAAAATTTCATCAATACCTTCTGTCGTTAACGATAAAATGTACCTTAATTCTTCTATTGTCGGGGTTTCTCTGAATAAGTGCCGTTCGTTAAATTCAATTTGATGCGCTTTGAGCCAATGTTTTGTTTTTCGGCATGACGTGCAGCTTGGATATGAGTAAAAAATTAATTGTTCCATTCGTTTTTTCCTCCTCAGTTAACCATCTCTTTGTAGAATAACTACCCGGATCATTTTTTATTTAAACCATTTAAAGAAATTTTTTTCGGATTATTTTTAAAAAACCATTCATATAATAGAAAACACAATCAAAGGAACAAATTCCATTTGTATAACAATAATGAAAATGTTTACATTTCTAGGTGTGATCTATTATAATAACAGTCAGAGGGACTCTCGGGAGGGGATAAAAATGAATCGCATGTTCCGGGTGTTAGGATTTTGGACGGGAATTTTTGCAGTCATGTTTTATTTGGGTGATATGAAAGATGCTTCCCTATTGTTTTTTGGACAGACGATCCTATTTGTATTTCTATCGTATTTGAACTTAACTGAACGCATGTATATTTATATTTTTGGCGCTTATTTAACGATTTTCTTTGCCGGCTTTACATATTACTCAATTTTTATTATGGTGCCCGGCGGCGGAGGCCATTAAATGCAAAAAGAGACAAACCTTATCGGTTTGTCTCTTTTATTACAATGAAAACCCATTTAAAAACGGATTTTGATCCTGCTCATTCTGCACGTCTGTTTCAGGGCCATGGCCGCTTAACACCAGCGTGTGCTCCGGCAGCGTAAGCAGTTTTTCATGAATGGACGTCAGCAGCGTCTCTTGATCGCCGCCTATCAAATCCGTACGCCCTATGCCGCCTTGAAACAGGACATCTCCGGAGATCACCAAGTCTGCATCCTTCACGTAGTAAGAAACACTGCCTGGCGAATGTCCCGGCGTAAATAATGTTTCCAAATGAAACGGTCCGATATTGAGCTCACCGTCTCCTTCAATCAGATGATCTGCAGGCTTAGCTGTGATTTCTATCCCTCTCAGCATGCCGGAGCCGTTTAAAGAGGCATCCGTAAGCCAATTCTTTTCATTCTGATGCAGGTAAACAGGGATATCCCATTTTTCTCTCACTTCATCCAGCGCTCCAATATGGTCGAAGTGGGCATGTGTAAGCAAAATGGCTAAAGGCGTCAGTCCTTTATCTTTTATGTATTGATTGATTTTATTTTCTTCTCCGCCCGGATCAAAAATCAGGCATTGATCATCATTGATGAGAAAATATGCGTTCGCTTGAATCGGCCCAACTGGCATTCGTCTCCATTTCACTATGATCACCTCTTTCTTTTTATGCTCCTATTATGAGGGTTTTTGAAAAAAGATTCAAACAATCGCAATGAAAACGCTATCGACAAACCTCTAAAAAACAGGTAGAATAAAAATGGAAAGAATTGCAGGTTTTTCAATGTAAAGGGGGCTGCGTAATGTTACTTGTCGTGATTTTCGGCCTTGTCGCTCTTTTCGCTTTATGGGGAGTCTTGCGTTCTGTTAAAAATAGAAATACACTTGGATTTTTAATGGCCGGAGCCACCTTATTTGTCTTTGGCTGGTTTACGGTGATGACCGTGATAAACAGCGGTTATCCAACCGCACATTAAAACCTGTATCCCATTGGATACAGGTTTGTTTTTATTGCTGTAAACGTTTATTGACACTTTCTATTTTGCTTTCAAGCGTCGTTTTTTTGTCACGTCTGTCATCAATTCGGATGTTTGTTGCCACTCTGTGCAACCCTTTTTGAAACGGTGCTTCGTGAATTTCCTGAATAACTGTGAAAAGGTCACTGAGTTCTCCCTCGATCAGCGTGTTCATCGGTGTCAGCTGATATTTGATTTTCCCTTCTGCTTGATATCCTTCTAAAATTTTTTGGACATCGGCCACGTAAGCACTCACACTAGGTGTTTCCGTTCCGATTGGGATAATGGTTACATCTGCGATAGCCATCGTTATTCCATCTCCTTTTGTTCAATGATGAGTTGCTTCATTTCATGTGATTCCAATAAAATGATCCGTTCAAAATGAAAGCCGTATAACGCATATTTCCCGTTCGGAGAAATTTGTATTGGCTCCATTTCCGGCAGAGAGAAAAGGTCTTTCGACTTTCCCGATGCCACATTTACAGTTGCGAGCTTATATGCATCGCCGCTTTCTTTAAACGTATAAAACAGGCCTTCTGCTTCATCATAATCATACTCCATCGGAGCCAAACTTGTATATTTCGTTTGGAGCGGCCATTCCGCTGTAACTGGCGATTTTGTTTGCGGCGTATTAAACTGATACGTCCCTTTTTGTTCGGAAGCTGATTTGACAGTAAAACTCATTTGATGGAAAGAATCAAAGAAAAGAACATCATCCTCGAGCTTTTCTTCCGTTTTGGAGGCCGTATCGAACGTATATAAAGGCCCTGACTTATCCTCTCTTCCCTCTTTTACATAACCAAATGTATTTTTGGATGTCCAATGAATAAATGGAACCTGTACCGGACTTAAGGAAGACTCGTCTTTTTTGGCATTCACCTGATATGTATGGAAATCCCAGTTTTCAGAGAATACCGTAACCATCATTTGATAAGGATCATACTGGTTCCAGGCAGCCTCGAGCTCATACGTTTCGTATTCTTTTTGGTAAAGTGTCTCTCCTTTTGCATTAAGCAAAACCACTGCTGTCTTTTGGCTGTGCGTAACTTGCAGCAGAATCATCTGCTTTCTCGGATTGATTTGAACATCAACGATTTGGCCATCCGTCCGATAAAGCTTTTTCGCTTTGCCGGTATAGATGCGGTACGAAAAAAGCTCTGTTTTCGTCGGATCGGACGCGGTATATAAAATTGTGCTGTTATTCAGCCAGCCTTCAGCTCCGTCCGCTTTTTCCGCGGAAAGCGGAATGATGTCTTTTTCCTCATCTTTTGCCGCCGATGCTTGTTTTTGCTGCTGATGAGATGGTTCGCATGCCGTTAAACTAAACAGCAAAGCCGACAGCAGAATGAAACAAACTGATCTCATCAGCCTTCCCCTCCGATCATCTTTATTGTCGCATATTTGCTGCGACAGAAAAAAGAAAAAGTTTTCAGTTACTCATGAAAAAATAGCGACCTCCACAAAATGCCGTTTGTCGCATTATAAATATGTGAAAACTGCTGAAATGGCAAAGGATTTTGACCTTTTCCAAGTTCCACCGTATATCCTTCTTTAAAATAATAGTGAATAAACCAATCGCGAAATCCCGCATAGCTGTCTATATCCCTTATCCCTTTATAAATGTTCCCGCTTAACTTCTCAAAATCCTTTATGACTGCAACAGATTCTTCAGGTTCAAGGCCTTTGTAGCCCCAATAAATTTCTTCTCCCTGAGTATGGAGGGCCAGCAGTCTGTCAGGCGGATTCTCCGTTATCAGACGGTACATCGCGATGGATTCCGGTTCCGTAAGCGGAGTGATTCCCGGAAAATCGCGGTAGGTCGGTGCTGTCGGTTTGCGGTGTTTCTCAATTTCCCATAATGACGGAAATTGTTTATTTAAATCAATGCCGTTTATGTTTGCCTTCCATTCATTAAAATTCGGACGATGGCCATTTAGCCGTTCGAGCTCTTCTTTCCTGGTTCCCATGCCTTCTGATCCGTTCAAGACAAGATCAACGCCATCCGGATTGACAAGAGGAACGAGAGACAGAGATGTGCTGCTGAACAGCTTCATGGGAGAAAAGCCGAAGAAAGGCGAGTTGCAGCATAATGACATGCAGTATTCCTTAAACCATTTCAGCAGGACAGACGTGGTGATCCACTCATTCGCATGAAACGAGGCGTTCATATGAACCTTTTTTACAGCATGCTCTCCACCTGTCTTCAGCTCCCAGATTGGTCTGCCAAGTACAGAACGGCCAATTTTTCGGCATGAAACAAAGGGAAATACATCAATAATCTTCTTTACTTCCTTTTCAACACCTGCATCATCATAGATTTTTTCTTGCTCTATCCAGTTATCAGAAAGATCAAGCTGCCGAGGCTGTAAAAAGCTCTTGATCTCCTGAATGGTTTGAAGCTCCTTATCGTTATTCTCTTCAATCAAATAACCTGGACAATACAATTGGTGCTTCTGTGCGGAGCAATTTGCGCTTTTAAGCAGTTCCTCGTCTATCTTCAGTTCTCTCGCCACTCTGGTCAAGTTGTGCTTGATCTCAGGTTTCACCGTAATAAACGCCATCATCATCCCCCTTTTTTGTTACTATATGACAGCGTGTTTAAAAAAAGAAAGCCTCCCGCCACTTTGTTGGGGGAGACATTGTGATTACGATGCCTGATCGAGCATTTGTTTTTCTTTTCGTTTTGACGAATTGTCCAGCCTTTTCTGATCATAAAAACGCAACAAATCACCATAGATGATTTCATCAGAAAGTGACAGCTCCTGTTTCGCTTTATCAGCAAATGCTTCACATTGTTTTGCCTCTTTTAGCGGGTTACCGGTCTCTTTGTCATAACAAACACCGTCAGTATATACAACCTGATCCGTGATAAAACTTCCGTCCCGGAGCACTGTAAAGTCCATTTTTTCCTCTGAAAGCAGATCATTGCCAAATTGAATTTGATCTTTCGTTTCAATTCCTAAAAGATTCATCAGCGTCGGCCTGATATCAATCTGTCCGCCTACTGTTTCAATGGTTTGCGGCTTTTTATCAGTAATACCGGGAATATGAATGACAAGCGGCACCTTTTGGAGCTGTACTTCTTCAAATGGTGTAATCTCTTTCCCTAAAAATTGCCCCATCGCTTCATTATGGTTTTCCGATATACCATAATGGTCACCGTATAATACGATAATAGAGTTGTTGTATAATCCGTCTTCTTTCAGCTTTTCGATAAACCGTTTCAGCGCCTCATCCTGATAGCGTACTGTCGGGAAGTATTTATTTAGCGTCTGGCTGCTTGAATCATATCGATCAATCAATTTGTCCTCTTCATCAAGATCAAAAGGGAAGTGGTTCGTCAGTGTGATCAGCCTCGAGTAGAACGGCTGAGGCAGATTTTTCATCAGCTCTGAAGATTGCTCAAAAAATTCTTTGTCCTTCAGTCCCCAGCCGACTGAATTTTTGTCAGTTACATCATAGGCATCACTATCTAAAAAAGAATCATATCCAAGCGATTCATACATTAAATCACGATTCCAAAAACTTTTATTATTAGCGTGAAGTACAGCTGAATAGTAACCGCTGTTTTTCAGAATCTCAGGTGCGGCTCTGTATTCGTTGCCTGCATTTGTAAAAAACACGGCGCCTCGTCCAAGCGGATACAGTGAATTGTCCACGATAAATTCAGAATCCGATGTTTTCCCCTGGCCGGTTTGGTGGTAAACATTATTGAAATTGTAGCTCTGTTTTATAAAGTCATTCAGAAAAGGCGTGATTTCTTTTCCATTCACCTTTTCATTGACCACAAAGCTTTGCGTCGACTCTAAGGATACGAGAATGACGTTCCTTCCTTTTGCAGCGCCGAATAAACTTTTGTTGGCGTCTTTCGCATTAGCGGTTACGTAGTTTTCAATTTCCGTCAGGCTATTGCTGTCAGCCAAGGCTCTTTGTGCAGACTGCTTCGACTGAAGAACACCGTCGTAAATATGAAAATTAAACAAACTGATGTTTTTAACAAGCATTTCTCTGTCAAATGAACGTGTCAATAGCTGAGGTCTTTCTGCTTCAGACAAGCCCAAATTGAAGAAATAAACAGAAGCAACAAACAGAAAATATGCCGCCCGTTCATTTTTCGTGGAGGGAATGTCCGATTGAAAAGCTTTTTGCCCAATGTGAAGCCATATTAAAACCGCAATATCTACAGCCAATAGGAGGTCTGTCGGCTCTAGAAGTGTTCCGATGCTGCTTCCGAGATCACCCATATTGCTCGTTTGAAAAAGAACAGGAATCGTTAAGAAATCATTGTAGAAACGGTAAAAAACCATATTTGCCAGCAATACAAACGTGACAAGACAGCTCATCGCAATCATGTAACGATTTCTGTTTTTGCCTTTTAAAAACAGGCTGAAGCCAAAAATGAACAGCAAAAAGCTCAATGGGTTGATAAACAGAATAAATTCCTGCGTTAGATTGTCGATTTTAATATGAAAACTGGTTTTGTAAACAGCATACGTTTTCAGCCACATCAATAAAATGGCAATCAGCATAAATGAAAACTTCGAAAAAAACGTTTTTCGCATTTCAACCTCCTATGCAGCACGCTCAAAAAATCAGTCTATTCCTAACATTCTCATTATCACATCAATTTAAATCTTAACCTGAACATAACAAAAAATCAATTTCATTTACACAATTTTAACAATTTTGGTGTTTCATCCATTCGTTTTTAGCGATCCAAGCGCCGCCGATAACGCCGGCATCATTTCCAAGTGTAGCAATTGAAATATCAGCCGCTTCTGCCGCCCGCGGAAACGCGCATTTGCGGAATGTTTTCTCGACTTTTGATCTCAGCAGTTCTCCAGCTCTCGAAACGCCGCCGCCCAGAACGATTTTTGACGGATTAAGCGAGCTTGCCAAATTTCCGAGCACCAAACCAAGGTGTTCGGATACATAATCAATGACTTCAAGGGCAATTTCGTCATTTTCACCCGCCGCTTCAAATACATCCCTCGCTGACAATTGTTCAGATGCTTGTATACGTGTCGTCTGCTTAGCATCTGCAATTTTCTCTTTTGCAATTCTTACAATCCCGGTTGCGGACGCTATTGTTTCGATACAGCCCGTTTTTCCGCAGTTGCAAGGCGCTCCGCCTTCAGGAATGCTGCAAATATGGCCAATTTCCCCGCCGGCGCCATTTATGCCATGTACAATTTCACCGTTTACAATGATGCCGCCGCCAACTCCTGTGCCAAGCGTCACGAGAATGACGTCTTTTGCGCCGTCACCCGCTCCCTTCCACATTTCCCCGAGCGCAGCAATATTCGCGTCGTTTTCTATCACAGCCGGGATGCCGGTTTCTGTCTCCAGATGGTTCTTTAAAGCATAGTTTTTCCACCCCAGATTTACTGTTTCATAAACGATTCCTGCCGCCATATCTACAGGACCTGGTGCGCCCATTCCGATGTATTTAATGATATGCTTCGGTTTTTGCAGCTCATCCAGCTTGCTGTCGATTGTTTTTGCAATCGTAACGGTAATGGTATCGCCGGTTTTATCAGTCGGGACTTCCCACTTATGCTGAATTTCACCATATTGATTAATAAAAGCGAGTTTAATCGTCGTTCCTCCCAGATCAATGCCTGCAAACCATATCTCGTCCATTTTTATCACCTTAGCCTTTACATCTTTCGTTTTTTTGTTTGTTCCAATTCTTTTCGAAGGACAGCTGCCGCTTTGGCCCATTGCTCCTTCTCAATGATGTGGTTCATGTATAATTCCTTTAATTCATCCAGCATAAACTCTATTTCAAGCTCTCTGTCTCCAAAATAAACAATGTGGCCAAACGTTTTTAACAGCTGCTGCACATCATAAAATGTATTCATTTTTCCTCACCATTCTTGATCTTAACTATCATAAGCGTATTCATATAGATGCAGCCGGTCAAGAAGAAAACGCTGACAAAAAAGTCAGTCTCCCCCCTCGGCATATTCCTTATGATTCTTTATTGTTTTCAATTTGTCGCTGCAGCTCTTTATAGCGCTGCTCCTTCGGCTCTAGGTTTACAGCCGACTCGATAGCCTTTCCTGCTTGATCAAGCTCATTTTTTTCCGCATACAGAAAGGCTAAATAGTAATAGGAGGCATGATCTTTAGGTTCTTTTTCCACTGCTCTTTCCAAAAGGGAAATCGCCTGATCATATTCACCGATTTGAATATCTGAAACAGCCAGAATTTTCAATAGATCAACAGAGGCATCTTTTTGCTCCGCTTCTCCGTTCAGCAATTCCGTTACTTCTTTATACTTTCCTTCCTGATACAGCTCGCTTGCCTGCTGAATCAGCGCCGACTCCTGATGGGACGGCGAATGCAATCCGTAGTATAAAAACCCGGCCGCCAAAGCAAGCAGCAAAACCGCTGACAATAATCTTCTTGCCAATGCTCGGGCTTTGGGCAATCCTAGTGCGGCAGCTGCGAAAAAACCGCCAATCAAGCCGCCGATATGTCCTGAATTATCAATATTCGAAACCGCAAAACCAAAGCCCAGATTGATGATAATAATGACGATAATATTGGTTCCGATCGTTCTAAAAAACATTTTCCGATTTGACAAAGCTATATACAGCAATGCACCTAAGCATCCGAATATGGCTCCTGAAGCGCCTGCTGAAGGATACGGGCTGAACACAAAGCTTGCGATCGAACCCGTAATGCCAGCAGCCAGATAAATCAGCAAAAATCTGCCCGATCCGTACATCCGCTCAACCGCTGTACCGACCGACCATAAAGCCAGCGTGTTAAACGCTAAATGCGCAATGCCGATGTGAAGCACAATCGGCGTCAAAAGCCGCCACCATTCTCCAGCTGCAATCAGGCTGTTTTCCTTTGCTCCAAAAGCGACAAGCGTCTCCGTATTTGTACTGCCCCCGTTTAATTCAAGCAAGAAAAACATCAAGATCTGAAGCGCGATGAATAAATATGTAAAGATTGGTTTTCCGTTTTGAAAAACCGCCGCTTCATTTTTTCTCTGTTCTTCTTGTTTCAGTACTAGCGAAAGGAAGCGTTCTCTCGCCATTTGCGCGTCTTCAAACGAAGCGCGGGCTTCTGTGCATTCTTCTGCCGGAAATGATGGAAAAACAGCTTGAAGATCATCACGGAGCATCGTTCTCCTCACGATCGCCGGCTCAACTGATACAGGCCCCTTCTCAAAAGGCTTTTCGGCGATCTCTTCCCAGTCATCAACAGGGGCTTCCGCTGAAAAAAATACATTCAGCAGCTTCATCTGACGTTTGCCCATCGACGCCCTGATTCGTTCTACTCGTTCAGCCTGCTCTTCTATGTCTCTTGCCATTTCCTGGCGAAAATCAATATCATGTTTATATAGGCGAACCAGATCATAAGAGGACTTGTCCGGTGCTTCCAGCCACATTTCATCTGACTCACTGGCTTGTATAACGCCATACCCGCTTTTCACTAGGTGCGCCGCAATTTTCCAATATGTATACTCCAGTAAATACATGTTTACCGCTCCAATGGTTTTTTTTCATTATAACAGCTGATGCTCCGTAACGCCTACCGAAAGCAAAAAATCCCGTTTTCACGGGATTTTAGAAAGCTTGCTGTATAAACTTATTGCGGATAAACGGAATTCTTAAAAATAAATGAATAAAAGACCGCCTGATTCCCGGCTGGCTGAGTACGGTATTCATAAGACGGTAGCGGTTTTGATAAAACATGACGGCAGAAACAGCGAAAATGGCATAAATCATAAGTTTTTTCATCATATCCCTCCTGCCAATAGGGTTTGTCATTCTTTCTTATTTATTCTTGAATTAGGAGCAGGGAGCGTTAGGAACAACAAGAAATGATTCGATCCTCTGTTATCAGCTGATGTACCGAGATGTCATGCGGCAGACGGGGAACGTGTGAAAACAGCTGGCACTCCAAAAGCAAAGAGACTGTCTTCCCTTCATAATCGCTTAAAAAACGGTCATAATAGCCGCCGCCAAAGCCGACCCTAAACCCGTCAGTATCGAAACAAACACCCGGAACGATGATCAAGTCAATTTGTGATGGTTCCACTTTTTTTGTTTTTTCGATTACCGGCTCAAGAAGTCCGGCGTAAACGGTTTCGAGCTGATCATCGGTCTGATATGTGCGGAATTGCATGTTTTTCGTTTCCGGGTCGCATTTGGGAATACAAACTTGTTTCCCTTCTTTCCAAGCCTGCTTAATGACGGGACGCGTCGGTATTTCCAGCCCTCTGGAGATGGTGACGGCAATGGTGCTGGCATTTTGCCACTCCGGCAGAGAAAACAAACGCTTGTACATACGCGCTGTTTTTTGAAGAAGATCTTCACCTGATACAGCAGATAGTGCCTCCATCGTCTTTTTTCTTAATTGTGATTTCATCTCTCATCCCCCTCGGAAAAGAAAAAAAGCCAGAACCTTTTTTCAAAGCTCTGGCTTTTTTTACACCTCAAACAGCTGAGCTGTTATTTTGTTTCACGGTGTAACGTAGATTTTTTATCACGTGGGCAATATTTTTTAAATTCAACGCGGTCTGGATTGTTGCGTTTGTTCTTTTTAGAAATATAGTTACGCTCACCACATTCAGTGCAAGCCAAAGTAATATTAACGCGCATTATTTTCCCTCCAAACTAAAATCATTTACTTATTCAGACTTATATATAATACCACTATAATGGACGGAATGCTAGGCTGTTTTTCAATGAATTATTGAATTATGAATAATACGCTCATAAAGCTGCAAATATGATTCCGTAATGAGCCGGGGATGGTGTAGTTTGATCACTTGTTCTCTGCCGGCTTCTTTTATCCGGCGGGCTCTTTCCCGGTCTTTTAAAAACCTGTCCAGCAGATCAGCCGCTTCCTGCGCGCGCGTAAAATCAACGGTGAATGCTGTTTTGTCGTGAAGGGCAAAGTCACAAAAACCGCCCGACTGAGAAACGACAGTCAGCACACCTTGTTCCATGCTTTCTTGCGCGGCAAGCCCAAACGGCTCATAAAAACTAGGGAAAACAGCCATTTCACAGTGAGACAGAAACGTTCTGATGTCTCTTCTATGCAGAAACGGCAGGAACATAACACGTTCCTTCAAATTCAATGCTACAGCCAGTTTTTCATAGGAGGAAAGAGACGGACCTTCCCCAGCCAGCACCAAATGCAGATCAGGCTGACGCCGCCTCAGGATAGCAAACACCTTTAACAGCTGAGAAAAACCTTTTTCCGGAACAAACCTACCAAACGAAAATATGAACCTTCCATTCATGTTCCTTGGAACTTCCCCCTTTTCCTCCTCCATAGATGCAGGGCTTGGGATGACAGTTATTTTTTCACGTGCTGCCTTATCAAGCGACCGTTTCATAAAAGAGCTTAGTACAATCAATTCATCAGCAGATTCTATCAGGAGCCGTTCGGTCTGCAGTCTGTATGGATGCGGGGCTTCTTGGCACACCTTCTTCCTTTCGCTTTCAAGACCGTGGATAGTCACTGCAAGCGGGATGCCAAGCCGTTGTTTCAAATAATGAGCAGCGGGAGCTGTCATATCGTCATGGGCATGAATCAGATCGAAACGCTCATTGCAGGATAACACATGCTGAACCATTGTAAAGTTAGCATCAGCCATGAAATCTTCAAACTGCGCATATGTAAACAGCCGCCTGCTTGGAGTAAAAACAGTTATGTTGATATGCGGGTTTAAATAAGAAATAAGATGGTTTAAATGGACACCGAGCCCGCTTTTCGGCTCATGAGGATGTTCAAGTGAAAGCATGAGAACGTTCATCTTTCTTTTTCCCCTCCTCCATAACACGTGTAGGCAGAAAATTGCTTCTCCCACCAGGTGTACGCGTCCTCAGTCTGAAAACTTTTTAGATCACTAACCCCATTTTCCGCAAGATAGATGTCCTCTGTATCCGCGAGCTTGAGAGAGACATTCATTGAGTTAACCATTCTGTATTCAGCCCGATATACAGCATCACCAGCCGCCTGTCCAATTGTCCATTCCCCTTTATGATACGTTATGCGTTTCGTCCTGACAGCTTCGATGTTTTTTCTTTTGATGACAATGCGCAATTCTTTTATCATATCCCGCGGGCTTTCAAAAAGCACAGCTTCAGCCAGCCGCATTGTTTCTTCTGAGATGTCCCAGCGTACGGTCAAGGTGCGGGCGTTTTGAATCACCATATCGAATGTATCCCTAAAAAAAGAAAACTTATGTCGTATATTATAGAGAAATGGGTATTGATCCATGGATTTTTAACATTCTCCTTTCCTATCGTTCACTCGGTGTTCCTATTAAATCATTACATAGAGTGGAAACAAAGAAAGACTTCTCGACAAAATCTCGTTTTTTTCGCGAATACCTTTAGAATCTATTGGTTTTATGGTATAAAAAAGAAGGATAAAAAAAGAATAGAAGGTGATGAAACGTGGAAATTGCTATTATTGCGTTGTTTATCGTCAGTATAGCGCTAATTGCATTCTCATATTCTCAAAGAGATCCGATGAAAGATGTAGAGCAAGAGCTCGAAACACTGCAGCTTTCTGCAATGCAGGAAATTTACAAGCTCAAAAAGAAAATGACAGTGCTTGAGGAAGAATTACTGGAAACAAACCTTGTCATCCGCAAATCAAAGCATAGCGATATCAATCAAAAGATCGCTAAACAAATACTTTCAAAATATAATAATGGCATGTCCGCTGAAGCGATCGCTAAAGCTGAGCATGTATCAGTGGAAGACGTAAATACGATTATCAAAGATAACGAGAGGGTGCTCGTATGACAAAACGGGGCATTCAGGCATTTGCTGGCGGCATTATTTTAGCGACAGCCGTTCTTGCAGCTGTTTTTTATCTAACAGACGAAGACCAGGCCGCTGCTGTAAAAGAAAATAAAACAGTAACCGAACAAGACGTGAGCAATTACCTCGATTCTAAAAAAATGGTTTCTGTTAACCGTGATGAATATCAAAAACTTCTTGATTCAAAAGAGAAATCCTTGAACGACGACAGCAGCTCAGACACGAAAACAAACAAAGTAAAAACGTACAAGCTCAACATTAAAGACGGCATGAGCACCGCAGATGTATCTGCTATTCTTGAAAAAGAAGGCATCATTTCCTCGGCTCAAAACTTTAACGACTATGTCATTGATGCCGGATATCATAAAGAAATCCGCGCCGGCGAGTTTAAAGTGAAATCAGACATGAGCTTCAAAAAGATCGTAAAAACGTTAACACGATAAAAAAACAGGCTGACTCTCAGCCTGTTTTTTTATCCAAACTTTCCTGTGATGTAATCAAAAGTTCTTTGATCCTGCGGGTTAGAGAACATTTGATTAGTATTGTCGCATTCAACAAGCTCACCCATATAGAAAAAGGCGGTTTGATCAGAAACCCTTGCTGCCTGCTGCATGTTGTGCGTGACAATGACAATGGTATATTTATTTTTCAGCTCAAGAATGAGTTCTTCAATTTTTCTCGTTGAAATTGGATCTAGTGCAGATGTCGGTTCATCCATCAGCAAAATATCAGGATTTGTCGCAAGCGCTCTGGCGATACAAAGACGCTGCTGCTGGCCGCCTGATAGTGAAAGGGCTGATGAATGCAAACGATCCTTCACCTCATCCCATAACGCTACGTCTTTTAATGACTTTTCCACAATGTCTTGAAGCTTCTTTTTATTTTTGGTGCCGTGGACTCTCGGTCCGTAAGCGACATTATCAAAGATAGATTGCGGAAACGGGTTCCCTTTTTGAAATACCATGCCGATATTTTTTCGCAAATCCACGATATCCACTTTATCCTTTAGAATGTTGCTGCCATTATAATTCAGTTCACCTGCAAGCTTTACATTCGGCGTCATTTGAATCATTAAATTCAATGTTTTAATGAAGGTCGATTTCCCGCATCCTGACGGCCCGATAATCGCGGTGATCTCGTTTTCATGAATACTCAAATTGATATTTTTTAAAGCGTGATGCTGTCCATACCATAAGTCCATTCCATTGACTTGATAGACTTCCTGTTTCATTACAGCTTCGGTAGCAATACTCATTGCCGCCCTCCTATCCGAATTTCCCGTTAATATAATCCTCTGTCTTTTGCTGCTTCGGACTGGTGAAAATCTGTTCAGTCTGTCCGTATTCTACAAGCTCGCCGTTTAAAAAGAATGCTGTCCGGTCAGAAACCCGCAGAGCCTGCTGCATATTATGCGTGACAATAATAATCGAGTATTCGCTTTTCAATTCTGTCATTAATTCTTCTATTTTTGCATTTGAAATCGGATCTAGTGCTGAAGCTGGTTCATCCAGCAGAAGAACAGCCGGCTTCATCGCAAGCGTTCTCGCGATGCATAAACGTTGCTGCTGGCCGCCTGATAACGAGAGTGCAGATGAATGCAAACGATCCTTCACCTCATCCCAGAGCGCAGCTTTTGTTAAGCTTTCTTCCACGATCTCATCTAAAACAGCTTTATTCCGCTCTCCGGCATATTTCAATGCATGTGTGATATTCGCATAGATCGATTTCGGAAATGGATTCGGTTTTTGGAAAACCATTCCGATTTCTCTTCTTAAGCTGACAACGTTAATATTGCCGCCCAGTATATTTAATCCTTCATAAAGGATTTCACCTTCAGCCCTTGCAGAAGGAATTAAGTCATTCATTCGGTTAATGTTTCTCAAAAAAGTGGACTTTCCGCACCCTGACGGTCCAATCAAAGCGGTCACCGCATTTTTTTCAATATCCATATTCACGCGGTGAACTGCCTGTTTATCTCCGTAAAAAATAGACAGATCTTTCACTTCGAGCACGTGGCGCTGTTTCGGAACGAAAACAGCACGTTCAGGCTTTTCTTTTACCATTTGTTCGGACATGTTTTTCGCCTCTTTCCGTTCTAATTTGCCGTAAGCTTTTTGTAGATCATCGTGCCAAGCCATCTCGCTGCGAGATTAAATACAAGAACAGAAATGACCAGCACCGCAGAACCTCCGTTGGCAATCGCTTCAGCATCCGGAATAATTCCTTGCGTATTTACGTTCCAAATGTGAACCGCAAGTGTTTCAGCGGGCCTGAAGATATTAAATGGCGATGTGTCAGAAAACGGGTTCCATTCCGTAAAATTAAGACGCGGTGTTGTCAGACCGGCTGTAAATAATAATGCCGCCGCTTCCCCGAATACCCTTCCTGACGCTAAAATCGCTCCGGTAATGATAGAAGGGATTGCACTTGGAATTAAAACCGTTTTTACGGTATGCCAGCGTGATACACCTAAAGCGAGAGAAGCTTCCTTCAAATCTTTAGGGACTGAACGAATCGCGTCTTCTGTCACACGCACCATGACAGGAAGATTAAAAACAGTTAATGCAAGCGCCCCGCCTAGGATCGTATATCCCCAGCCTGTTAAGTTAACAAACATTAATAATCCAAACATCCCAATCACAATTGACGGAAGAGATGAAAGCACCTCTATACATGTTCTGATGAAATCAGTCACTTTGTTATTAGGCGCGTACTCAGCCATGAACACTCCGCCGCCCACACCGAGCGGGATTGTAATCAGCATCGTAATAAACAAAATATAAAAGGAGTTGAACAGCTGGTCGCGTATTCCTCCTCCAGCTGCAATGGCACTTGATTTTGTCGTAATAAAGTCGAAGCTGAGCTGGGAAACACCGTTAATAATAATATAGGAAAACAAGCCTACCAGAATTGCCGCGATAATGGCTGCGCATAAACCAAATATTCCAGTTGCCAGTTTATCTGTTATTTTGCGGTTCATTACACTTTCCTCCTAGATGACAAGTAGCGAATAAACAGGATGAACAAGAATGACATCACCAGAAGCACAAGCCCCATTGACCACAGCGTATTGTTTTCAACGCTGCCGTATGTGGTATGGCCCATATTCAGCGTAATGATCGTTGTCAGGGTTCCGGCAGTGTCAAACAGGCTTTCCGGCAATACTCTTGTATTTCCAATGACCATCTGAACAGCCAAAGCTTCGCCAAACGCCCGTGCCATACCAAGCACAACAGCCGTCATTAATGTCGGAAAAGCTGCGGGTACAAGCACTTTTCTGATCGTCTGCCATCTTGTCGCACCGAGTGCATAAGAACCTTCTCTTAAACTCTTCGGAAGAGAAGCCATCGCATCAGCAGAAATCGATGTAACGGTCGGCAGGATCATAATGGAAAGGACAATCGTTCCCGCCAATAAACTGTGCCCTGTTCCGCTCGATTTGAACTGAGCGATAAACGGCACTAATACTGTAAGACCTATGAATCCATAAACAACAGATGGAATGCCGACTAAAAGCTCAATCACCGGCTGCAGTACTTTCTTTCCCCAATTCGGCGCAATTTCTGTCATAAAAATCGCACCTGCAATGCCGAGCGGCGCAGCAATGAGTGCAGAAAGAATCGTTACTGCAAATGATCCAAAAATAAATGGGAGCACTCCATATTTCGGATCCGTATCTGTAGGGTTCCAATTTAAGCTCGTTAAGAATTCAATTGGGCTTACACCATTTACAAGAAAAGATTGCAGCCCCTTCACGCCGAGGAAAATGGTGATCGCAACAGATGCCGCAATCATAATAAGCGCACAAGCTGTCACAATCATTCTTCCCCGAACTTCATCCAATTGCCGATTTTGCCTTGAGCTGATTAAACGCTCGCTCACAGACATATTTT
Organism: Bacillus sp. 11C; assembly: GCF_055486375.1. NCBI lineage: Bacteria > Bacillati > Bacillota > Bacilli > Caryophanales > Bacillaceae > Bacillus > Bacillus sp. 11C. Next base: position 328,123 of record NZ_JBUPVZ010000003.1, read on the forward strand.
CTCTATTGTTTATCATTGTTTTACACTCCTATGAATGTGTTAAGAGGAGAAACGGTTGCCACCGCACTCCTCTTTTTATAAAGATCAGCTTTGCTTCCCGTTGGCATCGCGTGTCACTTTCATATCAGTAACCGGAATGTACCCTTGGTCGGTAACAATGCTTTTTTGAATGTCATCACTCTTTAAATAATCAAGGAATTCTTTAGCTAAATCTGTCGCTTCACCTTTTGTGTAAGAATGCTGATAAGCCCAGATTGGATACTCGCCAGCTGCAACATTTTTCGCTTCAGGTTTTACACCGTCAATAGATAGAGCAGTTACTTTGTCATCTGTTAAATATGAGAATGCAAGATACCCAATAGCTCCCGAAGTATCAGCAATGATTTTTTTCACTGTGTTAGATGAATCCTCTGTAATGCCTTCTGCAGGTTCTTCTCCGTCAAGCGCATATTTCACAAATGTAGCACGTGTGCCAGAAGAATCAGGACGGTTTACAAGTGTGATCTTTTGGTCTTTGCCGCCAAGCTCTTTCCAGTTTTTGATTTTGCCGGTGAAGATTTTTTTCAATTCATCTTTTGAAATATCCTTCACACCGGCATCAGGGTTTACAGCTGCTGCCATACCCACTACTGCGACTTGATGATCGACTAGCGCTTTTGCATCAATTCCTTCTTTTTCTTCAGCAAAAACGTCTGAATTCCCGATCTGAACAGCTCCTTCAGAAACTTGAGAAAGCCCTGTTCCAGAACCGCCAGCTTGCACCTGTATATCTGCATCAGGGTTTTCTTCCATAAATTTTTCCGCGGCAGCAAGTACTAATGGCTGCATAGCAGATGAACCAGAAATGGTTAAAGATCCTGATGCCTTTTCTTCCCCTTTTGCAGAATCGCTATTCGATTTTTCACTTTCTCCTGCATTTCCGCATGCAGCTGCAATCATCATAAAAGCAGCCATTAGAAGCATAAGCACCCATTTGTTTTTTTTCATTTCCTGAATTCCCCCTGCATATAATGTGTAATTTGTCCTACACGTATAGAATAAAGGTTCTGTGTAAAAAGGGTTTGAATCGAATGTTAAGGTTTTGTAAATCAATGCGTTTTTTTGTATAAAAAAACGCCCACATCATGTGAGCGTTTCATTTTAGTTATTAGAAGACGTTGCGTCTTCTTCGATTTTGTCTTTATTCTTTTGCTGAGTATCTTCTTTGTCCTGCTTCGATTTCAGCTCAAAATATTTATCCAATACTTCTCTGCCGATTTCGTTTGTAATGGTATATTTAGCGCCATAATCAATATAAGCCCAAGGTACTACAACAGAGATCGCAATCTCAGGATTATCGGCCGGCGCATAAGCGACAAGTGTCGTATTATAAGCCGCTGTTCCTGTTTTTGATTTATCAGGCCCATCATAGAAAGACTGCGCTGTTCCTGTTTTACCGGCAGGCTGATAGGAAGCTGAAGCAAATTGGGTCGCGGCTGTCCCTTTTGTCATCACCCGTCTGAACCCGGCCTGTACCTCTTTAATGTACTCGCTTTTCATATCTATTTTATTCAGCACTTCAGGCTGAACAGATTGTACAACAGCCCCGATCCCTTTTTCAGCATTGGGTTCTCTGACTTCTTTGACAAGCTGAGGCTTCAAGCGATAGCCTCCGTTTGCAATCGTTGATACGTATTGCGCCAGTTCCAGCGGTGTATAAGTATCGTACTGACCGATCGCATAGTCAAGCAAAAATCCCGTCAATCTGTTTGTTCCTTTATAGCCTGTCATTTCATTCGGAAGATCAATTCCAGTTTTGACACCCAATCCAAATTGGCTAAAGTGATTACGGAATGTATCAAAGGCCGCAGTATCAATCGGTAAAGCTTGATGTGGTTTATACTCGCCTTTACCGATTGCAATCGCAGTTTTAAACATAAATACGTTGGAAGACTGCTCTAACGCTCTTTGAATATTAACCGAATCTAAATTCTTCCATGATTTTTTACCATTTTTATCTTGACCGATATATAACGGCTCATCTTGAAAAACCGTATTTAAGTTGATGGCGCCAGTTTGAAGACCCGTTAGTACGGTTGCACCTTTAACAGCTGATCCCATGGCATAGGATGAAGTCATATTTCCTAATGCATAATCATCAAACTTGTATGCTCCATTTTCTAGTTTAATCTGCTTGCCCGCCATTGTCAGCACTTCACCGTTTCTTGGATCCATCATGACAACGAATGCGCGGTCTAACAATTGAGTGCTTGCTCTTGCTTTAGCTGATTTTAAATTCTTCTCAATGATTTTTTCAACTGATTTTTGCAAATCAATATCAATCGTAAGCACGAGATCTTTACCGGCTTTGCCTTCAGAAACGGTTTTCGTTCCCGTGACATTGCCGTTTGAATCTGTAATGTTTTCTACCTTTGCTTTTTGTCCTTGAAGAAGGCTTTCGTATTGGTATTCCAAATAGCTTTTTCCGACCCTGTCATTTCGGCTGTAGCCAAGCGACAGGTAATGCTCGAGCAAATTGGACGGCAATCCTTCATCAGAGCTGGAAACACTTCCGAGCACTGAGCGGAGAAGGTTTTTATATGGATAGTCACGTTCCCAATCGGACGTGACATCAACACCCGGCAGTTCGTCTAAATGTTCACTTACCACTGCCATTTCCTTCGCTGATACATCTTCATTTTTGATATATTGAGGGGTCAATGCGTATCCTGAATCCATCTGTCTTTTGATGGCGAGGATCTGCATGTCTTTATCCGTCAGGTCATTCATCTGCTTGTCAGTAATTCGTTTTAGCTGAAGCTGATATAAATCGTTATCGGATAATTTTTTGTCTTCTGCCTGCTGTCTTTCTTGAGAGGTAATCAGCTTTTTGGCTTCTTTTGGCCTAGTCAAAATCCAATAATCCTTTTTATCCCGTTCTGTTACTTTTTTTGTATCGACTTTAATCATCTCAGACAGCTTTTTTGCGATCTTTAAACGTTGCTCTTGTGAGGTCGATTTAGATCTGGTGTATGTGATTGCGTTTAAAGCCTTATTTGTCACGATGGCATTAAAGTTTCGATCATAAATTTTACCGCGCGGCACTGCGGAGCTGACTTCACTTTGTTCCTGCTTATTGGCTTGATTTTTGTAATCATCGCCTTGCACGATCTGCTTGATCCCCAGTTCCACAATGATCCAGGTAAATATAACAAAGGCGGCCAAGAATAAAATATTCAGCCGGATCGGCAGCGACTTCTTTTTCTCTTTATGATTTTGTTTTTTTGGTTTATTTCTCCTCATAACATCACCTTTTTCTATTTACAGAAAGAAAAGACACTCAAGTAAGAGTGCCAGTTTTCATTTTAAAGGTTTTTTCGACTTTTTTCTACAGATAACCCCTTTTTGACAAAAAATTATCTTTCGCCTTTTAAAAGATTCGGTTCAGTGACCCTTTTTTGGCCATCCTCTTCCATGGTTTGATTTTCCTCTTCTTTCTCCTTAAAACGGATATCCTTGACAAAGTAATAAATCAGCGGATGTCCTACGCCCAAGATAGCAAGTGACAAAGGAATTCCCACATCTTCTTTGAGAAGAGCCACGATCAGGAGAAAGCCTAAAATGGAGACAATCCTGCCGGCGTTTAAAAACAATTCTCTCAGCACGATATATTCAATCCTTGCTTTTCTGGCATGTCTCGCCCGGCCTATCACATCATATGTAAGTGAAACATATGGCACGAGCAAAAGAGGATAGCCGATGGCAATAAAAACGCCGTACGTCAATAATGTCGCAAAGCTCATATGAAACAGAATCAAAAACAGCGCTCCATACAAAATAAGGCCGCCCAGCAAAATCGATTTTTTTCTGGCCTTTTTCTTAATCAGCCTGGATGCAAAGTAATAGGCAAAGAAAGAAACAGCTGAGTTGACAAGGCCGAATGTGCCAAGGGCCAGTTCGCTGTTTGTCTCAATAAATACAAAAACACTGATTAAAAAAACAAAAATCCCTTCTCTTAAGCCTTGAAAAAAATGCGCATTCGTAATTCTCCGCCAATTCATATTGCTATGGCGCTCTCCAAATACTTTGCTCAGCATAAAACGGCCCTTTGATTCTCTTCGTTTTAAAAAAAAGCTCATCACAACAGCCAATGCAAACAAACTGAGGGAGAGGCTGAAAATCACTGTGTAACCCGTATTATTTTCAAGCCTTGAGATAACAAATCCCGCTACAATCGGGCCGATCATTCCTGCCGAGGAAGACAGAATGCCCATAAATCCGTTGAAAAAGTCTCGCGTATCCGGCTCTGTGATTTCAAAGGTCAGAACGTTAAACGCAAGCCAATAAAAGCCATAGCCCACTCCGAGCACCGCACCGATCAGCACGAGCCGGTTGGCTGCCGTTTCTCCGGCTAAAAGCACACTTGAATAAAAGGCAGCTAAAAAAATGACGCCGAACCTTAAAATGAACACCCTGTCTATTTTTTTGGCTAACCGTCCAGCCAAATAAAAGGTTATCGGCTGCATTGTCACAATGGATAAATTATATATCGCCAAATCAATAAATTTCCCTGACTGCTTCCAAAGATACACATTAACAAATGTATTGGACAGTGCAATTCCCAGTGAGTAAAGCCCGCCAATAGTCAGCAGAAAGAGTAACCCTTTGTTTACGTCTACATCGCCAATCACTTTTTTTAGTTTGCTCATTACTGACTCCCCTTTACTATCCCTTAGTCTGTCTCACTCAAACCGAGATATGTAAAAAGAAGACATAAAAAAAGCAAGGCCCTGTATCGAGGACCTTGCTAGTGTCATTATTTTGCTTCGCTGTATAGACGAGCCACTTCGTCCCAGTTCACAACATTCCAGAACGCTGAAATGTAATCAGGGCGGCGGTTTTGATAGTTAAGGTAGTAAGCATGCTCCCAAACGTCAAGACCTAAGATAGGCGTTTTGCCTTCTGAAAGCGGAGAATCTTGGTTTGGCGTGCTTGTGATTTCAAGTTTGCCGTTGTTAACAACAAGCCATGCCCAGCCAGAACCGAAGCGTCCAGCTGCTGCAGCTGCGAATTGCTCTTTGAATTTGTCAAAGCTTCCAAATACACTGTTGATCTCATCAGCAAGCGCGCCAGTCGGCTCGCCGCCGCCGTTTGGAGATAAAAGTGTCCAGAATAATTTGTGGTTCGCGTGTCCACCGCCGTTGTTGCGGACTGCAGTGCGGATGTTTTCAGGAACAGAATTAATATCTGCAACCAGCTCTTCAACTGATTTGGTTGCAAGAGCAGTGTTTCCTTCAACCGCTTTGTTTAAATTTGTAACGTATGTGTTGTGGTGTTTCGTATGATGAATAGTCATAGTTTCCTTGTCGATATGCGGTTCTAAAGCATCGTACGCATAAGGTAATTCTGGAAGTTCGTAAGCCATGATAATTCCTCCTTTAATATATATATGTACTGAAATGCCGCTTCACAGCGAGCCTTTCTTCATTCAATGTAACAAAAGTATGCTTTGTAAGCAATGAAAAAGCTCACATCTTGGCTCATTTCAGCGAACATATTTCACTTTAACCGATAATTCGCCCCATTAAACATGCCGTCCGCAATTCTTATAGGACCGTCCATAAAAAATATCCGATCATCAAAAGCTGTATCATGCCCTTTGCAATAACCCCTGTTAAAAAGCCAATGAGTGAGCCGAGACCGATTTTAAACGCTGACTTGACGTCCTTTTGGTGGACGATAAGTTCTGCACAAACAGCCCCGATAAACGGACCTAATATGATCCCCGCAACCGGAATGACAAAAGGCCCGATTAATAAACCGATCGTGCTTCCCCATATGGCGGCTTTGCTTCCGCCGAACCTTTTTACTCCGAGCAGATTAGACACGTAATCCGCGGCGAATAATACTGCGGCAAAAACAGCTTCGACGAGCCAGAACATGTAAGAATACGGACTGAATGAAAACAAAAATCCATACAATACAAATCCGGCAACGATAAATATGACACTCGGAATAATGGGATACACCAGCCCGATAAAGGCGATGATAAATACCGCCGCAATCAACAGCCAATACAACATATCCATAGCATTCTTCCTCCCTTTTTCATCTGTTTTCTTCATGTCTTCCTTGTATTCACACGCGGGCAACGATACAATAAGCAACATATATTAGTATAGCTAGGAAGTGAAGATAGTGAATATATTTCAGCTTTTCATCAAAAGTACATACTCTCCCCGCGATATCGCAAAAACACGATTTCAAGGAATCGGTAAAGCGATTCTTTATGTATTTTTGCTTTCTGTCCTTTTTGCAATTCCTACCGCTTATTATGTAAGCTCAGGGACCGTAAAATCAATGAACGGCTTTAAAACCGTGTTAAACAAAGATTTCCCTGATTTCACAATTTCAAACGGCAAACTTCAAACGGATGAGAAAAAAGCGACGGAATCACAGGCAAATGGTTTCGTTATCGTATTTGATCCGACGGACGCTTACGGCACCAAGCAAATTGAAGCAAAGCAAAATGCGATCGGCATCCTCCAGAACAAATTTGTTTTGGCCATTGACGGACAGGCTCAGGAGATGCCTTACTCAATGATACCGTCAGAGTTAAAGAAAAAAGATGTCATTGCAGGTTTAAACCAAAATAAAACGATGATCGTAACGGTTCTCTCAGCTCTCATTTTCCTTGTAACTGCCGCAGGAAAATTCATTGAAGTATCATTCTTGGCGCTTATCGGGTTAATCATTAAGAATTCACAAAGAAAGCATCTATCCTACCATCAGCTCTGGAAGCTTTCGGCCTATTCCATCACCCTTTCGACCGTATTCTTTACGATCATGCGCGCATTAGAAGCGGCAGTTCCAAGTGAATTTTTGCTGAACTGGTTTGTCAATATTGTCATCCTGTTTCTTGTATTGAAAGAGATTCCGTCGAAAAAATCAATTGAAAAAGTTTGAGAAAATTGCATTTATTGATACCCTTAAGTAGAGAGTGTTATAAGACAATTACACTTTCCTACTTAAAGGGTAATTGTCTAAAATGGAAAATAGTTGTTCAACTACTGAAGCCCAACAAGTTTTAACCAATGGGTGATAAAAAAGAAGGAGCAAAAAAGCTGTCTCTCGGGACAGAAATTTTGAAAGGTTTTTTATATCAATAAATCTAATGTATTTAGAGCTTTATTCTTAGCAAACTCCAAATTATTAGACCCATGTGATTGACGCGGTTAGCAAATTTATTTTCCACTTATAAAAAGAAGATTACTTAACTATAAATTAAATAAATTTCAAAAAAGCTAGATACCAATAGGCATCTAGCAATAACATACCAAGTATTTAAGTTGTATTCCAATAGACTTCTTATATGTTTTACACTATTATCTTCTTTGTGGATTTATATATACAGATGCAGCATCATAGGCTTTTCCCTTATGTACGGATAATCCTACTGACCAAGAGACTCCTGTTGGTTTTGGCAATTTACTGAAGTAGAACTTCTTGGTTGGGGTTCTATTTGAAAAGTACCCTGAATAGTGATGCCCGATCGGTCCTCCCTCAACTATGGATATACCAAAGTCATTATAATATAGTTTACCGCATTTTCCATTTGTTTCGGCATAAGCATCAATAGATGTTGCACGCTTAGTATATGTATAAGCATCTGTAATGACTCTTATCTTACAACCAGAGATACCACTTACTGGTTGCCAACCACTACTTGCCGCCTCTGCTTTTTCTTTAGGCATCGCTACTAAAGTTAACATAAGCAGCAAAGTTAAAAACAATGAAAATTTTCCTTGCTTCATTTTTGAATCCTCCTTTAAACTATTACATAATTATCGTAACAAATCTATCATTCATTGTAAATAATGGAATATAACATTTATATTATAAAAGACCCTTTTTATTCTATTTCTCTTAAGATCATGTTTAATCTAAGAAATTCCATTCGCAGTCTCTTTTCTTTTGTCATGGATTAAAACGGACAAGCATACGATGGTATAAAATCTTGTATGCGGGAGGAAAAGCGATGAAGCGTCTCACCTTTGTATGCAGCATTGTTTTTATTCTTTTTATTCTTTTTTATGATCTTAAAATTGGAACAATACCCATTCAGGACCTCCCTGTCTATGAAGCATCAGCAAAAACGGCTGCACAAGGACCAGCGTATAAAACGGTGAAGGTTAAGCCGGGTGACACGGTTATGTCAATTGTCGGATCAGCAGGTTCTCCTGACGACATTGTAAAGGATTTTGAAGCACTGAATCCAAATGTAAGGGCCAACGCCATTCAAGCGGGAATAGCGTACAAATTCCCGGTCTACCCTTAATTAACGTTAATTTCTTGTCAGTTTGGCGAAGACACTGTTACAATGTAATTTGTAAAATAAATTCACATAAACCATACTAGAATTGTTACATCTAGAAGCGGCAACTACAATTAAGGAGCGATTGCAAGTGAGTGAAATCACACATCGTACAAAAACGCGTCCCGTCAAAGTGGGACCTTTAACAATAGGCGGCAACAATGAAGTTGTCATCCAAAGCATGACAACAACAAAAACACATGATGTGGAAGCAACGGTTGCGGAAATTAACCGTTTGGCTGAAGCCGGATGCCAAGTCGTTCGGGTAGCATGTCCGGATGAACGGGCGGCAAACGCCATTGCAGATATTAAAAAACAGATTTCCATTCCGCTCGTTGTTGACATCCATTTCGATTATAAGCTTGCGTTAAAAGCCATTGAAGGCGGCGCTGATAAGATCCGAATCAATCCTGGCAATATCGGCCGCCGTGAAAAAGTCGAAGCGGTCGTTAAGGCGGCGAAAGAAAAAGGGATTCCGATCAGAATCGGAGTAAACGCCGGTTCACTTGAAAAACGGATTTTAGAAAAATACGGTTATCCGACAGCCGACGGAATGGTAGAAAGCGCACTTCACCACATTAAAATTCTTGAAGACCTTGACTTTCACGATATTATTGTCAGCATGAAGGCATCTGATGTCAACCTTGCGATCGAGGCTTATGAAAAAGCGTCGAAAGCATTTGATTACCCGCTGCACCTTGGGATCACCGAGTCAGGAACGCTGTTTGCCGGCACAGTTAAGAGCGCAGCAGGACTCGGCGCGATTTTAAGCAAGGGCATCGGAAACACCTTGCGTATTTCATTAAGCGCAGATCCTGTGGAAGAGGTAAAAGTAGCAAGGGAGCTTCTGAAATCTTTCGGCTTAGCCTCTAATGCTGCCACACTCATCTCATGTCCGACTTGCGGCCGTATTGAGATTGACCTCATCAGCATCGCCAACGAAGTGGAAGAGTATATTTCTAAGATAAAAGCGCCGATCAAAGTTGCTGTTCTTGGCTGTGCCGTAAACGGACCGGGTGAAGCTAGAGAAGCCGATATCGGGATCGCCGGCGCACGCGGTGAAGGACTGTTATTCCGGAAAGGAAAAATTGTCCGTAAAGTTCCAGAGGAAACAATGGTAGAGGAACTCAAGAAGGAAATCGACATTCTTGCTGAGGAACACTATGCAAAGCTTGAAGCTGAAAAAGCTAAATCAAAAGAAGAGACACAAAAAGCTTGACGGGAACCCGTCAAGCTTTTTATGTTAAAAAAACGGAATAATAAATATTCCAAGCACTAATGAAACGACACCGATACCCATCGCCCAAGCTCCCAAGCCCTGAGTACCTCTTCTTCTTGCGATATAGCCGACAATAATACCGGCAGCTCCCAATAAAACAGGCAGTACAAACAATGAAATAATGGACAAGGCTAACGCAATATATCCCATTCCCCGTCCTTCATTGACATTGCCGCCGCTGCGGTCATTGTCTCGATCATTGTTGCGATCAGCAGCACGGTAAGGCTCTGCGATTTCAGCAGCCGTTTCCTCAAAAAAACCATCATTGTCGCGGGTAACATTTGTTCCTTCAGAACCATGGTCAACATAGTAACTGTTGTTGTCACGTTTTTCGTAATCTGCCACCTTCAATTCCCCCTTCTGTTTTATTAAAGGAGCTTTTATAGTTTGAACCATTTTACCCGTTTCATGTTTGCTAAACTTTTCTGGTAATGTTAATTGTTTATGTTACACTTGAAAGGATGAAACTGAAGGAGTGTGGGCATGTTACGCTTAGGAATAGATATTGACGGCACAATCACGGCTCAGGATACATTCGTCCCTTATTTGAACCGCTCGTTTAATCTTTCCATTTCATTAGAAGATATGACGGATTATGATTTGACAAAGCTGTTAAACATTACGCAGGAAGAATTTTGGGATTGGATGAATCAAAATGAAGCGATCATATATAAGGAAGCAATGCTTGCGCAGCACGCAAAACAGTCACTTGACCTCCTCAAAGAGGAGCACAAGCTTATTTATATTACAGCGAGGCGAACTCATTTAACTGATATTACCTATGAATGGTTTGACAGACAAAACATTCATTTCGACCATATCGAACTCGTTGGCGGCCATCATAAAGTTGAGGCAGTCAAAAATCATAACATCGACTTGTTTTTCGAGGATCATCACGGAAACGCAATGATGATTGCGAAAGAAGCCGATATACCGGTGATTTTATTCAATTCCCCCTATAATCAGCTTCCAATTGATTCGAACATCATCAGAGTCAGCAACTGGCTGGAAGCCGTTCAATGGATGAACAAAAACAAACATCATTTGATACGTGTCAATAACTGAAAAAGGAGCCCTGGGCTCCTTTTTCTCATATATACAATTACGCAGTCGTGTTTTCTTGATTTTCCGCTGTACAATCAGGGCATGTGCCGTAAATCTCAAATTTATGCCCGCTGACCTGATAGCCATCTAAATCATCATAAAGCTTGTCCATCGGACATGACTCAATTTCCTTTGTTTTGCCGCAGGCAAGACAAATAAAGTGATGGTGATGATGGGTAAACGAACACTTAAATCGGAAGAGCTTTTCACCGGACAGCTCAGTTGTTTCCAAAATACCTAGTTCTTCATATAAAGAAAGGTTTCTGTAGATTGTATCAAAGCTTAAGCCGGGATAATCATCATTTAATGCAGACAGTACGTTTTTAGCGGTAAGATACCTGTCTGAATCAGCAAAAAGCTGCAGCATATCTTCCCGTTTATTTGTATATTTATACCCATTTTCTTTCAGTAGGTTCAACGCTTCTTGTACGTTCATGAAGGGTCCCCCTTTTCACTTTGCTTAAGAACACATGTATGAAAAAGAAAATGGCAGCTGTCTGACCAGCAAGCCATTTTCTTTACCGCAGATAAAATTATACCCATAAAATGAATAAAAGTAAATGAAAGCCTAGTGGATAGCGTTTTTGAATTTCCCGCCTCTCGTTTCATGAGTATTCATAATGGTAATGAAGGCGTTATGATCAACTTCAAACACGATCGTTTTTAGCTTTGTCACTTCCAGTCTAGTGACAACCGCGTAAATCACGTCCTTTTCTTCGTCAGTATATCCGCCTTTTCCCTTCAGCTTGGTTGTTCCTCGACCGAGACGGTGCAAAATCGCGTCGGAAATCTCATCATACTGATCTGACACAATAATGACAGCTTTTGTTTCATCAAGCCCTTGGATCACGGCATCAATGGTTTTCATCGCAATATAATAAGTCATGAAAGAGTACATTGCTTGCTCAGGACCGAACACAAAACCAGCCCAAATGAAAATGAATACATTGATAAGCATAACGAACTCACCTACTGAAAACGGCAGCTTTTTCGTCAGTAAAATCCCGAGAATTTCCGTACCATCCATTGAACCTCCGTTTCGAATAACGAGCCCGACGCCAAAGCCGAGTAAAAGACCGCCGAAAACAGTCGCCAAAATAGGTTGAGTTGTAATGGCTTCTACATGGTGAAGCGAGGATTCAATAACGGCAAGCCCGACAATCCCAATCACCGTAGAGACAAGGAAGGTCTTACCAATATATTTATAACCGAAGATCATAAAAGGAATATTTAAAATGACAACAAATATAGCGAAATTCAAAACGGGAGTTGACATGAAGAGATGGTCTAAAATAAGTGATACACCGATGATTCCGCCATCAATAAAATGATTGGGGATTAAAAATAATTCGATACTAACAGCCGCAGATGCAGCTCCTGCCAGAATCATGAAGACCCTGAACATAAAGTGGAAAAATGTTTCTCTCTTATGCTGTTTTGTTGGGGTCATAAAATCTCCTCTCCTGCAATAACTATTTTAAATATATTATAAATCTATTTTACCATTAAACACTGACACATTTTGATGATTTGCCCATACATTAAGTTTGGAGGTGGAATGGTCGATGATTTTATTTCAAAGAATTATTTTGCAGCGACTTAATCAGGCTACTGCTGACGATTTGCTGAAGTACTCAAAACAATACGGAATCAGCCTAACAAGACCGCAGGCCATTGAAGTAGCAAACCTGTTATACGGGAAAAATGTGAACATCTTTAATGAGAATGAACGAATGCGGCTGCTGAAACAAGTAGAGGCAATTACATCAAAAGAAACAGCGCAAACCGTTAATGAACTATTCAAACAATTCACAAGCTAAAAAATGGGGGATAGCCCCCATTTTTTATTGCTGTAAAATCTTTTCGAGCATTGTGTCATCAAATTGTTTTTCTTTCAGCATGTCAATCTCAAAGCGGTATGGCGGTTTTTTATTCTTTTTATCTTCACCGACATACGGTGTTTCAAGGATTTTTGGAATGTCTTTTAACTGCTCATGATGAACAACATATTGCAGTGCGTCATATCCGATTTCACCAAAGCCGATGTTTTCATGTCGGTCTTTTCTTGCGCCTTTGACATTTTTGCTGTCATTAATATGCAGCACTTTAATACGGTCAATGCCAACGATTTTATCGAACTCATTCAGCACTCCGTCAAAGTCTTCGACAATCTGATATCCGGCATCATGTGTATGGCACGTGTCAAAGCATACTGACAAAAGCTCATTGTGTGTAACGCCATCAATAATCTGTGCAAGCTCCTCAAAGCTTCTGCCGCACTCTGATCCTTTTCCTGCCATTGTTTCTAATGCAATCTGGACATTTTGATTCGGATCAATTACTTCATTTAAGCCTTCAATAATTTTTTTGATGCCTGCTTCAGCTCCCGCTCCTACGTGAGCGCCCGGGTGAAGCACAATCTGCTTCGCTCCGATGGCCGCTGTCCGTTCAATTTCAGAACGAAGAAAGTCGACACCCAGCTCAAAAGTGGACGGGTTTGTCGTGTTGCCAATATTAATAATATAAGGCGCATGTACGATAATCTCGTCAATGCCGTTTTCTTGCATGTGTGTCCGGCCAGCTTCTATATTTAAATCTTCAATTTTCTTCCGGCGCGTATTTTGCGGTGCGCCTGTATAGATCATAAACGTGTTCGCCCCATAAGAGGCTGCTTCCTGGCTTGCAGCCAGAAGCATATGTTTCCCGCTCATAGAGACGTGTGAGCCTATTCTCAACAACAGGTTCCCCTACTTTCTTTTTTTAGATTGGTTTCTTCTCTGTTTTTTCTTGATTTTCTCCATCTCGTAGCTCATTTTCTTTTTATATCCAGGCTTAACCTTCTTCGGCTTTTTCACGAGACGATGTGCTATTTCATCCGCTTCGTTCTGCGTTTTTTTGCGTTTTTTGCGGCGCTGGCGGTCATCGCCTTTTTTCCACTCGCCCTTTTCAAGCTCTAAGTAATCAAACTCGATGCCCATTTTCTCAAGTCTGGCTAATGCATCCTCATCAGAAAGCTCGTAAATGGTCATCGCTTGTCCTGATGAGCCGGCGCGAGCTGTTCTGCCCACACGGTGAACATAGAAATCGAGATCATCCGGCAGCTCATAGTTGATCACATGGCTGACACCTTTAATATCAATGCCTCGCGCGGCAAGGTCAGTTGCAATGATATAAGTGAATTCCAAATCATTAATCTGCTTCATGACTTTTTTCCGCTCTCGAGGCGTTAATCCGCCGTGCAGCAGCCCGATTTTCATGCCCTTGCCAGTCAGATATTGAGCGATATGATCAGCAGTGTTTTTCGTATTGGCAAACACAATGCCCAAGTATGGATTCAGATGAGACATGATGTCAAAAAGGAGCTTGTCCTTGTCACGATGTTTCGAAGGAATGAGAATATGCTCGATTTTCGCAGCAGTCACCTGTTTTGGCTCCACGTGGGCGTATTTTGGGTTTTCCATATATTTCTTCAAAAATGGTTTCAGCTTTTCCGGAATGGTCGCTGAGAACACAAGCATCTGCAGATCCTCAGGCATGCGGGAACCAATGTAATCTACATCCGCAATGAATCCCATGTCCAGCATTAAATCCGCTTCATCAATAACGAGGGATTCTGCTTTATGAACACTTAACGCCTGTTCTTTGATTAAATCGGCAATCCGACCGGGCGTACCAACGACAAGATTCGGCTGTGTCTTCAGTTTATCAATCGATTTTTGTTTATCTGTGCCTCCAATAAAACATTTCGAGCGAATCTGACTGCCTTCTTCACCCTCGGTGATTTTAAGTGCTTCCTGATGAATCTGGTTGGCAAGCTCTCTTGTCGGAGCCGTAATGACAGCCTGAACGACATCCTTAGCAGGATCGATTCTGTTTAATAAGGGCAGTAAATAAGCGTGAGTCTTTCCGGTTCCCGTCTGTGACTGGCCGATGACGCTTTCTTTTTTTAACACTGCAGGAATCAGCCTTTTCTGAATATCAGTCGGTTCGTAAAAACCAAGGCGGTGTACTGCATCTATAATAAACGGTTTCAATTCATATACTTCAAATTTAGTTTCTTTCATTTTTCCCAGCTCCTTAAAGCGGCACATTATGTATCCATCATTACATTATACCCGATCTTGCTTAAAAACACCACGTTTGCAAGGCTTTTGTTTTATTCGGTTATATAAAGCAAATACCGAAGCACATGCATATTCTAATAGCAGAGAGAGCTGAAAGGAGGTACAAGTATGTTTTCACCACAGCAGCCGATGAGAAATTACCCGCAGCCCGGACCGCCCCGCCCCATGCCAAATCAGCAAATGATGGGCAGAAGACCGCCTAATATGCGAAGACCTTCATTTGGACCGCAGCAGCAAGGTTTTCAGCAATCCGGACAATTTCTTCCTCAGGCAAATGCCGGGGCGAGAAATGGTGCGGACGGAGGCATAAAAGGAATGCTGTCAAGGTTCTTACCCGGAGGAGGAGGCGCTGGCGGCGCCGGGGTTCCTGGAGCTGGCTCCACAGCGAGCGGAGGCTCAAGTCTCCAAGGGATTCAAAATATCGCCAATCCTGCATCTTTATCCAGTATGCTCGGGAATGTGCAAAAAGTGCTCGGCATGGCGCAGCAAGTCACTCCCATGATCCAGCAGTACGGCCCGTTAGTCCGCAACCTGCCAGCAATGATGAAGCTGTACAGCCAATTAAGTAAAAGTGATGATACAGAGAGCAATGAGGAAAATGAAAAACAAACAGATTCGGAAGAAACCTCAGAAACAGAGAACGAAGCTGAGGTAAAGACCTCAGGCGGAAACAAAAAATCAAAACCAAAAAGTTCTTCTCTCCCCAAGAAATCAAAAAAACCTGACGGAGAAGAACACACATCAAAAACATCTGCCCCGAAGAAAAATGAAGCCGCCTCTCCTTCTTCAAAAAGAACATCAGGCAGTTCAAAGCCGAGATTATATATTTAACATTCTTTGATATCTGAAGTGAGATTGGCTATAATGAGATCAGAAGAATGCAAGAATAGAGCCGTTTGATTACGGCTTTTTATATTGCCTTTACTCACTTCAGTATTGGAGGACAACCGAAAATGGACGTAATTAAAATATCGCCGCGCGGCTATTGCTATGGCGTTGTTGATGCTATGGTTATTGCCAAGAACGCGTCACTTGATAAGAGCTTGCCAAGACCCATCTATATACTCGGGATGATTGTTCATAATAAACACGTCACTGATGCGTTTGAAGAGGAAGGAATCTTTACTTTAGACGGCGCTAATCGTCTGGATATCCTGAAGCAGGTTGACAAAGGAACTGTGATTTTTACTGCGCATGGTGTTTCTCCCGAGGTCAGAAAAATCGCCGACGAGAGAGGATTAGTCGCAATAGATGCTACATGTCCGGATGTGACGAAAACTCATACTTTAATTCTAGAAATGAAAGAAAAAGGATATCACGTCATCTACATCGGCAAAAAAGGGCATCCAGAGCCTGAAGGAGCCGTTGGCGTAGCCCCTGAGATCGTTCACTTAGTTGAAACAGAAGAAGATGTGAAAAACCTCGATATCAAAGCAGAGAAATTAATCGTGACCAATCAAACAACGATGTCTCAATGGGATGTTCACGACATTATGGAGCTTGTACAAGAGAAATATCCTCATGTCGAATATCACCAAGAGATTTGCCTCGCTACTCAGGTACGGCAGGAAGCTGTATCAGAACAGGCGAAAAAAGCGGATCTAACAATCGTTGTCGGCGACCCGAAGAGCAACAATTCCAATAGGCTCGCTCAAGTGTCGGAGGAAATAGCAGGCACTAAAGCATACCGAATTGGCGACCTAAGCGAATTAAAGCTCGAATGGCTGAAAGGCGTTAATACCGTCGCTGTTACTGCGGGAGCTTCAACACCAACGCCGATCACAAAAGAAGTCATTCGCTTTTTGGAGCAGTATGATCATGAAGATCCATTAACTTGGACAACTGAACACAGTGTACCGCTCAAAAAAATACTCCCGAAAGTAAAAGCAAAAAACTGAGGCTGTAAAAAGCCTCAGTTCAAATTGTTGACAAAGTCATAAAACGGTTTTTGTTTTATGACTTTGTCATCTATTCAGCGTGATTGAAAACCCTTGAAGTCTAGGAAGGACGAGCATCGGAGCACAGCGAATGTAGGAATTCGTGAGCACCGACGCGCAGGCCTGACAACGAATGCGAGGGTTTGTCGACACGCTGAACTGAGGCTGTAAAAAGCCTCAGTTTTTTTATAGAAATGCAAATGGATTTGTATCTGTTTCAGAAACAAAGATATTCACATCCAGCTTTTTATCATTGCACATGGATGTTAGTTTTCTCGTGACGCCTTCTTTCATAATTTTTTCCGCGTAATGGCCCGGATCAACAACATTCAGGCCAAGCATCATCGCATCATGGGCCACATGGAAGTATAAATCTCCTGTGACGTAAACATCGGCGCCCTTTCGTTTCGCATGATGAATATACTTGTTGCCATCCCCGCCAAGAACAGCCACCTTCTTCACCATGCTGTCAGCTTCACCCACCATTCTGACACCATTGACTTCAAGCTTGTCTTTCACAAATAAAGCGAATTCCTTGAGCGTCATCTCATTTTTAAGTGTTCCGACACGGCCTAGCCCTTTTTCAGCTGGAGACTGCTCGACAGGATAGATATCGTAAGCTACTTCTTCATATGGATGGCTTTTGATCATTGCGTTTATAACAGCTTTTTCAATGCTTTTAGGAAACACAGTCTCCAGCCTAACTTCATGAACAAGCTCAAGCTCTCCCACTTCACCGATAAAAGGCTTAGCGCCGTCCAATGGCTTAAAGCTGCCGATTCCTTCAGACGAAAACGCACAATGGCTGTATTCGCCGATATGGCCGGCTCCCGCATTTCCGAGCGCCGCTCTGACCTGCTCTTCATATTCCTTCGGCACGTATACGGCCAGCTTTTTAAGAGGATCAGTATAAGTAGGCACCAGCACCTCCGTCTCACTCAGCTCTAATGCTTCAGCAAGCAAATCATTCACGCCGCCGTCCGCAACGTCTAAATTTGTGTGAGCTGCATAAACAGCGATATCATGCTTCATACACTTTTCAATTAACCTTCCGGCTGGCTGATCTGTTGAAATATGCTTTAGGGGCCTGAAAATAGGAGGATGGTGTGCGATAACCAAATCAACCTCTTTTTCAATGGCTTCATCGATAACGCTCTCCAACACATCAAGCGTAACCATTACATTTTTAATCGGTTTGTTTAAGGTTCCGATTTGCAAGCCGATTTTATCGCCTTCGACCGCATAGGCTTTCGGAGAAAATTGTTCAAACAGCTGGATGATCTGCTGCCCATTTACAGTTTTAGTCACGATCGATAACCTCCTTTAGCAACTCCATCCGATCGGAGAGCTCCTTTAATTTTTGTTTGTTTTGTTCTGTACCTGAAGCTCGGCTGATCTGTTTATAAATGCTTTCTGTATGCTGAAGCTCTTGTGTCCATTTTTTCAAAAATACAGCATTCTTTTCTTTTGCCAAGAAAGGGCCGACGAGCATTCCGGCTGATAAGGAAATATCGGCATAAGCCGAATCTCTGTCTCCCGCTTCGGCGACAAGCACCTCATAGCACTTTCCGTCCTCTTCAAGGATCACCTCATCTATCAGCGCATATCCTTCTTTATAAAGCCACTCCCTGATATGAACAGCATGAATATTCGGCTGTAAAATAAGCCGTTCCTTCCCTGTTAATTTGTCTTTACCCGCTTCTAAAATGTGCGCGATCAAAGATCCTCCCATTCCCGCAATCGTAATGGCATCGGCTTCACCTTTTTTAATGACTTCCAGGCCGTCTCCCTGCCTTACAGAAATGTGCGGGGCTAAGCCTGATTTTTCAACCTGCCGCTTGGCGGACAAAAACGGGCCGTCTGTTATTTCTCCGACAATTGCCCCGCTGGCTTTATGATTCAGCACCGCATAACAAGGAAGGTAAGCGTGGTCAGATCCGATATCGGCCATCACCGCTCCATTCGGTATGTACTCCGCTACTGTTTGCAATCGATTCGATAATTTTAATTCGTTCACTTGTCATCACAACTTTTCTCAATCATTTTTTCCTTTTCTATCATATAAAAAATCAGCCCGGAATCCAAGCTGAGTGAATGATTTTCAGTGTTTTCTTTTGAGACGGCTCTGCACACGGCAGATAAAAATAAAAGGCTGTCGAGAATATCTCGGCGGCCTGAGAACGTATAAGGAGAAAGATAGATCTTTTATTTAATTTTTGACACCCACTCTGCCATATCATCCAGCTTATCGGGCGGAACAAGACCAGAAGGCATTCCGTTACCGCCTTTTTCGATCTTGGTTTTAATGTCAGCGACATCTTTCTTATCGCCTACACCTTTTAAGCTCGGACCTGAAACACCTTCATAATTTTCACCATGGCACGCGATACAGTTTGCCTTGTAAATATCCTCAGGTGAAGCGTTTGCATCTTCTTTTTCAGCAGATTTGCTTTCTCCGCCGCTTGCAATCTCTCGAGAATCATCAAGCCCCTTTACTGCTAAAAAGAAAGTCAGACCAATACCTAAAACAGCGATCAGTAAAAATGGAATAAGCGGATTCCATTTCATTTCCCTTCCCCCTTTTTGATCCTTCCCCTATGTAAACACTTCTAATTCTAACTTAATTTTACAAAAAGTAAATGGATTGCTGTACAAAAGTTTTTTATTCACACTTTATACAAAATTGAATAGAAACATGCCTATTTCTCCGATATCTATTTTATTCTATTGTATAATGTATTGTATACGCTTACAATATAAAATATGGATTCATATTTGAAATTTTTCACCACAATGTTCATTTGCAAATGACACCATTTTTCAGTAAAATAAAGGCATATTATCCATATATCTTTTTGATAAAAAAGAAGAACGGATCTACAAGACCCGTTCCATCTTATTCCAGGAAATCTTTCAAACGTTTACTTCTGCTAGGATGTCTAAGTTTCCGCAACGCTTTAGCTTCGATTTGTCGAATACGCTCTCTCGTTACTCCAAATACCTTGCCGACCTCTTCTAGTGTTCTTGTACGGCCGTCATCAAGACCAAATCGAAGACGCAATACATTTTCTTCACGATCAGTTAACGTATCAAGTACATCTTCCAGCTGCTCTTTCAACAGCTCATATGCGGCATGGTCTGAAGGTGAAGTTGCTTCTTGGTCTTCAATAAAATCACCAAGATGCGAGTCATCCTCTTCACCGATCGGTGTTTCCAGCGATACCGGCTCTTGTGCGATCTTTAAGATTTCGCGTACTTTTTCAGGTGTTAAATCCATATCTTCCGCAATTTCTTCAGGTGTCGGTTCTCTGCCTAAATCTTGCAGTAATTGACGCTGCACACGGATCAATTTATTAATGGTTTCAACCATATGAACGGGAATCCGGATCGTTCTCGCCTGATCGGCAATGGCGCGAGTAATCGCCTGTCTGATCCACCACGTAGCATACGTACTGAATTTATAACCTTTGCGGTAATCAAATTTTTCAACGGCTTTCATCAGACCCATGTTGCCTTCTTGAATCAGGTCAAGGAACAGCATTCCGCGTCCGACATACCGTTTTGCGATACTGACAACAAGCCGCAGGTTCGCTTCAGCCAATCTGCGTTTAGATTCTTCATCACCTTCTTCAATCTTTTGAGCGTAGGCGATTTCTTCTTTTGCAGATAGAAGGTTAACCCGGCCGATTTCCTTTAGATACATCCGAACTGGGTCATTGATTTTGACACCCGGCGGTACACTTAGGTCATTAAGGTCAAATTCTTCTTCGGCTTTGGCAAGCTGCTGAATATTAGGATCTTCTGTTTCTTCATTCTCACTAATTAATTCAACACCTTGTTCACCTAAAAATTCATAATACTCATCCATTTGGTCTGATTCAATTTCAAAGCTGGACATACGCTCGGCAATTTCTTCATATGTCAAAACGCCACGTTTTTTACCAGACTCTGTTAATTGCTCTTTTACTTGATCGAATGTTAATTCTGTCTCGTGGGTTTGTTTATCAGCCATTATGGATCCCTCCTTCCAAAGCTTGCAACGAATTCTATAAGCGGTATGATTCTTATTCGGTCCATTCAGGCGTTTTCTATGTGAACTGCCTTTAATAATGTGCGAATAATGAAATGACAATTCATGATGAGGTCAAGCGATCTATTTGCTCCTCCGCAAGGAATCATTGCCAATAAAACGCTTCTCACCAGTTTTTCCAGTTATTTTAAAGATCGGTTCAATGTAACGATTTCTTGAGCAAGAGAAGCAGCTCTTAAAAAATCTTTTTGCCTTTCGGCTTCGGCTCTTTCCGTCTCTTTTTCTTTTATCATTGACCAATTTCTGTGATTCAACACTTTTTTTACATAATCTGATAACTCGGCTTCACTGAGTTCTTGATTAATCTGAAGCATTAAAATATCAGACAAGAGCTGGCTTATATGATCATCCGTCACCCTGGCCATCAGATGCTGAGGCGTAAGCTCGGCTCCCTCCTCATAAAAAGCGTAAAGATAGGCGGCTAATGCGCGGTGCTCATCAATATTAAATTGAAAGCCTACCCGGTCAATCACTTTTTTAATGACGCTCCGATCTCGAAGCATGTGGGCGAGTAACAGCCTTTCTGCATTTTCATACGCCGGACGCAGACGTTTTTGCCTTGCCTTTGTCGTCAGATGCGCACGCCGTGTTTTCGTTTCACCGCCATTGTCAGCAGGTTTGCTTTGCTTGCTGAAAACAGTCAGCTGCTCGGTTAAAGACTCCTGTGAAAGCGAAAACTCTGAAGCAAGCTGTTTTACATAGACTTCCTGCTCAAGCGATCCTTTAAGCGTGCTGATTTCTTTCAGTACAGCTTTAATGTAAGTCAGGCGATCACCTTCATCGGACAGGTTCTTTCCTTTTCGGAAATATTGCATTTTGAACGCCATCACGGTGACACTGGCATCGATAATGTCGTTTTTAAATTTTTCCCCGCCGAACTTTTTGATATAATCGTCAGGGTCCAATCCGTCAGGAATCATTGCAACTCTGACTTTGCAGCCTTTACTTTGGAGAAGCTCAGAAGCTTTTAAGGTGGCTTCATATCCGGCTTTATCAGAGTCGTAGCAAAGAATGATTTCTTCGACATTTCTTCTAAGGATCTTGACATGATCATCTGTCAGAGACGTTCCCATCGTGGCTATACTCTCTTTCACACCCGAGTTTACGGCCGATATGACATCGGCAAATCCCTCAAATAAGACCGCTCTTTCCTGCTTTCTGATATGAAGGCGGGCCTTGTAAAAATTGTAAAGTAGTTTACTTTTATGAAAGAGCGGTGTTTCAGGACTGTTCATATACTTAGGCTGCTGGCTGCCAAGAGCCCTGCCTGAGAAAGCAACAACAGCCCCGTGATGATCATGGATCGGAAACATGACCCGGTTTCTGAAACGGTCAAAATATCCGCTCCCGTCTTCACGTCTGATCAGAAGACCCGCTCTTTCCATTTCCGCCTCACTATAGCCTCTCTTTACGAGAAACTTCGTGATGAAGTCCCAGGAATCAAGAGCATAGCCGATCTGAAATTCATCAATCAGCTCTTTCGTAAAACCCCTTGAAAGCAGATAATCCAGTGCCTCTTGACCTTCTTTTGTATTTATTAACAAATGATGGTAAAATTTCTTCAAGAGCTCATGAGCCTCTGCCATTTTTTGTTCTCCAGAAGATTCTGGCCGGGCTCCCGAATGAACTGTTATATCATCTGGAAAATCAATTTGGTATTTGTCAGCAAGGTGAGAAACCGCCTCAGCAAAAGAATAACCTTCCATCTGCCTTAAAAAAGAGAAAACATTGCCGCCCGCTCCGCAGCCAAAGCAATGAAAAATCTGTTTGTCGGGCGATACGGAAAACGAAGGTGTGCTTTCTCCATGAAAAGGACAGAGTCCAAAGTAGTTTCGGCCTTGCTTCTTTAATTGAACATAATCACCTATGACTTCAACGATATCTGCCGACTTTTGCACCTGATCCACAATTTCATCTGGTATCCGATTTCCCATCTTATAACACTCCGTCGTACATTATTCGATGCTTTAGTGCAAAATCCCTTCATCGTTCGACAGGATTTTTTGCAGCAGTGTAATAAATCGTTCTCGATCTTCTTTATTTAATTTTTTAGGCCCTTTGGCGTATATGCCTTTTTTTCTTTGTTTACCGGAAAAATGACGGCTCTCAAGAGCAAAATCAATCGTATCTTCTTTGTAAAGACGCCCTCTTTCCGACATAACTGAGACATTTCTGTTCAGTAGCAGGGATGCTAATCCGATGTCCTGCGTCACAACAATATCTCCCGTTTTTACGTGATTTGCGATATATAAATCAGCAGCTTCTTTATGAGGATCAACATACTTCCATATTTCTTCCTTGCTTCTGGAAAGCTGATAATGTTCAAATGAAGCGACAAAAAGAACTTGAACGTCATAATCGGATGCTGTTTGTAAAATTTCATCTTTTACCGGACAAGCGTCAGCATCGACAAAAATCGTCTTTTCTTGTTCATTAAGAAGAGTAATTCTCCATCCCTCCATTAAACTCCTGCATAAAAGCAAGCAAAATCGCACATCCTTTAGATCATTGCGGATGTATATGAATTTGTCGAAAAATTTCCGGGAGAAATTCTTGACATCTTACCCATAATAGTTTATTCGTATCACACGAACCTTAAACCTAAAATTAATCATTTTATCACAATTTTTTATTATAATACAAACTTCCCAAAGATGCTATTGTTTTTCATTATTCCCTTTTGGCATAGCCAAAAACCCAGGATAGAGCGTCCTGAGTTACATGTTTTTTGTTTTGAGATGATGAATAATATTCGCTGTTTCTTCAACCGCTTTATTTGAAACATCAACAACCTGGCATCCGATCCGGTCCACAATCTTTTCGAAATATTCCAGTTCCTCTTTGATTCTGTTGATATTTGCATAGATCGCTTTGTCATTAAGTCCGAGTGATTTTAACCGTTCTTTTCTGATATGATTCAGTTTATCCGGGCTGATCTTTAAACCGATGCATTTTTTCGGATCAACGTTAAAGAGTTCTTCCGGCGGGTCAACCTCAGGAACAATCGGAACATTGGCAACCTTCAGGCGCTTGTGGGCGAGATATTGAGACAGCGGTGTTTTAGACGTTCTCGATACGCCGATCAAAACGATATCAGCTTTTAAAATCCCTCTTGGATCCCGTCCATCATCGTATTTAACTGCAAACTCGATGGCCTCCACTTTTTTGAAATAGTCTTCATCAAGCTGGCGCACCCGCCCTGGTTCGTATTTCGCTGTTAAACCGTAGGCCGTTTCCATTTTATCAATTAACGGGCCGATAATATCATAATATAAAACATTTGCTTTTTCCGCTTCTGCAATCAAATATTCTCTTATTTCCGGCACCACGAGTGTAAAACAGATAATGCCGCCGTCTGCAGTGGCGAGTGAAATCACTTCATTGATCGTGCCTATATCTTCAACATAAGGAATTCTTCTGACATGTGTATCGTCCGCTGACCCGTTAAATTGGCTGAGTGCTGCTTTTACTACCAATTCAGCCGTTTCACCGACAGAATCCGATACGACATAGATGATGCGGTTATTCATATTATCCCCCCGTTAGTTTGCGATGTTATAGGATTTCATTTTCTGATAAACTGACAAGTATTTTTGTCATATTCGTTTTTGTCACTCTGCCGATCACTTCAAAGCCTTTATCGGTATCTTTGATAACAGGCAGTGCATCAATTTGTTTTTCTATCAAGTGCTTTGCAATGTCCATCACATAATCCTCGCGTCTGCACACCGTAATGTTCGGCATCCTGGTCATGATGATATGAACAGGGACAGATGTAAGCTCCTGCTGGCCAATGCTCGCTCTCAGCAAGTCTTTTCGTGAAAGCACCCCGACTAAAACAGCATCGCGGTCCACCACAAACAGAGTACCTACATCTTCTAAAAACATGGTGCAAATCGCATCGTACACAGAAACGTTTTCGTGAATCACAACGGGGATAGATTGAAAGTCTTTCACCTGAAGCTTTTTGAGTTTATCTGCCAAAAGCTGGGTGCCGGTTTTCCCTGTGTAGAAATAACCGACTCTCGGGCGCGCCTCGAGGAATCCTGACATGGTGAGTATGGCTAAATCCGGACGCAATGTTGCCCTGGTTAGGTTCAGCTTTTCTGCAATATGCTCCCCTGTAATCGGCCCGTTTTCTTTTACAATCTGCAAAATATGTTCTTGCCGTTTATTTAGTTCGATCGTACTCACCACCTTTTCACTTCATATCTATGTAAAGAAATAATAATCCATATTATATCGTAAATATCTTGTAATCAAACAAAAAAACTTATAAATGGGGAAAAGACGATTACCGATCACACAGCAACCGCCTTTTCTATCTTTATTTTACAATAAGGGCATTCATATTCGCAAAGGACTTGATCTCATCCGCCAAGCTTATCATTTGCGCTAAACGGTTTGCCTTTAATGTCTCGTTATGTGCTATAACCATTGTATGGTCGAAGTAAGCATCGATTGGTTCTTTTAAGGCTGCAAGTGAAGCAAGCGCCGCCTCGTAATCTTTTTTGCTGAAGTTTTCCTGCAGGTTTTGCTTCGCTGTTTGGTAGGCATCAAACAGGTTTGCTTCGTATTCATTTTCAAACAGATCAGGCTGAATGTCTCCGCGGGCTCCTTTTTTGCTGATAGAGATGACTCGGCCTAATGCTTCCGCTGTTTCCTTAAAGCCTGGTGCACCAAGCTTTTGTTCCAGCACTTGTGCTTTATGCAGCGCTGAGTACGGCTCAAGCTTAGAGCTTTCCAGCACGGCGTCGATGACATCGTGTCTGATTTGTTCAGCATTCAAGACATATTTCAGACGCTGAGTGAAGAAATCCAGCAGTTCATTTTCTTTTTCCGTTTGTACGAAAGTAAGCAGCTCTTCAAACGAAATTCCCCAGTTGCGGTCAAGAAGAATCGCAACAATACCGCTCGCTTGGCGGCGCAGGGCGTAAGGATCCTGTGAACCAGTCGGAATAACGCCGATAGAGAAGAATGAAGTGATTGTATCTAGCTTATCCGCCATTGCTACAACAGCTCCGGTGAAAGTAGAAGGCGTTTCTCCGCCTGCTGATCTAGGCATATAGTGTTCGTTTACTGCCGCAGCCACAGCTTCATCTTCTCCAAGCATTTTCGCATACTTTTCACCCATAATTCCTTGAAGCTCAGGGAATTCGTATATCATATGTGTGACAAGATCGAATTTAGAAATTTCAGCAGCCCGCTTCACATGTTTTAATGTATCTTCATCAGCCTGAAGACGGACGGCAAGCTTCTCTGCGATTGCAGTGACTCTTCTGACCTTATCAGCAAGAGAACCAAGCTCTTCATGAAAAACAATGTTTTCAAGCTTCTTCACATTTGCATCAATGTTTAATTTCTGATCTTCCTTGTAGAAGAATGAAGCATCAGATAAACGCGCGCGCAGCACTTTTTCATTGCCACGGGCTACATTTTCGATCGCGTGGCTGTTTCCGTTTCGGACTGTGATAAAGTGAGGCAGCAAATCACCGTTTTTGTCTTTGACAGGGAAGTAGCGCTGATGTTCTTTCATTGTCGTGACAAGCACTTCCTCAGGAATTGTCAGAAACTCAGATTCAAATGAACCGTAAAGAGCTGTCGGGTATTCTACTAAATGATTCACTTCATCAAGAAGGTCTTCGTCTACTGGAATGTTCCAATTGTTTTCTGCTGCCATCGCTTCCAGCTGAGATTGAATCATATGTTTCCGGATGTTAGGGTCAGCGATGACATGCTGTTCTTTCAGCTGCTCTTCATAGGAAGAAGGTGATTCAATTGACACTTCATGTCCGAGGAAACGGTGTCCCTGTGTTGTCCGGCCAGACTCAACGTTTGTGATCGAAAATGGAATGACATCCTGTCCAAATAAAGCGGCAATCCATTTGATTGGCCGGATATAACGCAAATCTTCATTTCCCCAACGCATGTTTTTCGGGAAGTGCAAGCTCGTAACCAAACCGCTCAGTTCCGGCAGAAGCGACTTCGTTTCTTGTCCGGCTTGGAATTTTTGTACAAATACATACTCTGTACCTTTTACTTCTTTGATGTACAGGTCTTTCACGTCTGCGCCTTGGCCTTTTGAAAAGCCGATTGCCGCTTTTGTCCAGTTCCCGTCTGCATCAAGAGCAATTTTTTTCGCTGGCCCTTTTGCTTCTTCTTTTATATCATCCTGCTTTTCTGCTACATCCTTTACGAATACAGCTAGACGTCTAGGCGTATTGAAGAGCTTCACTTCACCGTGAGTGATATTTTTTTCTTTCAGCCAGCCTGTCAGCTTCTCTCCAATCTGAACCATGCTGTCATTTAAAAAGCGCGCCGGCATTTCCTCTAATCCAATCTCTAAAAATAAATCCTGTTTACTCATGAGAAGCACCCTCCCCTTTAAGCATTGGGAACCCTAGTTTTTCTCGTTCCTCATAATAGGTTTTTGCTACTTTTCTCGCTAAATTCCGCACTCTTGCGATATAGCCTGTCCGCTCGGTAACTGAGATCGCACCTTTGGCGTCAAGCAGGTTGAAGGTGTGCGAGCATTTTAGCACATAGTCATATGCTGGATGAACAAGCCCGTTATCCATTTGTTTAATCGCTTCTTTTTCATACGTGCTGAACAATTGGAACAGCATATCGACGTCTGACGTTTCAAACGTATAAACGGAATGCTCGTATTCCGCCATCATGAATAAATCTTTTACTGTGAACCCTGACGTCCATTCCAAGTCGAAAACATTCTCTTTATCCTGGATATAAGACGCGAGACGCTCAATTCCGTACGTAATCTCTACAGAAACTGGTTTACACTCTAGTCCTCCGACCTGCTGGAAATACGTAAATTGTGTAATTTCCATTCCGTCAAGCCATACTTCCCAGCCAAGACCCGCGCAGCCTAAAGACGGGTTCTCCCAGTTGTCTTCAACAAAGCGAATATCATGCTCAAGCGGATCAATTCCAAGAGCGCGCAAGGAATCTAAATACAGCTCTTGAATGTTATCAGGAGACGGTTTAATAATAACCTGGAACTGATGATGCTGATACAGTCTGTTCGGATTCTCCCCGTAGCGGCCGTCGGCAGGCCGTCTGGAAGGCTCTACATAAGCCACTTTCCACGGCTCAGGGCCGATACTGCGCAAAAATGTATACGGGCTCATCGTGCCGGCCCCTTTTTCTACATCGTAAGCCTGCATAAGCACACAGCCCTGACCGGACCAATGCTGCTGCAAGGTTAGAATCATGTCTTGAATATTCATTTCAAGCACCTCCACTTTACTTTTCCTTTATCAGATGACTGCGGCGGCAACCAAAAAACTCCCGTCTCTATGCTTGCCAGCCGCAAACATAGGGACGAGAGTTCTCCCGCGGTTCCACCCTAGTTGCTGAGATCAAAATCCCAGCCTCTTTTTTTGAAATTGCTCAAGAATGCCTTTCGTTGCGTGCTCATCCTTAGCTTACACCGCCCTAAGGTCGCTTTCATGAGGTAAACGCAAGTACTTCTTTCTCTCACTGCAACATATTTTATAATAAATGATCATATAAAAAGATGGACCAGATGTCAACTTTTGTTTTCACCCATAAGATGTTTCATGCTCTCCATTTGATCTAAAAAGCGCTTTGATTTTAAATATAACCCTGAGTATTCTTCATAATATAAATCAATCACTTGCTTCAATTCAGCTTTTGTTTCCTGTTTTAAGGAGACATTGCCCAGCCTTGATAGATCGAAGTAATAAAACAGTCTCAACAGCCTTGCCGTTTGCGGTTTAATCGGAACCCTGTAAGGATCTTTTTCAAAACAACGGTGGCAAATAAAACCGTTATCACGGATAGAAAAATGAAAGCTCCCATCCTGGCTTTTACAATGCACACAGTGATTGAGCTCGGGATACAGCCCCATGACACCGAGCATTTTCATTTGAACGATAAAGATGATAACATCTGGGTCTGTTCCTTCGTTCAGCTGTTTAAGCGATTCTAAAATAAATTCAAACAAATAAGGGTTTGGCTTTTTTTCTTCAGTGCCTCTGTCGACTAACTCGGTAATATATGCAGCATATGCTGTTAAAAACAAATCTTCCCTGATGCCTCTCATGCTGAGGATCATTTCACCCTGCTGAAGTGTTCCGAGGCCGGTTGTTTTTTGCATTAAGAATGAACCATACAAAAAGGGCTGGCTGACTGCTGATAAACGGCTGTTCGTTTTTTTGGCGCCTCTTGCCATAACACCTACTTTTCCGTGTTCTCTTGTCAGTAAAGTAACGATTTTATTCGTCTCTCCGTAATCATTTGTGCGAAGAACGATTCCTTCACATTTTGTCAGCATTTCCGCACCTTCCTAAAGCAGGAGCGGCCAAGAGGTTTATAAAATTGGATAATCAAATCGGGCTAGCTCATCTTCTAGTTCTTCGGGTCTTTCTATGTTCTCTTTTTCCAGTTCTTTAAAAAGAAGATACGTATCAACATTTCCTGTTTGAGAAAATACGTTCCAGGTAAAATTCAACACAAGAAACCCACCTTTCTGTAGTTAAACTAGCTTACCTAAACTCCAAATTCTTACCTTTATCTTGACCAGATGTCCTCCATTTCATGTTAAACAAAATTTGTTAATGTATCCCTGATCCTGTGAGATAATGACACAGCGAGAGATTAATATTCATCCTCTTTAAAACCAAAATCGCGCAGCTGGGACATTTTATTACGCCAGTCTTTCTGCACTTTGACCCATAATTCAAGGTAGACACGGGAGCCTAACAATGCTTCAATATCCGCTCTCGCTCTTTTTCCGACCTCTTTCAGCAGGCTTCCTTTTTTCCCGATCACAATGCCTTTCTGGGAATCCCGTTCGACCACAATCGTCGCCGCTACGTGTACAGAACCATTGTCCTGCCCTTTGATTGATTCGATGGCCACCGCAATGCTGTGCGGGATCTCTTCTCTTGTCAAATGCAGCACTTTTTCCCTGATGAGTTCGGAAATGATAAAGCGCTCCGGGTGGTCGGTTACCTGGTCACTCGGATAGAATTGCGGTCCTTCCGGCAAATACGCTTCAATCTGAGTGAGCAATGTTTCGATATTATTTCCTTCTAGAGCAGAAATCGGAACAACTTCCTTAAAAGGATAACGTCCGCGGTATTCGTCAATTAACAGTAGCAATTGATCGGGATGAATTTTGTCAATTTTGTTTACGATTAAAAATACAGGCGTGGACATATTCTGCAATTTCTCAATGATGAATTCGTCGCCCTTCCCGTAGCCTTCCTCGGCGTTGATCATAAACAAGACCAAATCGACTTCTTTTAATGTATTTTGCGCCACTTTCATCATAAAGTCCCCAAGCTTATGCTTAGGCTTATGAATCCCTGGTGTGTCAATAAAGATAGTTTGTGATGTACCTGTCGTCAGAACTCCTTGCACCTTGTTTCTCGTCGTTTGGGGCTTATCGCTCATGATAGCGATTTTTTGTCCAATGACTCTGTTTAAAAATGTAGACTTTCCAACGTTTGGTCTTCCAATAATAGATACAAATCCTGATTTAAAGCTTTCGTTCGTCATGTAAATCCTCCGATGAAAATGCGCCTGGCAATAATTCTTCCACAGTCATTTCTTTTATTTGTCCTTGTAAATTAGTCATCACGACAATAACGTCCTTTGTGCAAAGCTCAGAAATCACCTGGCGGCATGCTCCGCACGGAGATACCGGACCAGGGGTGTCAGCCGCAACGGCCAGCATCTGAAACTCTGTATCCCCTTCAGAAACAGCTTTAAATAAAGCGGTACGCTCAGCGCAATTGCACATGCTGTATGCCGCGTTCTCGATGTTGCAGCCTCTGTACACTTTTCCATCTTTGGTAAGAAGAGCGGCTCCGACTTGAAACTTGGAATACGGCACATACGCCATATCACGTGCTTTTAATGCTTCTGTTATCAATTCCTGTCTGTTCATGTGTACATGTTCCTCTCTTACCTATAAAATGGTACCGCTATCACTTTATATTTTACATAATCGCGCGCTTTTTTTCACGCCCATTTCTAAAAATGTAAAATAAATGTAAGAATTTTCAACCTTACAGCTTTGGCAAAAAAATAAGTAAACCAATGATACACGAAATGACGGCAAAAACGCAAACAGCCCCGGCGGCAGCGTCCTTAGCCGCTTTAGCAAGTGGATGATGTTTGTCTGTTATTAAATCAACCGTATGTTCAATGGCTGTATTTAAAAGCTCTAGCGAAAGCATTCCGCCGATCAAAAGGAAAATAATCGCCCACTCAATCAGACTGAGCCCCACGAGGAAGCCGCAAATGAGAACAGCACACACGGCTGCAGCATGAAACTGGAAATTACGCTCCGTCCGCGCTGTTTCCCGGATGCCTCGGCCTGCATGCACGAAGCTTTTGAAGAATCGCTGCAGCTCATTTCTATGATCTCTTGAGTCCATAGGCGTCCAGCAAATCCTTTTGCTTAGTAAACATCTCCTCTTCTTCCTCTTTCGTCATATGGTCATATCCTAAAAGATGCAGAAATCCATGCACGGCAAGAAATCCGAGCTCTCGCTTAAAAGAATGGTTATATTCTTCGGCCTGCTCCCTTGTGCGGTCCGCACTGATGATAATATCACCTAAAACCGGCGGCATTTCCGCGCCCAAAATTTCGACCTCGCCCTCACCCTCCTCTTCAAGAGCGAATGAGATGACATCTGTCGGGGCATCCTTTCCTCGGTACTCTTTATTAATCTGCTGTATGTCTTCATTGGTAACGATCGTGACAGAAACTTCAGCCTGATCCTGAACGCCTTCACGCTCAGCGGCAAATTGAAGCAGATGCTCTACTTCTGTGAGCATCTCTTCTGAGACACTCCCCGTTTCATCAACAATATCAATCAGTAAACTCATCTATTTCACCTTCTTAGTAGCCTCCGGATATTCGATCCGGGAGTGGAAAATTCCTTTTAATGTTGCACAGAGTGTTTTGGCGATTGTATCCAGCTCTTTAAATGTCAAATCGCATTCGCTGAACTGTCCGTCCTGCAGCTTATCGGATATGATACCCCGGACAAGCTTTTCAATTCGTTCTGGATTTGGATTATGCATGGATCTGACGGCCGCTTCAACACTATCAGCAACAGATATAATCGCAGCTTCCTTTGACTGCGGCTTCGGTCCCGGATAACGAAACTCTTCTTCTGTAATCTGGTCGCCTTTTTCCTTCGCTTTATAATAAAAGAACTTTAACAGCGAGGTTCCATGATGCTGCTCAGCAATGTCGACAAGCTCTTGCGGAAATTTATAGCTTCTCAGCATGTTCGCACCGTCAGTGGTATGCGAGATGATAATATTTTTACTCAGCTGAGGAGACAGCTTGTCATGCGGATTGTCAATATTCATTTGATTTTCAATAAAATATTGCGGGCGCTTTGTTTTTCCGAGATCGTGATAATACGCGCCAACTCTAGCAAGCAAACCATTAGCCCCCACCGCCTCACAGGCTGCCTCTGACAAATTGGCGACCATTACACTGTGATGATATGTACCTGGTGTTTCTGTTAATATTTTGCGCAGCAGCGGATGGTTAGGATTAGACAGCTCGAGCAGCCTCATAGTGGATAAAATGCCAAAGCCTGTCTCAAAAAACGGCATCAGGCCGATGATTAATACGGACGAAGCAAACCCTGAGACAACCCCCATCAGCATTAACGTGCCGATTTCAAGACCCGACAGCGCAGTGTTTTGAATCAATAATAAGGAAAGAACGACAATCATATTAATAAACGCCACGAAAAGCCCTGTCTGCAAAATCTTTGATCTGGCATTGTGTTTTCCTAAAAATAAAACACCTGAAATCCCGCTGATCAAATAATAAATTCCTATGACATAATTGAAAGTTCCCGTCACACCCTGATTAAACATCATACTTCCGCAAATCGCAAGAATGATACTTCCCAAAATGGCAATGCGTTCATTCATCAGCAGCTTGATTAAGATCGCGCCGGCCGCAATAGGAACAAGATAGCCGATATTATTATATTCCATCTTCTGAAATAAACTGACAACCTCCATGATAACAAGCAAAAGCGTTGTGATAATGGAGAACAGCAGGATAGATTGTTTTTTAAACTTCAGGTTTTGTTTTTGTTTTTCAAAGTAGTATACAAGCGTTGCGATGAAAAGTCCGATCATAATTAATAGGCCGCTGATCGGTTTAAAGAGATTTGAGTTATTTAATAACCCGGTCAGCTCGAGTTTTCTGTACACTTCCCGGTCAATGAGGTCATTTTCTTCCACAAGCACCTGGCCCTGTTTGATCTGAACCTGCTGGACATTGTCTGACGCTTCCTGCCTTTTTGCCTCTGTCGCTTTCGGATTGAAGACGTAATTCGGAATAATAGCAAAACGCCCGATTTCTGTTGCAGCTGCCAAGTATTTAGACGGGATCGAATTGCTCTTTAGCTCTTTTTCTACACGATCCTTTGCATCAGATAGTTTATCCGACGAAATTTCACTGCTCATGACTGTATTCACTGCCGTAATGACTGTATCTCTTACAAAAGAAAAGTCTTCACTGTCCGCTTTCAGCAATGTTTTGATGGTATCCTCTGATATGGAATCATTCACATCTGACGTTAGTTTGTTCTTAACAGACTTCACCATTGATTTTTCCGATGGTGATTTGCTGTCTTCTTCTCCTGATTTTTTCACTTCGCTGATACTGTCGAATATAGATGACACAAGGTCAATCCGATTATCTGTGTATTCTTTTTTCAATGTATATTGATCTTCCACCGCGTCCTCAGCGGCTTGCTTTTTTTCTTCTGTGGCTTTTTGATCTTCGACGGTTGCCGGAGCATAAATGGTCTTGTCGCTGACTGAAAACAGGTCTAAATCAAGTGTTTCCGGCTTAACATGTACAAAGAGCAAAGCAAACATAATGGCAGCCAGCAGAAGATACAGCAGTACATGCATGGAGCGGGCATTTTTAAAGCGGCTCCATTTTTTTGAGCTGCTTTTGGTCTTCCCCTTCTTTTTCAACACAAGAACCTCCTCTTGAAACATCAAGCCCATAAGCAATCATAAAAATGACCCGATAACGCGCGATCGGGTCATTCAGCATTAATTTTGCTTATCGTATGCTTCAATAATTTTCGCAACAAGCGGATGTCTGACCACGTCTGTCTGGTCTAGCTCAATCATAGAAATGCCGTCTATTCCTTTCAGCATCTCCTTCGCTACTGCAAGTCCCGATTTGACGCCTTTCGGCAGATCAATTTGGCTAACGTCACCTGTAATGATCATTTTAGAGCCAAAACCCAGTCTCGTCAAAAACATTTTCATTTGAGCAGGTGTAGTATTCTGTGCTTCATCAAGTATAACATAAGCATCATCAAGCGTCCGTCCCCTCATATATGCAAGCGGAGCAATTTCAATGACGCCTCTTTCCATCAGACGTTCTGTATGATCTGCCCCAAGTACATCATGAAGAGAATCATACAGCGGGCGCAAATAAGGATCTACTTTCTCTTTGAGGTCACCTGGCAGAAAACCAAGGCTTTCACCGGCTTCCACGGCAGGTCTTGTTAAAATGATTTTTTTGATATGTCCGTTTTTTAAAGCATGGACTGCTTTTACGACAGCCAGGTACGTTTTCCCGGTCCCCGCCGGGCCGATGCCGAATACAAGGTCATTCCGCTTCATGGCAGCCACGTATTCCCGCTGTCCCATCGTTTTTACACGGATTGGTTTGCCTTTTGCGTTTTTAGTAATTTCTTCTTCATACATGCTTTCAAAGTAATCAAGTTCATTCTTTTTTGCCATTTTGACGGCGTAAATCACATCACGTTCAGAGATCTCTATCCCCTTGCGAATTAAAGCGAGGAGCGATCCCAGCAGGCTATCTGCAACCTGAAACGAATCTTCATCGCCTGAAACATAGATCGTTTCACCGCGCGTAATGATATTCACATTCAGATCTTTCTCCATCAATTTCAAAAAAGAATCTTGGTTCCCGAACAGTGCAAGCGCCTCGTCCGGGCTTTTCAGTTTTTGATTCATCGCAAGTAAATGTTCTGTCATTCTTCAGTCTCCCTGACAATAGGTGTGGTTTGAACGATATCTTCTATAACTTGGTAAAGAATAATCAACTTTACTTTACCATTCTCGACAGTATGGTGCAAAACTTTTTCACTTTTCACCTCGCCGTTTTCGCCTATTTTATTCTCTACATCCTGTTTACCCATTTTAATGCCTTCATGAACTGCTTCTTCTTTCGTATATTTTCGCAAAGCCTCTTCACTTTCTCTCGTTTGCTCTTTGATATAGGATACAGGGAGCTTAAATCCGAGAAAATTAAGCGAATGCTTTTCTTGTTCTGTTTTTGGGTGCTTCAATTTCTCTTTTTTAAACGTTATGCCCCAGATCGGGATGGCCAAAGAGCCAAAAGAAAGCTTGTGCTTTGTCCTTACTTTGCCCGTGTAAACGTTAAATAATGTTTCAAGCGGAACCGTCACTTCAGATTTGTACCAGGTTTCTCCGTAAATTTCTGCTTTTGAGGCGACTTCCTGCTGATGCTCTTCACTGCCGATCAGTCCTGAAACAAGCAGCTGCCCCTTTTCTACATGATCGTGTATTGCGGCCATTGGCTGTCCTTTTTGCACAAACATTCTTGTAATGGTCGCTTTCTTTTTGGCGACAATATCGCGCGGGCTTACATACTTTTCTTTTTCAGGCTCATTTTTCTCCACGACTTTCATATGAATGGTCGTCCCCTTTAAATCAACACCGACCCAAGTGATATTGTCTATTCCGTTGGTTAACGATTTTTGTATTTTTTCTGGAGACATCATTAAAAACTGCAGACGACCCTTTTTAACGCCGATTTCATTCAGATGCTGCATCATTTGATGTTCCGTTTCAGGCTTAGCGCCTGTCACATCAATTTTCCACACCATATTGGAAAGCAAAAACAAAAGGATGAAAAACATTGCAAAACCGATCGTAAACCCTATATTCAGCTTTGATTTCAGCAATAAGAAAGGAAATCCCTTCCGATTAATAAATCGGGCTTTACATTTAAATTTTCTTCTCACCTGCCGAAAGGCATGTACATCCCGAAGCTGTATATATAACGATACGGCTTCTTTCTTTTTTTTGACATGAAAGACTGGAATCCCCTGTCTAGTGCATTCATTCAGGAGCCGTTCAATCCCTCTTCCCGTCAATTCAAGCTGGACCTTACCCGAAAAAAAAGACAGCCATTTATTTTTCACAACATTTCCCCCCCCGGCTTTATGACTCAACATATCGAACGACATCAATCGTACCCTCCAAAAGAATTTCTTCCGGAAGAATCGCCTTGATGACAAAATTTTTTCCTGATATGATGCACTGGCCCTGCTTTAGCATCAGCCTCACTTCATTCTCACTGAAAAGCAAAAGGCCTCTGTGGTTTTCTATATAGATATGAAGTCTGCCAACCATTGTAATCCGCGGCAGATCCATCATAACGTCCGGGGGAATTTCCAATGCTCTTGTCAGCCAAGCTTTCACACGATTCTTTCTTTGCCCCATACAAAAAGAACCCCCTTTCATCTCATATGTATGATTTGAAAGGCGGTTCTAACACTTTAATTTTTACGGGCCGTGCGCATCGTATGGTGAGGTTTTTTTGCCCTTGGAGGCCCGAATACCTCCCCTAAGACGATCCCCTGTACCACAGTGTCTTTATTAACTTGAAGCATTTTTTGTTTTGTGTATACTGCTTTTTGTTTAACTGCAGTAAGATCGCGTTCCATCCCTTTCAGGTTTCTTTCTGTTTCCCTGCGTCTTTCTTCCGCTTCCCGTCTTGCCTGTTCTATGCGGTTAGGAATAGGTACAGGAGCTTCTTCAGACTGCTTCTTTTGAGGAGAAGCCGTTTGCATCTGCTGAGGTTTTTTCCTGTTTTGGCTGTTTTTATTTTCCTCTTTGCTCTTTTTACCGAAAATCATAGATATGATTCCGATAACCACTGCGATAATGAGCGGATTGGTCAGTATATCTTCCATCAGCGTTCTCCCTTCTTAGAGAGATTATGATTTACTGTCTTCATCAGACGAATCTTTCGTCAGCTTGCCGAATGAATCACGCATGTCTGTGTCAGCATCAATATTTTTGATATTCATGTAGTCCATGACGCCAATATTCCCTTCACGCAAAGCTTCTGCCATCGCAAGCGGCACTTCCGCTTCGGCTTCTACCACTTTCGCGCGCATTTCTTCTACGCGGGCGCGCATTTCCTGTTCTTGAGCGACAGCCATCGCACGACGTTCTTCCGCTTTTGCCTGTGCGATGTTTTTATCAGCCTCGGCCTGATCGGTTTGTAAAATCGCGCCGATGTTTTTGCCAATGTCAACATCAGCAATATCGATCGAGAGAATTTCAAACGCAGTTCCTGAGTCCAATCCTTTTCCAAGAACTGTTTGAGAAATCATGTCAGGGTTCTCAAGCACTTTTTTGTGACTTTCGGATGAACCAATTGTAGAGACAATCCCTTCTCCGACACGGGCCACAATGGTTTCTTCCCCTGCTCCCCCAACAAGACGGTCGATATTCGCTCTTACTGTAATTCTCGCTTTCGCTTTTACTTCAATCCCGTCCATAGCCACACCGGCAATGAACGGCGTTTCAATCACCTTAGGATTAACACTCATTTGAACGGCTTCCAATACGTCACGGCCGGCAAGATCGATAGCGGCACAGCGTTCGAATGATAGTTCAATGTTGGCTCGCTGAGCAGCGATCAGCGCGTTGACGACTCTGTCAACATTTCCTCCGGCGAGATAATGGCTTTCAAGCTGATTGGTGGCAACATCAAGCCCAGCCTTATGCGCTTTAATCAGCGGGTTCACCACTCGGTTTGGTATAACGCGGCGAAGCCTCATTCCTATCAGAGTGAAAATGCTGATTCTCACTCCAGCTGCTAATGCTGAAATCCAAAGCATAACAGGCACAAATGTAAAAAATACAGCTAAAACAATGATCCCTACTACGACAATAGCCAAAATCATTAGTGTTGATGGATCCATATCAATTCTCCTCGATTCTGTTTAAATTTCTCTGACGACGATGCGTGAGCCTTCCACTTTTACCACTTTTACTTTCTTATCTTTTTCTGTAAACGATCCCTCCGAAACGACGTCAAGGCGTTCATCCTCAATAATAACGGTACCAGCAGGACGCAGCTGTGTAAAGGTTACACCCACTTTACCTATTAAGTCCGTGCGCGTTTGATTTGATACGTAGCCGCTCTCCGTATTTGTAGAATCATTTAATACAAATTTTTTAAAGAATTTCATACGCTTTCCCAACACCCTTGTCAGTAAAATAAAAGCTGTAATAGAAACAGCTGAGGCGATCAAGAGAGAAATCGCCATGACAGTGAAGCTCCCCGCGGCTAAAAATAGGCTCGTAACAATCGCTCCTAAGCCCAGTAATCCAATGATTCCTCCGGGAAGGAAAATCTCAAGCAGGATGAGGATCACCCCTCCTACAAAGAGAAGAACTGTCTCGTATCCGGCAAGGCCGGCTGCGAGATGCCCGTAAAAAAACAGCAATAACGCGATGAATCCAACCGTTCCAGGGATGCCGACACCCGGGGAAAAAAGCTCCACCGTCAGACCTAAAAAAGCAATCGTCAGCAGAATAGGCACAATAACCGGGTTCGTCAGCCATCTTGCTGTCTTTTCCGTAAAGCTTTCCTTTGCATAACTGATATGCGCATTTTCGAACCCAAGCTTCTTTACGAGTGCGGATAAATTGTCAGCAGTTCCCTCTGAATAGCCTACATCAATCGCCTTACCAGGGTTAAGTGAAAGCAGATCTCCCTTCGGCGCACCGGCTTCCTTGGCATCTATATCCGGGTCAGCCATAGCGAGCGCATATTTAGGGTCGCGATTATTTTTCACTGCGGCATCCTCCAGCTCTGCCAGCCAAAGCGATTCAGCTTTTTGGTCAGCGGCATTGCCTTTACCGTCAATAATCGCGGCCGCTCCTATTTTTCCGCCGGGCGCCATATAAATATTATCGGCTTGCAGGGCAATATATGCACCAGCTGACAACGCGCGTTTGTTTACATATGCAGTTATAGGGATCTCGCTTTCGGTTATCGAGTCCGCTATATCAATAGCCGATTTGACCAATCCTCCAGGCGTATTGATATCAAGAATAATATGATCTGCATGCGCTTCTTTTGCATCTTGTAACGAACGGGATAAAAACGAGGCGAGTCCCTGTTCGACATTTTTCTCAACCGGGATCACATAAACCGTTTGTTTTTCTGCTTTGGCGTTCAGCTGTACGCCTAATAAAGAAAGTAAAAATATGCTCAAAAGAGCAGCACGGAATCCTTTGGTTTGAAGCAAGGGCAGTGTATCCCTCCTTCCTTTTATAATAAGTGCCTTCTCTTTATACGTAACAATGTATCAAAGGTTTCATTTTTTTATGTATAAAAAAAAGACATCTCTCTTAGAAAGATGTCCTTTTTTACGCCATTTAAGACAATTGATTGCTAACAAGCTTATTAATTAAGCTTCCATCAGCTTTACCTTTTACTTTAGGCATAATTGCACCCATTACTTTCCCCATGTCCGCTTTTGAGCTCGCACCAACCTCAGTAATGGTTTCATTTACGATTGTAAGCAGTTCTTCTTCTGACAGCTGCTCGGGTAAATAAACTTCTAAAATGTCCAGCTCTTTTTGAACTTTATCTACTAAATCTAAACGATTAGCGTTTGAAAATTCCTGGAGGGAGTCTTTACGTTGCTTAAGTTCACGAGAAAGGACAGTGAGTTCCTCATCCTCGGTCAAACTGTCTTTCTTAAGCTTAATTGCTTCATTTTGAAGTGAAGCCTTAACCATTCGAACGACAGTCAGTTTGTCTTTCTCACGGTTTTTCATATATAGCTTCATATCCTGGTTAAGACGCTCAAGAAGACTCATAAATCCACCCTCTTTTAGAATTTGCGTTTTCTAGCAGCTTCAGACTTTTTCTTGCGCTTTACGCTAGGTTTTTCATAAAATTCGCGCTTTCTTGCTTCTTGCAAAGTACCTGTCTTTGATACACTGCGTTTGAAGCGACGAAGAGCATCTTCAAGCGATTCGTTTTTTCTAACGACCGTTTTTGACATTCTCTTTCCCTCCCTCCGAATACACCAATCGACTACCTTTAAGTTACACATATAAACATGTACTTTGACATTATAATATAAGCCATCAGTCAGGTCAACTAAGTGAGTTCACTTTTCCGTCATGAGTAGGACTGCCTGTCTATATAATGGTGGAAAGGGGTTGGTGAATAAGATGTTGATTCTGATCGGTTTTACTGCTCTTATATTATTCTTTCTCGCAGGCATGAACATGCTTCGAAAAGGCTTAATTTCAATGGCGTACTCAAAAATTGAAGATCGTTTGCTATTTTTTACGGACCATCCATTAAAAGCGTTCCTGATCAGTATTGTATTTACAGGGATTCTTCAGAGCAGTTCAGCCTTTATGGTCATTGTCATCGGTTTTGTAAGCGCGGGCGTCCTTCCTTTTAAACGGACGATACCGATGATTCTCGGAACAAATGTCGGATCTACCTTTACAACTGAATTTATCGCCATCAAAATGGATGTTTTGATTTGGATTCTTTTGATTGGCGGTTTATTGTTTT
The DNA here is from genome assembly GCF_055486375.1 of Bacillus sp. 11C. Taxonomy (NCBI): domain Bacteria; kingdom Bacillati; phylum Bacillota; class Bacilli; order Caryophanales; family Bacillaceae; genus Bacillus; species Bacillus sp. 11C. The sequence goes on from NZ_JBUPVZ010000003.1 coordinate 368,682, forward strand.
TTCTGACTGGCAGGTATCCCTTAAAACAGTTGGGAACAAGCCTCCTCGGACTCGGCATCATCTTTTTTTGCATCAGCGGGTTCAGCCACCTTGCAGGACCGCTTACAAAACTGAAAACGGGAGCCGACATTTTATACCACGTTAACGATTCAAACTGGTCCGCTTTGTTCATCGGTATGGCGCTAACTGCCATGATTCACTCAAGCTCCGTTTGTATCGGCATTTTGATGAGTTTTATGAATGAAGGCATTATCGGACTGACACAGGCAATGAGCGTCGTACTCGGGTCAAATATCGGGACCTGCATTACAGCTGTCATGGCTGCTGTATCCGGCGGATATGCGGCGAAACAGACAGCGTATGCCCATGTGGTGTTTAACATGCTGGGCGTGGCTCTCATATTTCCTTTTCTGACGGCGGCGACCGGCTTTGTAGAACAGTTATCAGTTGACCCTGCACAAAGGATTGCGCATTTCAGTCTTTTATTTAATGTGGTGACAGCTTTTTTATTTCTTCCGCTTACAAACTTGTTTTACCGCTTGATTCACTTTCTTATCCCCGCAAAATAAAAAACCGGTACATGTAAATGCACCGGTTTTTAGATTAAGAAGACAAACGCATGTGTTCAGTTATTTCGTCCTCAACAACACGGACGAATTGCCCTTCGTTGTAAGGATAGCCCGCTTTAAGGATTTTGACTTTCACGATTTTGCCGATCATCTCTTCCGTACCTTTGAAAACAACCTTCATATAGTTATCTGTGTAACCGACAAACATGTTCTCTTCTTCTGTTTCTTTATACGCTTCCTCAGGGATAATCTCAAGCACTTCATTTTCATACTGAGAAGCGTATTCCTTCGCAAGCTGGTCGGACAGAGAAATCAGGCGATGCACACGCTCATTTTTGACGTTTTCATCCACTTGGTTTTCCATTCGCGCAGCCGGTGTACCTGTGCGTTTACTGTAAGGGAAAACATGCAGCTCAGAGAATTTATGTTCTTTAATAAAGTTATAGGTTTCCATAAATTCTGCTTCTGTTTCGCCAGGGAAGCCTACAATGACATCAGAAGTGACAGCTAAGCCAGGCAATGCTTTTTTCAGTTTGCTTAAACGGTCTGCAAAAAATTCCATTGTATATTTACGTCTCATCCGTTTAAGCACAGTGTTTGATCCGGATTGGATAGGAATATGCAAATGATTCACTATCTTATCCGAGCGGTCTAAGACCTCGATCACTTCATCTGTGATTTGGCTGGCTTCGATTGAAGAAATTCTAATCCGTTTAACGCCTTCAACACGAGTGTCTAATTCTCTCAAGAGCTTAGCGAAGCTGTAATCTTTCATATCTTCGCCATAGCCGCCTGTATGAATACCGGTAAGAACAATTTCTTTATATCCGGCATCGACAAGCTGCTGCGCTTGTTTGATGACTTCTTCAGGATCGCGGGAGCGGAGCAGGCCGCGCGCCCACGGAATAATACAGAATGTGCAGAAATTATTGCAGCCTTCCTGTATTTTCAATGACGCTCTTGTCCGGTCCGTGAAAGCAGGCACATCAAGCTCCTCATACACTCTGGCTTTCATGATGTTGCTGACACCGTTAATCGGCTGGCGTTCTTCACGGTATTGGTCGATGTAGCCGAGCATTTTTTCCCGGTCCTGCGTTCCAACTACAATATCGACACCAGGGATCGCCATAATCTCAGCAGGTGAGGTTTGCGCATAGCAGCCTGTGACACAGATGACACCGTCAGGATTTTGACGAATGGCACGTCTGATCACTTGGCGGCTTTTTTTATCTCCCGTATTGGTTACCGTACATGTATTAATGACATATACATCAGCTGTTTGTTCAAAGTCTCTTCTATCGTAGCCCGCTTCTTTGAAAAGCTGCCAGATTGCTTCTGTTTCATAATGGTTGACTTTACAGCCAAGCGTATGGAAAGCAACAGTTGCCATTATTGATCACCTCTTAATAACTCTGTTTGATAAGAAATCGCGCTCAACGCGTATAGCGGTGCGGTTTCTGTCCTTAAAATTCTCGGTCCAAGGCCGCCCGGCACACCGTCTTTCTCTGTGAGCCGTTCAACTTCCGCTTCTGTTAAACCGCCTTCAGGACCAAATACGATCAAAAGGGATGATCCTTTCGGAAGGCTGCTTACAATCGCGCTGAATGCGCTTATTTCTCCTTGCTTTGATGACTCCTCGTATGCAACGACACATTTATCGAAATCCTGCATCCTTTGAAGAAGCTGCTGAAAAGAATGGACATCCATCACTTGCGGCACTTCGTTACGGTACGATTGTTCAGCCGCTTCCTTCGCAATTTTCGTCCACCTTTCCCGCTTTTTCTTTGCCTTTTTGTCATCCAGCTTGACAACAGAACGAGCGGCTTGGAAAGGAATGAAGGCATGGGCTCCGAGCTCAGTCCCTTTTTGGATAATCCATTCAAGCTTATCTCCTTTCGGGAGGCCGCTTGCAATATAAACCTTTATCGGAAGCTCTCTGTTTTCATTCGTCCATTCTACCACAAGACAGGACACATGGTCCTTGGAAACAGATTGAAGTTCACACTTTGCCTCAAAGCCGTCCTGAGAGCAGCAGATGATCTGATCACCCTCATTCATTCTCATCACGTTCACAATATGATGAACATCTTCGCCGGTTATCGAAAAAGCCGGCGCTTCCTCCATTTGCTGCTTCGTGAGCTCGATAAAATATCGTTGCATACGCTGTGACACCTACTAACTGTTATTTTTTCGCAATTATGCTGACCCAATCTTCCATTGAAAGGATTTCTACAATGGTAAAGCCGGCTTGTTCCAGTGCTTCTTTTACTTCTTGTTTTTTATGAGCGATGATACCTGACGTAATAAAATGACCGTCTTCTTTTAACAGGCTGTACGCTTGTGAAGTAAAGCGAAGAATGACTTCAGCCAAAATGTTGGCAACAATCACATCATGTTTCCCTTCAATTCCGTCTAACAAATTGTTTTGCTTCACTTGAGCAATATCGCTCACTTTGTTCAGCTTGAGATTGAGACGTGCACTTTCTACAGCTACAGGATCAAGATCATAGGCATGAACCGATTCAGCCTCAAGCATCGCAGCCGCAATACTTAAAATTCCGGAACCTGTACCGACATCAATCACCTTATCACCCTTTTGCACAAAGCGTTCAAGCGCCTGAATACAGAGTACGGTTGTCGGGTGTGTGCCTGTGCCGAACGCCATTCCCGGGTCCATTTCAATAATCAGTTCATCAGTATGGACCGGCGTATATTCCTCCCACGTCGGAACAATTGTAAACTTTTCAGAAATTTTCACAGGGTGATAATACTTTTTCCAGGCAGTCGCCCACTCTTCTTCATTCACTTCAGAAATCGTGATATGATTTCTGCCCAAATCAATATTATAAAGAAGCAAATTATTAATCGTTTCTTTAATGCCATCCACCGTTTCGCCAAGAAAGCTGTTGACCGGCAGGTATGCTTTGACAATGACACCCTCGTCTGGATAATCATTGGGGTCGAGCTGGTAGATTTCCCCGTACACATTCTCACGTTCTTTAATTAAATCAAGCGGGTCCTCTATCACAACCCCACTTGCACCAGCTTCATGCAATATATTTGAGATAGGTTCGACCGCTTCATGTGTTGTGTGAATGCTTAATTCGGACCATTTCAAAACTACCAACTCCTCATCCAATAATTAATCGCCTTTAAACGCGCGTTTTACCTTGTCGAAGAAACTCATTTCCTGTTCGTCAGGCAAGTTTCCGCTGACCTCGGCAAATTCGCGGATAATGTCTTTTTGTTTATCTGTCAGGTTTGTCGGCGTGACGACACGTACGACGATATGCTGGTCACCCTGTCCATAGCCTCTGACATTTTGAACGCCTTTGCCTCTTAATCTGAATTTTGTTCCTGTTTGTGTACCGGCTGGAATTTTTAATTTCACTTTTCCATGCAGCGTCGGAACTTCCACTTCATCTCCAAGAGCAGCCTGAGCGAACGTTAACGGCATTTCACAGTAAATATCATCGCCGTCACGCTCGAAGAACTCGTGAGCGCGCACGTGGAACACGACAAATAAATCCCCGGCAGGGCCGCCATTTACTCCTGGTTCACCCTGTCCCGAGAGACGAAGCTGCTGTCCGTCATCTACACCGGCAGGAATTGTGACGTTAATTTTTTTGCGTTTTTTGACTTTTCCTTTACCGCCGCAATCCGCACATTTATTTTTAATGAATTTGCCCGTACCTTCACAGTGGTGGCAAACCCGTCTGTTAACGACTTTTCCAAACGGCGTATTTTGCTCCACGTTTAATTGGCCGGAGCCTCCGCAGTGCGAGCACGTTTCCGGGTTTGTTCCAGGTTTCGCACCTGAACCTTTACATGTATCGCATGTTTCCTCACGCGGAATTTCGATGGACGTCTCTTTACCAAAAACGGCATCCTCAAACGACAAAGTCATCGTATACTGCAAATCGGCACCTTGGCGCGGGGCGTTTGGATCTCTTCGTCTTGTGCCTCCGCCGAAAATACTTGAGAAAATATCATCGAAACCAAAACCGCCGAAATCTCCGCCGCCAAAACCGCCTCCGCCGAATCCTTGGTTAGGATCAGTATGGCCAAATTGATCGTAATGAGACCGTTTTTGGTCATCAGACAGCGTTTCGTATGCTTCTTTTACCTCTTTAAATTTTTCATCTGATCCGGCTTCTTTGTTAATATCAGGATGATATTTTTTTGACAGCTTCCGATAAGCTTTTTTAATTTCATCCTTAGAAGCGCTCTTACTTACTCCCAGCACTTCATAGTAATCACGCTTACTCATCTCGCTTCACTCTCCCGAATTTATCACATAAATTAGATTGTATCATTTTGAATTATGATTTTTCAATTCCTTTTATCCCGGGCAAGAAAAAAAGTCAAAGCCAAGAGATGCCTGACTTTGACTTTCTAATCATTGAATCAGATTATGAAATGTGTTCTTTTCGGTCAGCCCCGGAAGCGGGACTGACTCGGAAAAGCACTTTATTTTTTGTTTTGGTCGTCGTTTACTTCTTCATATTCAGCGTCAACAACGTTGTCATCCGCTTTGCCTTCAGCGTTTGCATCGCCTTGAGCTTGCTGTTGTTTGGCAGCTTCTTCATAAAGTTTCATAGAAAGCTCTTGAACGATTGTTTGAAGCTCATCTTTTTTCGCTTTGATCTCTTCAAACTCGTTTTTCTCGATCGCCGCTTTTAAAGCTTCTTTGGCATCATTGGCTTTTTTCACTTGGTCTTCATCCACTTTGCCTTCAAGATCTTTTAATGTTTTCTCAGTTTGGAAAACAAGCTGATCTGCTTCGTTGCGGACTTCGATTTCTTCTTTTTTCTTCGCATCAGAGTCAGCATTTTCTTCCGCTTCTTTTACCATGCGTTCGATCTCATCATCAGAAAGACCTGAAGAAGATTTGATTGTAATGTTTTGCTCTTTTCCTGTGCCCAAGTCTTTTGCTCTTACGTTTACGATACCGTTTTTATCAATATCGAAAGAAACTTCGATTTGAGGCACGCCGCGCGGTGCTGGCGGGATATCAGTAAGCTGGAAGCGGCCGAGTGTTTTATTGTCGGCAGACATTGGTCGCTCACCTTGAAGAACATGGATATCAACAGCTGTTTGGTTATCAGCAGCAGTTGAGAACACTTGAGATTTGCTTGTCGGAATCGTCGTGTTGCGGTCGATCAGTTTTGTGAACACGCCGCCCATTGTTTCGATACCGAGAGAAAGCGGTGTAACGTCAAGAAGAACTACGTCTTTTACGTCACCAGTGATAACGCCGCCCTGAATCGCAGCACCAAGCGCTACAACTTCATCTGGGTTTACGCCTTTATGCGCTTCTTTTCCAGTTTCTTTTTTGATTGCTTCTTGTACGGCAGGGATACGAGTTGATCCGCCGACAAGGATGATTTTGTCGATTTCGCTTGCAGAAAGTCCTGCATCTTGAAGCGCTTGACGGACAGGGCCCATTGTACGCTCTACTAAATGGGAAGAAAGCTCTTCGAATTTAGCGCGGGTTAATGTCAGTTCAAGGTGAAGCGGTCCTGCTTCTCCAGCTGTGATAAACGGTAAAGAAATTTGCGTAGAAGATACGCCGGAAAGATCTTTTTTCGCTTTTTCAGCTGCGTCTTTCAAACGCTGAAGCGCCATTTTGTCTTTAGACAAATCAATGCCGTTTTCTTTTTTGAATTCAGACACAAGATGATCGATGATGACTTGGTCAAAATCGTCACCGCCCAGACGGTTGTCACCGGCAGTTGAACGAACTTCGAACACACCGTCGCCAAGCTCAAGGATTGAAACGTCGAAAGTACCGCCGCCAAGGTCGTATACCAGGATCGTTTGATCTTCATCTGTTTTATCAAGTCCGTATGCAAGCGCTGCTGCAGTCGGCTCATTGATGATACGTTCTACTTCAAGACCTGCAATTTTACCAGCGTCTTTTGTCGCTTGACGCTCAGCATCGTTAAAGTATGCAGGAACTGTGATCACTGCTTTTGATACTGTTTCGCCAAGATAGCTTTCAGCGTATGACTTAAGGTGTTGAAGGATGATAGCAGACACTTCTTGAGGAGTGTAATCTTTTCCTTCAATTTCAACTTTATAATCAGTACCCATATGGCGTTTAACAGACATGATTGTATTAGGGTTTGTGATAGATTGGCGTTTAGCCACTTCCCCTACTTGGCGTTCACCGTTTTTGAATGCAACAACTGATGGCGTTGTGCGGTTTCCTTCAGCGTTAGCAATAACTTTAGGCTCGCCGCCTTCAAGCACTGCCACACATGAGTTTGTTGTTCCTAAGTCGATTCCGATAACTTTACTCACTTGAATAACCTCCTGCTATGTAATTATTGATTCACTTTGACCATGGAAGGGCGAATGACGCGATCCTTCAGCTTATAACCTTTTTGCATTTCTTCAACAACAATGTTGGAGCCGTAATTTTCATCTTCAGCCTGCATAACGGCTTGGTGCAGATTAGGATCAAATTCCTGCCCTACAGCTTCGATGGCTTCCACGCCTTCTTTTTTCAAGGCTTCTACGAGCTGACGGTGGACCATTTCCATTCCCTGAAGCAAACTTTTCGTCTGTTCATTGTCGGCTTCAACCTGCAGCGCTCTTTCAAAGCTGTCAAGAGCCGGCAGCAAATCAGCGACGATATTTTGAGAACGGTATTTTTGGGACGCTTCCATTTCTAAACGGCTGCGTCGTTTATAATTTTCAAAGTCTGCTTGAACACGCAAAAGTTTATTTTCTTTTTCCTCAAGCAAACCTTGCAATTCGTTCATTTGATCTTGAAGAAGTTCGCTTTCATTTGTTTCTTTCTGCTGTTCTTCAGCAGCAGCTTGTTCCTCAATGACTTCTTGCTCTTCTATTTCGTTTTGTTCAATGGTTTGTTTTTCTTCTGACATTGTGTTCACCTCCCTCAAAGTGTAAGAAGAAGGGCGGGTGCTGCCCTTCGATAAAATTTGCCAAAATTCCCTTATTCATCATACAAACTTGTCAATGCTTTTGACAAGTCCGAAGTCACATGCTGAAGCAGACTGACAACCCTGGAATAATTCATGCGGGTCGGGCCGATGATCGCAATTGAGCCGATCTGCTTCTGATCAACAGAATAAGAAGCCGTAATCAGACTGCAGTTTTCCATCTCTTCATAGTCGTTTTCTTTCCCGATTTTAATCGAAATTCCCGTGTGCGGGGATTGAACCAGCTTTAAAACATCCTGTTCTTTTTCGATTAATGTGAGCAACGATCGCACTCTGGTGATATCATGGAACTCCGGCTGGTTCAGCATATTGATTTTTCCGCCAAAAAACAATTTTTCAACGTGGCTCGTAGAATGAAATGTTGAACGAAGCGCGTCAAGTATATTGTCATAGTTCTTAATGTGCTGTCTTAAATACATGACGACTTCCTTAAATATGTGCTCATTCAGTTCATCCATTGGAACGCCGCTTAAACGGCTGTTCAGTATATTCACCAGTTTTTCAATATCAGACAGATCCATTTTGGCTGGAAAATTAATCGTTTTGTTTTCCACGTGCCCTGTATTGGTAACAAGAATTGCTACCGCCTTATCAGGCTGAATCGGTATGATTTGAATCTGTTTAAGGTAATTCTCACTCAGCTTCGGCCCGAGCACGATGGATGTATAATTCGTTAAATCGGACAAAATTTGCGCTGATTTTTGAACTGTCTTTTCCAGCTCGAAAATTTTCTCTTTAAAGATCGAGTGGATTTGGTCCATGTCGCTTTTTGTCAATTTGACGGGTGACAGCAAATGGTCAACATAGTACCGGTACCCTTTTTCTGACGGAACACGTCCTGAGGATGAATGGGTTTTTTCTATGAAGCCCAATTCTTCCAAGTCAGCCATCTCGTTTCTTATTGTTGCAGAGCTAAATGTGATTTCATCTTTTTTCGAAAGAGTTCTTGACCCTACCGGCTGCGCCGATTTAATAAAATCATTTATAATGACTTGAAGGATCAGCAGCTGACGATTTGTTAACATCATCATCACCTCTGTTAGCACTCTCAATAAGTGAGTGCTAATTCTATAACAAAAGTATCAAACCACAAGAAAAATGTCAATTATAACTCACCCAAAAAAGCGCCAAAAACTTCATTACCTAATAATTTCCCCTGATGAGTCAAGTAAACGGCAGACTCCGAATGATGAATCAGCCCTTTTTCTACGAGGTCTGTTAATACGCTTGGGAACAGTTCATCAAGGGAACGGCCGTATTTTTCTGCAAATCGTTTTTTGCTGACTCCGGCTGTTTTTCTCAAGCCCAAAAACATTTCTTCTTCAATTTGCTCTTCTGTTGTCACTACATGAGTATCTCTGTATGGAAAGCCTTTTTCAGCTATCAGGTCAATGTAATGTTTGACAGGTCCGACGTTTACATTGCGTGTGCCGCCGATATATCCGTGGGCCCCGGCTCCAAATCCAAAATATTCCTCGTTGCTCCAATACGTCAGATTGTGCTTTGATTCCATGCCTTGCTTGGCAAAGTTGCTGATTTCATACTGATGAATGCCGTGAGCTTCCATCCGGCCCATCACCATTTCATACATTTCGGCTTCCTGCTCCTGCGGCGGAAGATGAAGCCGCCCTTTTTGCATGAGATTATAAAATACCGTTTTCGGTTCTACAATGAGAGAGTACACCGAATAATGCTCAGCATCCAGAGATAAAGCAGTGTCTAAGGAATGATCCAGATGCTTGAGGGCTTGTCCCGGGAGTCCGAACATTAAATCAAGACTGATATTGTCAAAACCGATTTCCCGCGCCCTTTCAAAAGAGGCAAATACATCTTTTTGTTTGTGCACTCGGCCGATTTTTTCTAACAAGTCGTCTTCGAACGTTTGGACACCGAAGCTGAGGCGATTCACGCCTGCTTCTTTTAATATTTTTAATTTCGCTGCGGACAGGTCGTCCGGATTCGCTTCAACCGCAAATTCCGATAATGCGCTTGAGGGCTTCAGCACTCGGATGATGATGTCCATCAGCTTTTTGAGCTGTTCCTCAGACAGAGAGGTCGGCGTGCCTCCTCCGATAAAGATGGTTTTGAGGTCAGGCTGCCCTGTTTTTGCAATTGTATTTATCATTTCCTGTTCGAGCGCGTTTAAATACTCGTCTACAGGCTGGCTTTGAATAAAATACTTATTGAAATCGCAGTAGTGGCAAATGTGCTCACAGAATGGGATATGGATATAGGCTGATTTCAATGAATTCACCTTCTTTACAGAAAGAAGCCGCAGTACAAGACTGCGGCGGCTTCTATTTATTTTTTCGGGCTGTCGTCCATTTTCAGGACCGCCATAAATGCTTCTTGCGGCACTTCAACTGAGCCGACCTGCTTCATTCGGCGTTTTCCTTCTTTTTGTTTTTCAAGAAGCTTCCGTTTTCGCGAGATGTCTCCGCCATAACACTTAGCCAATACGTTTTTACGCATCGCTTTAATCGTAGAACGCGCTACGATTTTCTGGCCGATCGCCGCTTGAATCGGTACTTCAAAGTGCTGACGCGGAATGAGCTCTTTCAGCTTCTCAACGATCACTTTTCCTCGTTCATACGCGTAATCCCGGTGCACGATAAAGGAAAGGGCGTCGATTTTTTCTCCGTTCAGCATAATGTCCATTTTGACGAGCTGAGACGGTTTGTAGCCGATCAGCTCATAGTCAAAGGACGCGTAGCCTTTTGTGCTTGATTTAAGCTGGTCAAAAAACTCATAGACGATTTCCGCTAAAGGCATATCATAGACAATGCTGACACGGTTTGCGTCTAAATATTGCATATCAATAAAATTGCCCCGTTTTCCTTGGCAAAGTTCCATAACAGCGCCGACAAAATCATTAGGCACCATCATTGTCGCTTTAACATACGGTTCCTCGATCCTTTCGATCTTTTGAGGATCAGGCATGTTGGACGGGTTGTCAACAACAACCTTTTCGCCGTCTGTCATATATACATCGTATATAACACTCGGCGCTGTTGTAATCAAGTCGATTTTGAACTCACGCTCTATCCGTTCCTGAATGATTTCCATGTGAAGCATGCCTAAAAATCCGCAGCGGAATCCGAATCCAAGCGCCTGTGACGTTTCCGCTTCATACTGAAGGGAGGAATCATTCAGCTCAAGCTTTTCAAGGGCTTCCCTTAAATCATTGTATTTGGCCGTATCAATCGGATAAAGGCCGCAGTACACCATCGGGTTGAGCTTGCGGTATCCCGGCAGCGCTTCGTCTGCAGGATTGGCAGCGCTCGTTATCGTGTCACCGACGCGTGTGTCACCGACATTTTTGATCGCAGCAGTTAAAAAGCCTACATCTCCGACCGTCAGTTCATCTGTCGGAGTAGCTTTTGGCGTAAATACACCGACTTCTGTCACTTCAAATTCTTTGCCGGTTGCCATCATTTTGATTTTTTGCCCCGGCTTTACCGTTCCTTCAACGACTCTGATATAAGCCACGACACCGCGATAAGCGTCATAAAGCGAGTCGAAGATCAGCGCTTTAAGCGGCGCCTCCGGATCTCCAGTCGGTGCCGGCACCTTTTCTACGATCTGTTCTAAAATCTCCTCAATCCCGATACCGGCTTTTGCTGAAGCAAGCACGGCTTCTGATGCGTCAAGACCGATAACGTCCTCTACCTCTTGGCGCACACGTTCAGGCTCTGCGCTCGGGAGATCGATTTTGTTAATGACCGGCAGAATTTCAAGGTCATTGTCAAGCGCTAAGTAAACGTTGGCAAGCGTCTGCGCTTCAATTCCCTGCGCCGCATCCACCACAAGAATCGCTCCTTCGCAGGCAGCAAGACTTCGGGATACTTCGTATGTGAAATCGACGTGTCCCGGCGTATCAATCAGATGGAAAATATATTCTTCTCCGTCTTTTGCTTTGTATTTAAGCTGAACAGAGTTTAACTTAATGGTTATGCCCCGTTCACGTTCAAGATCCATAGAATCGAGCAATTGTTCTTTCATTTCTCGTTGAGTGATTGCCGACGTTTTTTCTAAAATACGATCCGCTAAGGTCGATTTTCCGTGGTCAATATGGGCAATGATAGAGAAATTCCGTATTCTCGACTGCCTCTCTAAACGCTTTTCTTTATCTGTCACAATCTATCACTCCTACTATTAAACGCAAAATACACTAGCTTAGATTATATCAATAGGATTGTTAAGATTCAATGTAAAACAAGAAAGAGAAAAGTTCCCTGTTAATCTTGGGCTGCTTTTCTCTTTCACACACCTATTGGTTCATATCACGTATCCATTCATACATCGACTGAGCAGTGTTGGTTACGGTGTTCGAAAGCGCTTTTCCGGCTTTAGAGAACATATTGAACGTTTCCACCTGTTCCAGCTCTTTTTGTTTTTCTTCTAAATCTTTCGCCGTGACTGTTTCTCCTAAGATTGAAGCTTCTTTTTCATTATTTTTTCCGTCGGTGAGCGTAAACGCGCCCTTAAGTGAAGGGTCTTGATAGCCTTTCATACTCAGCATTCCGTTATTCGCCTGCTGCATGCCGAACAGCACGCCTAAAAACATGATCGTGACAAGCAGCAAGCATTTGCCAAAGTAAGCAATCAAATCAAACCACCTATTTCTTATTGTTTTTTCGTCTCGCCGCTCTCCGCGTTGACCTTTTCAGCATCCCAGTACATTTCGCTGAATACGTCTGCGGCGGCATCAGCCGCACGCTGCAGCTCCTCGAGATTATTATCTACTCCGCCGAATTCGAGCAAAAGCGCTCTGTCGGTTAAATCCTGATTATATACACCATTATCGCCTGGCGAGCCTTTCGAAAAGACGCCTGTGCTGAGTCCAGGGTATTTTTTCTCCATCAGCTTATGGAGCTCGCTTGCAATTTTATAGTTTTCTTCGAAATTTTTGCTTTTTTTGCCGACGACAAAGGCCACCCGGGCATAACTTTTCCCTTTAATCGTTGCCGTCGTATCTTTCTTTCGCCGTGAATCTCTATGGATATCAATGATATATTGCAGATTTTTGTTTGACCCGAGAGCCTCTTTGACGACCGGCCTTGATTCATCATACGATCTGGCATAGTTTAAGCCTTTTTTGTTCAGTTTTGCCTGTATATCGGTTTTATTCACTGTGGCTCCAATGCCTTGGGATTCAAGCGCCTTTCCGAACATAGCTCCTACGAGCGTGACGTTGGCTTTAGAATGGCGCGCCATATCAGGATCAGTCTCGCCTTTTAATAGAGGGAGATATGATTCCGTGTTGTGCGTGTGATAGATAAAAACGACCTTTTTATCACCGGTTGTTTGTTTCGGCGGATGTTTTTTCGCACGATCTGATTGTGTTTGCTGTTTTTCAATCTCTGCCAAGTTCGCTTCTCTTTCTTCCTCCATCACCTTAGACGGCGGCGGCGATTCCGCCGGCATATTCGTATAATCCGTGCCTTGTCCAGCTAACAGAATCTCGGTATCAAATTGTGCAAACCCCGGCAGCTCCCGGCCGAGAAAGCTCCGCGGATCTTCGAGGTTGATGCTTGTCGCCAGCTTTAAAGAAAGACGCGAAAGATGAAATGAGCTGTCGGTTTGAGAAAGGTCTGAAGCGAAATAATGGTTCTCCATCCGCAGCAAGTGTGCAAACACGTCACCCGGCATTTCTTCAGTAATCCCGTAAAAAGAGTCAGACGACGGCCTGAGTTCAGGCCGGAGAGACGTCAGCACACCGGATAGAACAAAAATCACGATAAGGCTTACGATAAATAGAAAGATGGCTTTTACCGCTTTCCCGCCATTTACCGCAACAACAATTTGTCTGTTTCTGCGTTTATTTCTCATTGAATCCCTCCAGCGCTTGTCTAGTAATAACTCTATGAACAAGCTAGAGGAAGTAGAACAGTTTAGTGATTGTAGGAGCCTTTGTTTTCTTGTGACACTTTTTCATGAAGCGCGGTGTTTAATCCGTTCGCCAGCACATTTGCCATATCGTCGATGAATGAATCAACTTCCTTCGGCGTAACCATTAAGTTGTGCCCTAAAGGCGAAAGCACTTCGTGAATGAGCTGCCGTTTTTCATCCTCTCCAAGGGTACCAACAATTCCGAGAAATGATTGACGCTGCTTTTGATCGGGAAGATCTTCTTCAGTGAGCACTTTCTTTTTCCCAAACGTCATCCCTGCCGGAACAAGAGATCTTGACGGCCTGTCATCTTTCATTTCTCTTCCAAAGTGTTTTAATATGTAGTCCACCGTGTCGCTGGCAATCGTCACCGCGTCAACGACTGTCGGCACTCCGATTGCAATCACCGGTACGCCAAGCGTGTCTTTGCTTAAATCTTTTCGTTTATTCCCAACACCAGATCCCGGGTGAATGCCTGTGTCCGATATTTGAATGGTTGTGTTAACCCTTTCCACCGCCCGTGCCGCCAATGCATCAATGGCAATGACAAAATCAGGCTTCGATTGCTCAATCACACCTTTAATAATGTCGCTTGTTTCGATTCCCGTAATCCCCATAACACCAGGCGCAAAGGCGCTGACAGGTCTGTAGCCATCCTGCACGTTTTCCGGCTGAAGCTTAAACAAGTGCCTTGTTACCAATAGATTTTCTACAGCCATCGGACCCAGCGCGTCAGGGGTCACGTTCCAGTTGCCGAGCCCGACGATCAAACAGCTCGCATCTTTTGAGATATGAAGGCTTTCAAGGAAAGCCGAAAATTCCTCCGCGAAGACAGCAGAGACCTTTTCCTGCATTTCCGAATCATTCTCTCTGATTCCTTGCGCCTCAAGCGTTAAATAGCGACCTTCTTTTTTTCCTGAGAGCTCCGCGCCTTCCTTGGTAATATCAACAGTGCGGATTTTAATGCCGCCGCGATCGCGTTCTTTTTCAATAAAACCTTTAATTTCTTTTGCCGGCACAGCCTGCTGATTGGCCATCGCTTCCTTCGTTTCAACTGCTAAATCGGTACGTATCAAATACTGATTAACATCAAGTTCACTCTTTTTCATACAGGGGCCTCCTTCACATTCAGTACCTATATTGTTGCCATTTGCTGAGTGAATCATGCTAAAAAGAGATCCTTCAATGAAAAATACTTTACATTTATATTGCAATCTAAAGGTGTGTTTGATAGAATACAATTTGTTCTATTGTGAAGAAGATTTAACCTTAAGACACTGTGCTACAGGTTGTATCTTAGGAGGTGAAACACATGCCAAACATTAAATCAGCGATTAAACGTACAAAAACAAACAACGAACGCCGCGTTCATAACGCGACAATCAAATCTGCTATGCGTACTGCAATCAAACAAGTTGAAGCTTCTGTTGCTAACAACGAAGCTGACAAAGCGAAAACTGCTCTTACTGAAGCAGCTAAACGTATTGATAAAGCAGTGAAAACAGGTCTTGTACACAAAAATACCGCAGCTCGTTACAAATCAAGACTAGCGAAAAAAGTGAACGGACTTTCTGCATAATATAAAAACGATCCTCAATAATGGGGATCGTTTTTTTCATTTCTTTTTAACAGCTGTAAAAGAAACAGTTCGAGCAGGAGCTGCTTGTCCTTTTTCCCTGTTTTCATCTCGTAGTCCATGACGGCAAGCTGTTCAATAATGAACCGGAGCTCGGTCTCTGAAAAAAGCCTTGCTTGATCCATCGCCAGCTTTACCCGGAATGGATGGACTTTTAAATTAGAGGCGATTTGCTTTTGTCCGTAGCCTTGTTCCGCGAAATACTTTGTTTGGAGAATCAGCCGAAACTGATTCGAAATAAGCGCCATGATTTTGATCGGTTCTTCATTTTGTTTGAGCAAATCATAAAAAATTTGCAGGCTTTCTGTTCGTTTCCGGTTGACGATTTTATTGATCAGCTCAAATATATTTTGTTCAAGGCTTCTCGCTACAAGCATTTTCACATCATCCAGCGTAATTTCTTCACGATCTCCAATAAACGTGCAGAGCTTCTGAATCTCCTGAAAAATCGATGACAGATGTCCATTCACAAGCAGAACCAAATGCTCCGCCGCTTCAGTGCCGATTGTTTTCTGTTCGGTTTTTGCAAGGTTGACAGTAAAATCTGTCGTCTCTTTTGCGTTTAATTCCTTCGCCTCCATCATAAACGCGTGCTTCTTTAATGCTTTCGTCAGTTTTTTCCGTTCATCCAGCTTTTCATACGGGGCAAGCAGGACAAAGACCGTATAAGGCGCAGGCGATTGTAAATATGATTCAAGCGCGCTGACGTTATGCTCAATTTTTTCTTTTTTCTTTTCACCTGTTAAAAAATATGGATTTTTCACAATAACAAGACGCCGTTCCCCCATAAACGGAAACGTTTCAGCATCTGCAATTGCTTGATCCAGCGGTTCCTCTTCCAGATCAAAAACAGATAGATTGAAATCCTTTGTTTCCTGATCAATGACCGCCTGTCTGATCCTGCTGACGGTTTCCTGCAGCAGATACGTCTCTTTTCCGTATAAACAATAAACCGGATGGACATCTCCTTTTCTCAGGCTTTTCCACACATCAAATACCATTGTTGTACGACTTCCTCTCTTTCATCATCCCCTTCTATCCTAAATTGAGTTTGCAAAATAGTAAAGAGGAAGCCTGACTGCTGCTTCCCCATTTATATTAAACGCCTGATCGCAAGCCCCCGGGACAGCTTGTAAAAAGGCGATAATCACCAGAACAGAAAACGTTACCTTAGCTTCTAGATTTTTCAAAACAATTCCATTATACTTAAATCAGTCAGGAGGGATTAAATTGAATGATTTTGAAAAAAACGTTCAAAGCAAACGAAATGATGCTGTAGATTCAGCTGTTGGTTTTGTTGTGTCCTTCGGATTTTTCGCCTTCTTGTTTGTCATGGCAACGGTTATTCACCTGGTTGGTTCATAACAGCGACTGCCCGGGCTGCTGATTTCTCGGCAGTCTTTTTTTAGTTCGTCTCTGTTATTCTGATGTATCATATGGGGGATAGACAGAAAAGGTTCCAACTCTGTTTTTATATCTATATTGGATCGTTCCGCTTTGGTCGGTGCGCAGCACGCGGATGGAATGTCTCTGTAATATTTGCAGAACTTCTTGATGGGGATGATGGTACCGATTGTTTTCCCCTGCTGAGATAATGGCCGTTTCCGGCTGAATCTGTTTGATGAAATCTTCACCGGTAGAGCCTTTGCTTCCATGGTGCCCCACCTTTAACACGTCTGCTTTTAGATTCGGAAACACGCTCATAACTTCCTGTTCCCCTTCTTTCTCCAGATCACCTGTCAATATCCAGCTCATACCGCCTGTTTTCATCCACAGAACGAGAGAAGAATTATTTTTGCTTGCCGGATCAGGTCCGTCCGGTGACAGTACATAGAACTGTAAATCCTTTATTTGCAATACATCACCTCGCTTCACCTCTTCAATTGGCACTCCCTCCCCTCTGGCTGCCTGTAGCACTTTCTCATCCTTAGGTTCAGAAACGAACCCTTTCGGAATCACGAGGCGCTTCACTTTATGATGCTTCAGCAGAGTCTCCGCCTCTCCAATATGATCTTGGTCAGCGTGCGTGAGAATTAACGCATCAAGCTGTTTGACCCCCTTAACGGTTAAAAACGGAATCAGCACCTTTTCCCCGAGTGAAAACGGATGCTGTTTTTCCCGCCAAGGCTCTGACGAATAAGACAAAGTGCCGCCAGTATCAATTAAAACATGACCCCGCTGATGCGGAGCACCTACATACATGCTGTCACCCTGCCCAATATCAATCATATCGACCTCTCCTTCAGAACTAAGACGAGGATATATAAAGAGAAGACAGAACATCGCGCAGCAAATGCCGCCAGTTACCATCATCTGAGAAAAAGAGCGTTTTTCAATCGCCATAAACATTAGAATGATTGTGACCGTGAATAAAAAGAGCAGAATAGGTGCGGGACGTGCAATGATAATTGTGAATACATCAATATCTGCGATTCTTGTGATCAGCCTGTTGGTCCAGCTCATCAAGAAATCAAACCAGCTGAAGAACCATCGGCCAGCCGAAGCAGAAAGGATTAATAAAAAAACACCTGCTATAGTCCCCGGCAAAACACAGAATGTATAAATAGGAACAAGCACCATGTTCATCAGGACGCTGATCATAGAAAACTGCTGGAAATGATGCAGGAGAATGGGGAGTGAACCCAGCTGAGCGATCAGTGATACCATTGTCAGCTGACCTAAAGAGGTTTTAACATGCTGAAAAATAGAAGAAGAAAGAATTAAAGAAAAACTCACGGCGAATGACAGCTGAAAACCTGCTTCAAAGAGATGGTAAGGATTGAAGAGCAAGAGGACGATGTATGAAGTGCAGATTGCCCCCGCAGCATGTACACGCCATTTAACGAGACTTCCAGCTAAGTAAATACCCGACATCAGAGCGGCGCGCAGCACTGAAGGAGCAGCGCCTGTCAACATCACATAGAGCGGCAGAAATAACAGCAACAGGATTGACGCCTTTTCTCTTGTTATTCCAATACGGATCATGATATAAAACAAGCCGGCTGTCAAAATGCCGACGTGGAGTCCTGAAATCGCCAAGAGATGGACGACACCAAGCTTTTGATACGCGTTAAGCACCTCGGCTTCCACGTAAAATCTGTCTCCTATTATAAGAGCTTGTACGATTCCTGCCGAATCAGGAGGCAGCAGGCTGTTTGTGAATGACACGATGTCTTTTCTTAAACTGAGCAGTTTATAACTGACATTTACAGGTTCGCTGCACTTTTGAATAGATGTAACAGAATAGTTCCAGTGAATATGCTGCCGGTAAAGATATTCGTTATAATCAAATGCGCCCGGCACGGTTGCGTGTTTAGGTTCTTCCAAGGCACCAGTCCATTCACATGCCATTCCTGGCTCTAGATATGACAGCTGATCTTTTTCTTCAGCAGACTGAATGCGGTACGAAGCGGCCCATTTTTCGCCATCAGGCGTCTTAACTACCATAGACATACGGTCGCCGTCAATTTTTGGAATGCTGTCAATTACTGCCTTGGCTTGATAGGTGCCCCGCTGATATACAGAGACATTCTTGGAATCTGCGACTGCATACAGTGAAAAAAACAATATAAAAGAGAAGAAACAAACCAAAATGAGAACAGCGTGTCTCGTTTTGATTAAAATGATGAGGAGAAAGAGGAAGAAAAGAAAAACAGCGGAGAAATAAGCGGCGGCAGTAATTCCAGCCGTTGCTGAAGCTGCCGCCAAAGGCAATAACAAACGCGAATTACGCATTCATCACACGTAGCTCGTGAAGAGTGTATTCGCCTGTTCATGTATCTTTTTCAAATCTTCCTCTGCAAGACCCGCATCCGCCAGTTTCTCTAAAAGACCCGCTACAAATGAAAGCTTTTCCCTGTTTTTCAGATCAACGATCATTTCATCGAGTTCAACCTGTTCAACAGTTACATCCGCCTGTTCAAATAATTCCTGTGCGTACGGATTCGTTTTGTAATCCTCAGCATAATAAACCGTTTTGATACCCGCTTGAATGATAGATTTACAGCATTGAATGCACGGATAATGCGTCACATAAATCTCCGCTCCATCAGTCGGCACCCCGAACTTAGAGCATTGAAGAATTGCATTCATTTCAGCGTGAATCGTTCTTGCGCAATGGTCATCTATCATGAGGCAGCCTTCGTCTGCGCAGTGCACGCCGCCCGCGATTGACCCGTTATAGCCCCCTGCAATCATGCGTTTATCTCTAACTATAGTTGCGCCGACAGACAATCTCGGGCAGGTGCTGCGCAGCGCCAGTAAATGGCTTTGAGCCATAAAGTATTGATTCCATGAAATTCGTTCCACGTTGTTCCCTCCAAATGTTGTGTTGCCTGACCTTTAGTTTACCTATCATTATGCATGACCGTCAAATCACTTTACTGTAATGGAAGACTTTATTTTCTCAAGCGACTTCTCACCGATTCCTGAAACCTTAGTGATCTCTTCAATTGTCTGGAACCGCCCGTTTTCTTCTCGGTATGCAATAATAGCTTCAGCCTTTGATGGCCCCACCCCAGAGATGCCTTGTAATTCCTCTAAGGTTGCTGTATTGATATTTACCGGTGCTTCCTTCCCTCCATCGCTTTTCACAGCGCCTCGGGATCCTTGCTGCATCGTTGTCTCTTCTCCCTTTTTCGGGATGTACACCACTGTCCCGTCCTGCAGCAGCTCCGCCAAATTCACTTGCATTTCATCTGCTTGTTCACCGGTCCCGCCCGCTTTCTCAATCGCCTGAGATACTCTGTCCCCTGTTCGCATTTCATACACGCCAGGATGCTGAACAGCACCCTTTATATCAATCACAATGGTATCGTTCTCGTCTTTTACCGCCTCCTGCTTTACCTCCGTATTTTCTGTCTCAGTTGATACAGCCTGCTTCACCGGCTCTTTGTTTTCTCCGCTGGCCAAAACGAAAATAACCGCTATGAAAGCAGCCGCAGAAGCCGCTAAAATGATTGCTTTTTTATGCTGATACAACCAATTCATCGTGCATGTTCCCCGCTTTCGTCATAATTTATTTTCATCACACATATGGTTTAGAGGATAATAGCTCAAAGGAGGGGAAATCATTGAAGATTGGTTTTATCGGCACAGGAAATATGGGTACGATCCTTATAGAGTCATTTATTGAATCAAAAGCAGCCGATCCCTCAAACATAACAATCACAAACCGCACAATTGAAAAAGCGTTACACATAAAAAACCGCTACAACAGCATAAACGTAACAGAAAGCCTGGAAAATCTTGTTTCTGAAAACGAGATGATTTTTATTTGTGTTAAGCCGCTTGATATATATCCTTTACTAGCAAGAGCGGCGCCTTATTTAAGAAAGGACCATATTCTCATTTCAATTACAAGCCCGGTTCAAACTCAACAACTCGAGCAATATGTACCGTGTCAAGTAGCGCGAGTAATTCCCAGTATTACAAACAGAGCGCTGGCAGGCGTTTCTCTCGTCACTTTCGGCACAAGCTGCGGAGAATTTGCAAAAACGAAAATCAATGAGCTCATGAAGCATATCTCTCATCCGCTGCAAATTGAAAGTGACATCACGAGGGTGGCATCAGATATCGTAAGCTGCGGCCCCGCTTTTATGAGCTATCTGATTCAGCGGTTTATAGATGCGGCCGTTTCGGAAACGTCAGTGTCCAAACAGGATGCTATTCTGATGTGTAAGGAAATGCTTGTCGGAATGGGAAAACTGTTAGAAACCGAATTGTATACCCTGCCCGCGTTACAGGAAAAGGTTTGTGTTAAAGGCGGTGTGACAGGAGAAGGCATTAAAGCGCTGGAAAGCGGTGTGCAGGATATGTTTCACCGGGTATTCCAAAATACTCATATGAAGTACGAGGAGGATATTTCCGCAGTGAAGAAGCAGTTTCATGTGTAGACGAGTATGTCATACTTTTGTCTGCACTGCAAAAGCATAAAAAAGCATTTTAAAAAACCATCGTCTTAGGAAACGATGGTTTTTGATTTCTGCGCCTTGAAAAATAGGCGTTCTGATTGTGTTGTTGGTTCTGAATCTGTAAAATCAGCTGTCACGCCGTGCAGCTGAAAGCCGCAGTTCCTCAGCATTTCTTCATATTCATCCACCGGGAACGTTCTTTGCTCGTGCGTCTCATCAAAACGGTCATACGCTTCTCCGTTCCGCACAAAAAACGACATATCATGAATGACAGAAAGCTCTTCACTTCCGGCAAAGCTCTGCCAAATATAGCTGATATCTTCATCCTGGTCAGCAAATGTGCTATCCGGAAAGACTTCACCGACTTTATAAGATGAATGAACATCAAATAGCAAAATGCCTTCAGGTTTCAACACCCGAAATACACTTTTGAAGGTTTCGATCACATCATTTTTCGTTTTTAAATAATTTAAAGAGTCACAGCATATCACAACAGCGTCAAACTGGCCGTCAAAGCCGGTAATGTCTCTCATATCCTGCTGAAGAAAAAGAATCGGCTGGTTACTGGAGACCTTTTGCTGGGCGTAAGCAAGCATTTCCTCACTAAGGTCGATCCCTGTGACCTCGAAGCCTTTTTTGGCAAGCCGGACTGAGATTTCCCCTGTGCCGCATGCCAGATCGAGGATACGGCCTTTTTCCGGGAGAGCTGCTTCAATCCACTTTGTCCATTGATCGTAAGGTGCGTGCGACATTAACTCGTCATACACGCTTGCAAAGCCTTGGTAAATCATTGGTTCATTCCAAGCTCAAGATCTGCGAGCGGAGCGTCTCCCCACAGTTTTTCCAGATTGTAGTAGCTTCTTTCATCCTTGTGGAAGACATGCACAATCACATCGCCAAGGTCAACGAGTACCCATCTTGCTTCATCGAAGCCTTCCATCTTTTTGATTTGAATGCCGTTTTCTTCAGCCTGATCCTTGATTTCACGGGCAATCGCCTGCACCTGTTTATCTGAATTCCCGTGGCAGATCAGAAAATAATCAGCAACCAGAGATATGCCTTCCATATCCAGTGCTAAAATATCCTCTGCCCGTTTATCATCGCAAGCCGCAGCTGCGATCTTTAAAATGGACTTTTGGTTCATTCACAAATTCCTCCTGTTCAGTTGCCGGACACAAGCCAGTTATACGTTGAAAATGTGTCTGGAAAAACCGGTTGATTTTTTTTCATAAGAAACATCATTGTATTTTTAATGGATTGAATCAGCGCTTGATTCAAATCTGTCTCGGCAAGTTTACGCACCTCATCGACACCGGGAAATGCCCGGTTTGGTTCAATGTAATCGGCAACGTAAATCACTTTTTCTAAAAGTGTCATGCCAGGCCGTCCAGAGGTATGATACCTGATGGCGTCAAGAATGTCTTCATCTTGAATCCCCGCTTCTCTTTGGACCAAATAAGCGCCGACCGGAGCGTGCCACAGCTCCGGATTATGATCCAATAAATGCGAAGGCATTTTTTCTCGCGCAATAATTTGTTTCATTTCTTCTTTCGGGCGGAATTTGGCATAATCATGAAAGATAGCCGCTGTTTCCGCTTTTTTAGGGTTGGCTCCAAAACGCTCCGCAAGTTCGATCGCCGTGTTCATCACACCAATCGTGTGGATATATCGGTGTTCGGTCAATTGCTGCTTAACGCAGGCAAGTGCCTCCTCACGATTCATATAAACCATTCTCCTCTACATACTTCTTCACTTTATCAGGGATTAAGTAGTCAGTGGGTTTCTTGCTTTTAAACCGTTCCCTTATCATAGTTGATGATACCTCAAATTCCGGAACGTCTGCAAAGAGAAGCGGATAAGGGGTTTCAACATGAAAACCGGGGCGCTTTACTCCAATAAATTGAATGAGGTTCAGCAACTCATCCAGCTTATACCATTTCGGCAAATATTCAATCATATCAGCACCGATAATAAAGAACAGCTGATCATTCGGATAACGCTGCTTCAGTAAAGAAACAGTATCAAACGTATAGGAAGGCCCTTCTCTTTCCATTTCAGCCAGCTCCAGCTTAAAGGACGGATTAGACTGAATCGCAAGCTTCAGCATTTCCACGCGATGAAAGCTGTCGGTATAGTTTTCTTTCTGTTTATGCGGCGGAATTTGATTGGGCATAAACCAAATTTCATCAAGCCCCGCCTGAAACAGCACCTCATTCGCCATTAAGAGGTGGCCGTTATGCGGAGGGTCAAACGTGCCTCCGAAAATACCGATTTTCTTCATTTCAACCACCTTTAAGGAAGCTCGATTTGTTTATTTTCCTTTGATTCCTTATATAACACAATCGTATTGCCGATTGTCTGCACCAATTGAGAGCGGCTTCCTTTTACAAGAGCTTCCGCAACATCGTTTTTATCCTCTTCACAATTCTGAAGAACGCTGACTTTAATCAGCTCTCTCGCTTCAAGCGCCTCAGCAATTTGTTTAATCATGTTGTCGTTTACTCCGCCTTTGCCTACTTGAAAAATCGGCGTTAAATGATGCGCTTTTGAACGTAAAAAACGTTTTTGTTTACCTGTTAACATTCTGTTCCTCCTAATTTTCCTATAACAATTGATCTCATTTTTTCAATATCAGGCTCTTGTCCAGTCCACAATTGGAAAGACAATGCTGCCTGTTCTACAAACATGCCCACTCCATCTAGTGTTTTCAGGCCTTTTTGGTTTGCTTCTTTTAAAAGAGCCGTCTGAATTGGATTATACACGATATCGCATACGACGGCACTGCTTGCGGCACGCTGTAATGAAATCGGCACATCGTTCACGTTTGGATACATGCCCACAGACGTTGTATGGATAATCACATCATACTGCTCAAGCCGCTCTTCTGCTTCTTTTATGCTTAACACTTCTTTATTTTGAAATGAGGGAGTGGATTCTGTAAGCTGCTTTGCTTTTTCCAACGTCCGGTTGCAAATGTCAAACTTTTTCGGAACATTGCGGGCAATTGCTGTGAAAATGGCTCTTGCCGCTCCGCCCGCGCCGATCATTAAGAATGACAGTTCAGAGATGGGCTTGTCCAATACCTTCATTAATGACTTGACAAAGCCTTCCCCGTCGGTATTGTATCCGACAAGCTTGTCTCCCTCTCTTCTGACCGTGTTTACGGCACCGATCACTTTTGCACTATCATCAATATGATCCAGGTAATCCATAATGGAAACCTTATGCGGAACAGTCACATTGATTCCTTGTACGCCAAGTGCTCTTATTCCTTTTACCGCATCTTCCAGATCATCCTCTTCAACCTTGAAAGCATGGTAATGTCCGTCTAGACCGAGATCTTTCAATGATGCGTTATGAATATCAGGTGACATGGAATGGCCAATCGGATTTCCGATAACTCCGTACAGCTTTTTCATGCTCCTCTCCCCTTTTCATTAAATTAATGAGCGCCGCACAAATACGTGAACGCCTTTTGGCGCGTAAGCAGTTACTTTTTTATCGGCGTCATGCACTGTTACCCAGCCTAACCCTGAGAAAACGATATCTGTCTTATTGTCTTTTATCGTAAACGTATGGGCGACCAATTCCGGAAACTCATCCATTTCATCTTTTCCCGGAGGTGTGAGCAATTCCCCTGCATGCTTTTCATAAAGCGCGTCTGCATTTTCCAGTTTTGTCCTATGAATCATCAGCTCATTCGGCATATAGCAAATAAAAGGAGCCCTTTCTCCGGACACATAATCGAACCTTGCAAGCCCGCCGAAATACAGTGTTTGCTGATCGTTAAGCTGGAATGTGCGAGGTTTCAGCTCCTTTTTAGGAGATAGTATTTTAAGATCCTTTTTATTGACATAATGCGCCATTTGATGATGGTTGATAATGCCCGGTGTATCATAAAGCGCTGAGCCGTCGTCCAGCGGGATTTCAATCGCATCAAGAGTTGTGCCAGGAAATTGGGATGTCGTAATAATATCTTCTTCACCTGATACTTCTTTAATAATCCGGTTAATAAAGGTTGACTTCCCTACATTTGTACACCCGACAACATAGACATCTTTATCGTTGCGATAATACTCAATCGCATCAATTACTTCTCTGATCCCCTGGCCGCGTCCCGCACTGACCAAAAATACGTCAACCGGTTTTAAGCCAAGCTCTTTCGCTTCACGCTTCATCCACTGGATCAGACGTTCTCTTTTCAGTGACTTAGGCAAAATATCAGCTTTATTGCCAATCAATAAGATAGGGTTTCCCCCCACCAAGCGCTGCAGCCCATTGATCCAGCTGCCGTTAAAATCAAAAATATCAACAATTTTAACCACTAGAGAATCGGTTTCCCCAATACCGTGAAGAATGTTTAAGAAATCATCATCCGTTAAGGAAACATCTTGTATTTCATTATAGTTTTTCAGTCTGAAGCAGCGCTGGCAAATCACATTTTCTTTCGTAAGCGATGCAGGCGGCGCGTATCCCAGACCTGTTTTGTCCTCGGTTTGGATTGTCACTCCGCAGCCGATACAAACAACCTTTTCCATTTCTTACTCCTCCCACTGAATGTGCCCTTTTCGTTTGAGAGCACTCAGTATTCTGCGTTCGACCTGGCGGTTAAAGCGCGTAATAAACCCGTCAGAGGAAGCAACAGGCACGACCAAAATCGTATGGTAGCCGTTTCGATTTCCCCCGAGTACATCGGTCATGAGCTGATCTCCGATGACCACGCAGTCCTCTTTTTTCAGCTCCATATTGCGCACAGCTCTGTTAAAGGCTTTGCCCATTGGTTTTCTTGCTTTGTAGATGAATGGGATTCCAAGCGGCTCTGAGAAAAGTTTTACTCTTCTTTCATTATTATTAGAGACAATCGTCACTTTAATGCCGTGGCCCTTCATTTCTTCAAACCACTCGATCAAACGCGGCGTCGCGTTCGGCCTGTCCCACTCAACAAGCGTATTATCCAGATCAGTAATAATTCCTTTTACATTTCGTTCCTTTAATTTCTCAGGCGTAATATGAAAAATATTTTTCACGAACTCGTCAGGTAAAAAAAACTTTTTTAACAAAACCCGCACCCTTCCCTTTTCTCTTTAAAATGATTGTCGAAAAAAATCGAACTTGTGCCTAAAGAAAAACTGAGCAAAAAAATTTCGACAAAAATTGGGTTTCTTCACCAGTTGTGGATAAAATTACACACACTATCCACTCTTATTACATCACTCTTTAGACAAATTATAAACACGATACTCACAGGTTATCCACTTTCTGGTGTGGATAACAGAACGATTGTTCTTATATGCATTTCATGGTAGATTAAAGATAACTTCAGCCTCAGATGTACGCAACGTATCAATGTATGCGTTAAAATCATGAATGATTCCAACTTTTAAGGAGGTGCCACTCCCATTAATTGGGTTCCTAGCATGAGAAAACTGTCTGATGAATTACTAATAGAATCTTATTTCAAAGCCACCGAAATGAATTTAAACCGTGACTTTATCGAGTTAATTGAAAACGAAATAAAAAGAAGATCGCTCGGACATATTATTTCCGTATCTTCTTAATAGGAACTTGTCTATTTTTTCCGGGCGTATTTCCTTTTTTTACTCAGATGACTGATATTATATCACTTCGGTTGCGCGCTTTACTACTGTTTTCAGCAAAAAACACCCCTAAAAAGAGGTGTTTTCAAGGGACGGTAACTATGCTAACCAATATATGCCGCCCACAACCAGGAGAACAACAACTAAAACAACGATAAAAGCGTATCCATATGCTCTGCCTGCGCCATACATTGAAGCGCCTCCTTACATAAGGTTTATAACAGCCTATGTAGAAGAAATAAAACGGCTTAGGCCGTTGTCCGGCTCAGTACTTCAAAACCTGCCCATCTTGTATTCCTTCATATACAATCCTTGCCCCTTTAGGTGTCATATGATTGCCTGAAGGATCTATCAGACCGGATTGGATAAGCGCTTCATCAGTTGCTTTTCCGCCGCCTGCTTCTATAAAATGCTTCCAGTTATCTACAAGAGGGACATTCAGGCGCTCCGACACATCTCTTGTAATATCGTTGTATGAGTTGTGCCATTTTCTCGCCCCGCCCTTCGGTTCAAAAGCAGCTGCTTTATATCTCGAATAGTAAAACAGATGGTGCTTCCCGTTTCCTTCTATAATTGGGATGCATGTCATTAGGATTGGTTTGATCCCGTCTTCTCTGCTTTCTTTAATAAAATAAACGAGATTTTCTCTAAAACGCTGCTTCGATACTCTCGGTTTCCCCTCAGTCAGTATCGCGGCGTCATTTGTGCCGAACATAATAAACAAATACTTCGGTTTTTGATCCAGCACATCTGTCTGAAACCGCAGACGTGCATCCTCTGTCGTCTGTCCGCCAATTCCCGCATTGAGTATATCAAGCTTTCCGCGTTCAGCCGTTTTTAACATATTAACCCACTGCTGTGCTTTTGGATAATCGCGGTAGTCCCAATTAGAGCCTCGCGTATTGCTGTCACCAAATGCTACAACGTCTTCGTATCCCTTACCCTCGCATCCTGCTGTAACGGACAGCAGAAGGAAAAGGATAAAAAAATGCTTCATCTTTACACCCCCAAAAGCCTCATCTTAATGTTATACCTCTGTTCCCCTTCGTTCAACGAAGAGTTTTTTTGTTATTACTGTTTTTTCCTATTGTTAACGTGTCCCCCTTAGTGAAAATCATGCTGCTTTCATTACGGCTTAGGATGATTCTCTTAAAATTCCCTTCTTCTCTATCGAAAAAACACACAAACCATAGATAAGAAAATAACCTGCATCCGCATTAGAAACAGGTTATCCCTTGCCCTGTGTTCACTTTAACTTCGATTTAAGCTTGGCCTTTGTTTTTGGTCCATAGATGCCGTCTGCAGTTAATCCGTTCATAAGCTGAAAACGCTTGACGGCATTTGCGGTTTTCGGTCCGTAAACTCCGTCAATTCCATTATTTTCGGCTCCCTTATCAGGGTAAAAATGAAGCGCGGCTAAAGCCTTTTGCAGCTGAAGGATTTTCGTGCCCTTTCGATAAGGCGAAGTGAGTTTTATCATCCCCGATGGCAGCGGATAAGATGGAGATGACTCTTTTGGAGGTGTATCGGAGAAAGAAATTCCGTTTATAAAAGAACTCCAGTGCTCCAAGAGTTTGCCCGGACAGTCCTTCCCGGACCATTTTTTGTGGGGAACGACATGTTTCAGCGGAATATTGTTTTCTTTCATTAGTTTTCGGATCAGCCACTGGGCATTTGCTGTTGCTTTTTCAAAATCGCCATCAGCATTTTCGCAGATTTCAATCCCGATTGATTTGCGGTTCCCTGTCCCATTTGTGCCGTCACCCGCATGCCAGCCATTTTCATCTATCGGGAGATGCTGATAAATGACTGAATCATCAACTGTAAAATGCCAGCTGACAGAAGTGCTTCGGTTTTTCACATAATTGGCGTGCATTTTCGCATCAGCGCCTTTGGCGGTATTCGCTGTATTATGAACCGTAATATAAGCTGGAGTCAGCGCATAGCCCGGACGATTATCGTTCGATGCCGGAATAAAATCCTTTTTTATCGTGACCATTTCTATCCCTCCCTGCTATTAAAGAATGCAGAAAACATAGGGATGGACTGCCTATTTTACAAGATAAAAAAGAATTGTGTTCTAAATCCAAATATCAATTTTAGTTGAATCGCTGAACTGACACCAGTTATACTAACGTAGATGACGGAGGTTTTGGCTTCTGACATCACCTTAGTTGGGAGTGACCATAGACATGTTAAAAAAGATACTAGGTGTCATCGTGATTATAACTGTCATTGCAGTCGGTTTTTTTCAGAAAGAAGCTTGGCTTGAGGCGATCAAAGCAGGAGGGATGTTTTCTGTTTTATTCAGTATGCTGCTGATTGCTGCCGATGTTTTTTTCCCCATTGTGCCGTTTGCTTTGGTTGCCGCTTTAAACGGCGCTGTGTTCGGAATCGCAAATGGGATCTGGATTACACTGACCGGCTCAATGCTTGGTACAATCATGCTGTTTTTTCTCGCCAGATACAGCTTTAGAGATTGGGCAAGAAAAAAAGTTCAGGCCTATCCCGCTATCCAAAGCTACGAGGCTTCCTTCAACAAAAATGCTTTTACCGCTGTTTTATTAGGAAGACTCATCCCCGTCATTCCTTCTCTTGTCATGAACGTGATATGCGGGCTGAGTCAGGTTCGCTGGCATGTTTTTTTCTTCGCGTCTCTCATAGGAAAAATCCCGAATATTGTCGTTGTTACCATTGCAGGTGCTAATTTTTCCAGCGACAAATTACTGTCTTTCAGCATTTACGGAGCCTACATTCTGATCATCATGATGATCATTTATAAAAAGTTCCCTCATCTGCTGAACGTGCCAAAAAAATAAGGAGGCGTGTTTGTCCCCTTACTTTTTTTCTGTCGCATGGCCTCCGAATTCATTTCGAAGCGCAGCGACGACCTTTCCTGTAAACGTATCATCTGTTAAAGAACGGTATCTCATCAGCAGCGACATGGCAATCACCGGAGTTGCTGTCTGCAGATCAAGCGCTGTTTCCACCGTCCACTTTCCTTCACCTGAGGAATGCATGATACCTTTGATCTGATCCAGCCTCGCATCTTTAGAGAAAGCTCGCTCAGTCAGCCCCATAAGCCAAGAGCGAATGACAGAGCCGTTATTCCATACTCTGGCAACCTTTTCGTAGTCAAAATCAAATTGGCTGTTTTCAAGCACTTCGAATCCTTCACCAATCGCGGCCATCATTCCGTACTCAATGCCATTATGAATCATTTTCAAGAAATGTCCGCTTCCCGCCTCACCAGCGTAAAGATATCCGTTTTCGACGGCAGTATCCCGAAACAGCGGCTCTGCAATCTCCCATGCTTCAGGGTCTCCTCCTATCATAAAACAGGCACCATGGCGCGCGCCTTCCATTCCGCCCGACGTTCCGGCATCGAGATAATGGATACCCGCTTCTTTCATTTGATTGTGGCGGCGAATCGATTCTTTATAATGAGAGTTTCCGGCTTCAATGATAATATCGCCTTTGCTTAATAAAGGCGCCACATCACGCAAAACAGCATCGACAACGCCATGCGGCACCATAACCCATAGTATACGCGGCGTGTCTAATGAAGAAACCAACTCTTTTAGATTCGTTGTCCCCTCAGCCCCATAGGCTTTCAGTTCATCAACAGCCGCTTGATTCACATCATACCCGACAGCTTGATGTTTGCGGTCAATGAATTGCTTTCCTATGTTTATGCCCATTTTTCCTAACCCGATTAATCCAATTTTCATGTCAGTTCCTCCTGATTGTTTAAAAAGCCTTTACTCTTTATGTTCCCTGTGAACTGTAATGAGATACGTATAAAAACATATGAGGCCAAAAAGGATTTTACCGTTCCCTCATCCTTTGTGATTTGTATGTTCTTTAGCATCAGCTTTTCTTTTTCCGAAACAGCTTTAAGCGGTTTGACTTTCAGCTGCGTGTCTTGTGTACCCCGGGCGCTATTGTTTCCGACTGTTCTAGGCCCATTTTTTGAGCTTTTCTTTTATATCAAAAAAACATCAATTCATCCTTGATTTACCATGTTTTTAAGTTAAAATATGGGAAGAGAATACGATTTTTTCAAATAAAGAAGGTGACATATTGCAGTATCAATCTCACACTTTTGTTGGAGTTACGAAAACTGCTGTTTATTTTTTATATGCTGCACTTGCAATCATCGGCTTTGCGATCGGGTATTTTATCCCGCAGTTTGCAAAATGGACATTATCCCTCCCGTGGATTCCTTTTGAAGGACCGCTCCGGCTGGTCTCCTCTTTTCAGGGATCACCAGCTGCATTTATCACTGCGCTGCTTGGCGTGTCTGCAGGAATTTGGTTCGCTCATTCTGTTATTGCAATGCTGCTGTCTGTAAAAATTACAAATGACACAGTGGAATTAATCAAAGGAAAGAAAGTGCAAACGATTCGTTCCGGTGACATCGCTCTTGTGTTTATGGATTACAAACGGCTTGTCCTCCTAGGAACAGCCGGATATGAATTGGTACGGGAAGAAATTGATGAAAAACCAGTAAACGTTGAGAAGGCCTTTAGACAGCATCATTACGAATGGGCAGCAGATGGTGATCCGTTTAAAGATCAATTTCGCCGATGGATTCCTGATGCACCAGACCTATCGCAAGGCGCCCATGCCTTATTAAAAGCTCGTCACAAAGCGCTGGAGGACGAAGAAAAAGACGATATTGAAGAATTCCGTCTCGAACTGGCACAGCTGGGCATTGTTGTACGGCACGAAGACACACGCCAATATTGGCGAAAAGCAGAAACCTATCCCCCGAAAATTCAGCACGGCGAAGGGTTGTAACAACAGAGGCTCAAGATAGAGCCTCTTCTTTACTACTGCACAATAAACAGCACTCTGGTGCCGTCAGGATAGCTGCTCATTTGATTCCCTACCCACGAGCCGGCCCCGCGATTATCAGAAGGCGTCACATATCGGACATCAGCTCCTGCGCCGCCTTCCTGACAGACCGCCATCGGCCACTCATCCCGGTCATAGCCCGGCTTCGTCGGGATTCCCTTTAATGATTCCTCCCGCCTTTTGTCTGCTCCATCTCTATCAATGGTGCAAACCTCAGAATGTCCCTCTGCAATCGCATCTCTAATATGATCCCCTGTTTCCGGATAACGAGACAGCGGAAAAGTCAACACTTTGTCATACAAAGAAGCGCCTTGGATCTGCTGCGGAACCATAAAACAAAGAAGAACTGCTGCAGCAAGAAACAGGCCTGCCATCCACTTTTTCATTCCCATCCCCCCATACACATTTTTTGTTCATTTCAATGTATGGGAGTCTGATAAAAATTATATTTAAAATTTGAAGTTCGTATGCTTCTCACAAAAGCCCAAGCTCCCCTGCGAGAAATTTCCCGGTACAGACACAGACAGCCTCCCGCCTACATACATTTACATATAGGCTTTAGCCTACATACTTTTGTGGAGGTGACGATGGTGACAGGTGTTTTCGCAGCGCTCGGCTTTGTTGTTAAAGAGCTTGTCTTTTTAGTATCTTACGTGAAAAACAATGCCTTTCCACAACCGCTCTCAAGCAGCGAGGAAAAAAAATACTTAGAGCTCATGGCTAAAGGGGATGAACATGCCAGGAACATGCTGATTGAGCATAATCTTCGCTTGGTCGCCCATATTGTGAAAAAATTCGAAAATACAGGTGAGGATGCAGAGGACTTAATCTCCATCGGAACAATCGGGCTGATCAAAGGAATTGAAAGTTATTCCGCCGGAAAAGGGACAAAGCTGGCGACGTATGCCGCGCGGTGTATTGAAAACGAAATCCTCATGCATTTGCGCGCATTGAAAAAAACAAAAAAAGACGTCTCCCTTCATGACCCGATCGGGCAGGATAAAGAAGGGAATGAAATAAGCCTGATCGACGTTTTGAAATCAGAAAATGAAGACGTGATTGATACGATCCAGCTTAATATGGAGCTTGAAAAAGTGAAGCAATACATTGACATTTTAGATGATCGTGAGAAGGAAGTGATTGTCGGCCGGTTTGGGCTTGATTTGAAGAAGGAAAAAACGCAACGGGAGATTGCCAAAGAACTTGGTATTTCGCGCAGCTATGTGTCGCGGATTGAAAAGCGGGCGCTGATGAAGATGTTTCATGAGTTTTATCGGGCAGAGAAGGAAAAGCGGAAGAAGGCGAAGGGGAAATAATGTAGAAGAGGCCGGATCTCATATTCCGGCTTTCTCTATTTTACTAAAGTTTCTTAAAAGAAATAGAGAAAGAATATATCCAAAGAGTTATGAACATCATTTTTGTTATCACTGATAATCTCTCCAGAAAACCCTTCATCTGCATACTTCAGCACATCCTTAGTCCCTGCTTTCTTTATACAGGCCTCGATCTGGCTGTCGATACTCGATCCCTTGATCGCTTGTTCCTCGGTCGATACCCTTACATATATTGCTCTCACCCTGGATCTCCTTTCTATAAAGTTTTATTAAAAAATGATAGCAATCGTTAATGCATTTGTCAGCTTGCGGTCCCTCGATGATTATTACCTTCATAAAATGCATCACCCCTTGGGTAATGCTATGTAACAGCAGTTTGTCCAAATGAGGATATTTTAAATTAAACTACAGTAAATATGAGAGCAAATAAGAAATAACACCGAAGATGAAATAATCGGTGTTTTGTTTATATACTCAGTATAGATATTCACACTGGATAATCTTAATCCTTTCTACTACACTAATTACTATGAATGATAATTGGCTGTTTGGTTAAACCTTTCATGAACCCGCAGATAATTTCACCATTTATATACAAAATCAAATAAATCCTTCAACCTAGGAAATTTCTCTAATTCTTCTCGGTTTTCCATAAGATCATTTATCCTTTTCCAAGTTCGAAAGGGTTTATCTTTTGAAGGAATCTTAGTCCCCTTCTCCCAAAGGAGATTTTCTAGGGTATCTTCAACTAAGAAAATTTGTTCTCCATCAGCTGCAATTCTAATCTGTTCATTAGCCTTATAAGGGTCTATGCCCCTAATAGACTCCAATTCTTCATCTGTCCTATCCTTTCTGTCGCAATCATGTACGATCCTAAATGGAATTTTAAATGCTTTTAGCAATTTTGCAAAAGGCACAATAGTCCATTTTCCTCCACAAGAAACAATTGTTGTAGTATTAAATACTTCCTCAGATATTTCATAATGTTCATGAACCCTTAATCTATGATTAAATAAACTTTTTTCAGTATCGCCCTCAACTAAAACAACTCTTTTTGCAAAGAAAGCTTGATTAACTGTAGGGTGAAAATCCAAAGAAGCTCTTAGAGCATTTTTTTCACTTTCTATATTGATACCCTTTTCAAAAGGATCTTGTTTTAACTGATTGATATATGGGGCTTCACTTGAATTTTTTCTATTTAAAATAGCTAGTGACATTGGATTTTCTACGACATCAATCAAAAAAGGAGAATGAGTGCTGATTAATACTTGCCACTGGGTTTGCTTTGATATATATTTCAATGCATTTTTCAATCTAATCATTAAATGA
Organism: Bacillus sp. 11C; assembly: GCF_055486375.1. NCBI lineage: Bacteria > Bacillati > Bacillota > Bacilli > Caryophanales > Bacillaceae > Bacillus > Bacillus sp. 11C. The sequence continues at coordinate 402,782 of NZ_JBUPVZ010000003.1, forward strand.
GGATGAAGGTACAATTCAGGTTCTTCAAAGAGTAAAATAGTAGACCTAATCATTTCTTCTGAAGTATTCTTTGAAGAATGGTTAGCAAGAACTTCAATTAAGGCAAATATTAAGGCCCTCTGAGAGCCATGTCCCTGTCTTTCAATCGTTGTCTCTACGCCATCGTCCATTAATAGGGTTGTATAATTTCCAACGAATTTATTTGTATCGGGAGTGGACATTGCAAACTTTATCTTAGATTCAATGATTGAAGACATTCTATTTGAAATATCGTTGGTCAATTGACTGATAATCGGTGTCTCTTCTTCTAATTCACCGGATAACTTTTTAGAAAGGAGTTCAACATTTTCCATCAGGTTTCTATATTCGTTCATATTTTGAATAGCAGGTAAGATTATTTGTTTTAAAAGTGTACCAAAAATCGTAGTATTGGTTGGTTTTAGTTCATCTGAAGCATCTTTAACAGCTGGAATTATTACTGCATTAGGCAAAGCCTGCTTTTAAGCTGGGGCAATACTAATATTTTCAGAAGTCCAATCCTCTTCAGAGAGAGTCACTAACTCTGGATTTGTTTGTTTTATCTCCTCTTTAACTCTTTCTCTATTCGCTTTCGTCCTCCATTTTGTTCCGTCAATTCCTAATGAAGTAGCTATTTGTTTGATTGTATGCGAATTCTCGCTCCACTTCTCCTGAAATCCATTAATTTCGTATTGTTTTATGTATGCTTCATAGAAACTTTCCACCTTGCCATCTTTTAAACTAGCTCTTAGCCGAAGTTTTATTTTACCATCATTCACCAACCCCGCAACACCAGGAGTATCCCTTTCCCAGTCTAAGATATTATCAAATACACCTTCTATATATTATTTCTTCATTTTCAAAACCTTTTCTCCACTCATCAATACTAGGTTTAGATTGGTTTAGAAAAATTTCGATCGCTCGTATTATTGAAGATTTTCCACAGTTGTCAGGCCCTATTAAACTTGTAAAGTCAAATAAATCAACTTCTATTTTTTCTATACTTCTAAAATTACTGACGCTTAAATATGAAAGATTTATAATCGCCAACCCCTATCCCCATTTTTTCCACAACCATTATAAATTTCTGCAAAAAATGCCATTTCCCTTCACAAAAACAGTTAATTAGATGTGTTTTTTCTACAAAAAATGAGTGATTCGATAGAATCACTCATTAATATGTCTTTATGTCTGTGGATCCTACATCTAGTTAATTGATAGAGAACAAGATGATGCGATATAATCGCCGATATCCTCTCTCTTTAAATAAGTGAATATTATGGACAGATTAAATCTTTGATGCACAGGGATTCAGACCGTGTGAGGAATTGACTCACCCACTAGGCCCTCAATAAAGTGGAGTGTGTTATCAGTTACAAAAGCCCGGCATTTCAAGCATTTAGTGTCATTCATTACACTCATTTACACCATTTTATATTCATTTTGGGCACAAAACGGGCACTGTTTTTAGACTGTAAATGAGTTACTGAATAATTAGCATAGGTATCAAATAGTTACTGCAGCTAATTAATGTTCTCTATCTGGACTTTCCCAGAAATTTCTTTCTCTAAAGGAATATTTACACAAAAGTCATTCATAAATTTCAACACTTTTCATATTCTTTATTTTGAGTCCTTATATTAAGTTAAAGAAGTTACTTTTTAATCGAATGTCGTATTTCCTCTGACTTTATTTGTTTAGCTATAATGTTAATAACGTTCCTCAGAAATTCCTTTTTTGTTAATGACGCAGTCCCTCCACCTTGAGCTAACGTTTTATTTCCTCCCCCTTTTCCATCAATAAGAGAAAGGCTTTCTTGCATAAGGGTTCTCATGTCCATTTTATTTGTTGATCCTCGCCCACAAACCAGTTGGAAGCGATTATGGTTTTCTGATAAAAGAAAAATAAGGGCTCTTTTTTCTCGGTCGGCAATCATTTTTGCTAGCTTTTGAAGTTCTTGGATCGATCGATCTGAAAAGGTTTCTATAATGACTACAGTATCATTTTGAATTGTGCTTTTGGCTAATAAATCATTGGCTTGATACTGAATTATTTTTTCATTAGATTCTAGAAGCTCTTTCTCTAGCTTCTTTACATTTTTAAGTAAACGTTTTACAGCTTCACTTAATTCCCCTTCAGGACGATTAAGCAATCCAGTCAATTCAACCATTACCTTTTGTTTTTGATCGAATTGGGTTATTACCCGATTACCACATACAAAATACAAACGAATTTTTTTTCTTTGTCTTTCCCAATTCAATACTTTAATTGCTCCGACTTCCCCTGTAGCACTAGGATGTGTTCCACCGCATCCGTTATAATCAAATTCATCGATAATGACAAGACGAATATTTTCTTTTACAGATGGGGTTTTACGAATTGGATAATTTACTAAGTCATCATATTCTATCCACTTTGTAACTATTGGTCTATTTTCCATTATCATGTCATTTGCAAGCTTCTCTGCTTTTCCTACTATTTCCTCTGTTAAATCTGATATGTCAAGGTCAATGGTAACTATATCTTTTCCAAGATGAAATCCAACTGTATGAATATCATACAACTGCGCAAATGCCGCTGACAAAATATGCTGACCCGTGTGCTGTTGCATGTGATCAAAGCGTCGTTCCCAGTCAATAACCCCAACGACCTTATCATCTGAATGTGGTAAAGCCCTTTCTATATAATGACGAATTTCTCCATCTACCTCTTCAACGTTTAAAACTTTGACTCCGTTCAATGTGCCTATATCATGTGGCTGGCCACCGCCGGTTGGATAAAAGGCTGTTTTCTCTAAGGTAATGTAAACATCACCTTTTTTGTCCTGTTGTTGTTCCAAGATTTTCGTTTCAAACGTTTTTAGATAGGGATCTTTGTAAAATAGTTTATGATTACGTATGCTCATGCCTCTCCCCTTATTTATGAAGTTTTCCAAATACGTTATGGATATTTTTAATAAGGCTCTCCATGCTTTAATTATTGAAGTCTGCCTCTAGCCTCAATGTCTACTTCGTCTACAACTTCTCCATTAGAGACTAGATAGGCTTTTTCATGTAAATTAACAACCGGACAAATGTGATTAGGAATAATTTGAACCTTATCTCCTATATTCACTTGGTTTCTAAAGTCTGCATTGTAAATAATAGCATGTTCGTCGAATACGCCATGAATGTAAACGCCCTCGTATTCTTTGATACGACCAAGCCCTTTGGTTGCTGTAAGCCCTTCACTTCGTGTTTGGGCAGTAATTCCCTTTGCCCCTACATCTGTAATGACTCGTTCTTTTGTTGGTTTACTAATCACGGCTGTGAGTACAGAAGCTGCACAGCGATCATACGTACCAATTACATTTGCCTGTGAGGCATCCATAAAAATGTAAGTACCAGGTCTAATTTCTGTAACTCCTTCTGGAATATCAAACTTAAACATGAAGGGAGGGGTAGAGCCAATACTAATTACTTTCGGCTTAAGGTTCATTTCTTCCGCTATTCGAGCAAAATGTAATGTTCGTTCTACACTCTCTCTATAAAGCTCTTTACAATGTTCTATACTTTTCGCTTTATAAGAATGCCCGTCATGTGAGAAGATTCCTTTAAGCTCGACATTTTTACACGTTTTGATTAATTCTAATAAAGTACGAAAATCATGTTCTTCAATAATCCCAGAGCGTTGTTCTCCTACTTCAATTTCCACTAACACCTGAGCTTTCTTTGTGGCTCCTTCAAATACTTCTTCAATCTCATGCACTTGATGCACACTATCAATACCAAAGGAGATATCAATTGTTTCAGATAGTTTTTTAATACGTTCAATCTTTGATTTCCCAACAATCTCATTTGCAATAAAAATATCCTTCAAACCATTTCTGGCCATTATTTCAGCTTCTCCTACTTTCGCCACAGCGATTCCTATAGCTCCCATTTCCTCTTGTAGTTTAGCTAATTTAGGCATTTTATGTGTTTTTGTATGAGGTCGTAAGTTTACTTTCTGTTCATTAGCGTAATTTTGCATATACTTCATATTGCCTTGCATCACGTCTTTATCGATTAAAAGAGCTGGTGTATCTAATTCTATATAATTCATTGTACCTCCTCCTTTATCGCTGCAATGGCTTCAACTTCAACCAGACATCCGGCATATAAATGATTTGATGGAACAACTACTCTTGCCGGTTTATGATTGCCGAAGAAATGAGCATAAACCTCGTTGATATCCGGCCAATACTTTACATCTGGGGTATAAAGTCTGCATAATATCACATCTTCCTTGGCTAACCCCCGTTCCTTGAGGACAAGCTCCATATTTGCCAATGCCTGTTTTGCTTCTTCTTTTATGCCCCCAGCTGGAATTTCCCCCGTTTCCGGATTCATCGACAACTGCCCTGAAATATAGAGAACATCATTGTGTTCCATAGCTGGCACGTAATGGCCCCCATCCCGTGTTGAATACTTAGTGTGTACAGGCTTCAATATAATCTCCCCCTATTATTCTTAATATTTAAAGCTAGCCTCATCAATCTTCTGTCCAGCAGCCAGCAAAACAGCGAGTTTGATCCTTGCTTTCTTACTGTCATAGCTGCCGCCTAGTATAATTCCGGCATCTGCATATGTTGAAGCACTTCCTTTGAATCCATATACTCCCTTGACTTCACCTTCGTCAGCACTTGTTGTCAGAACGACAGGAATCCCTTTCTCTACGGCTTTCTTTGCACTTTCTAATATTGCTGGAGCCGTATGCCCTCTTCCCGGCGCCTCAATAATGATTCCTGCACTTCCGCACTTAACTGCATAATCTATAAACTTTCCGTCTGATCCAAGTGAACACTTAATAAGTTCTACATTTGGCAATGGTTGAATTAGTTGATACGTCTCACGCTTGATTAATCTTTGATGAATTGCGATCTCATCTTGATCAGCCGTTCCCAAATAACCGAATCTCGGAGAGAAAAAACCATCAACATTTGACGCATGCTGTTTTTTCACATATCGAGCAGCAAAGACCCTCTCATTAAACAACACTGTTACCCCTAAGCCTCGCGCATCAGGATGTGCCGCTAATAAGAAAGCTTGTCTTAGGTTCACAAATGCATCTGTACCTTCAAGTGTCGGTCCTCTTTGTGACCCCGTTAACACGACCGGCCTTTCATCAGAAATAACCAGATCAAGGAAATACGAAGTCTCTTCAAGGGTATCTGTTCCATGCGATATCACAATTCCGGCAACATCCTCATTCCGGAAGAAACTCTCTATATTTTGCTTCAGAATGTCAAGGTGATGAAAAGTCATATGACTGCTTGACATTTGAAAGACTGACTTGATTTCAATCTCTATATGAGAAGGCAGTCGACACATTTCAGAAAGCTCTTCACCTGTCATAGCACCTGCTTCTAATAGACCTGTTTCAGGATCAGGCTTACTTGCAATTGTACCGCCGGTACTCAGTAAAATGATTTTCTTGTTTTCCATGATAACTCCCCCATTTTCATATGAAATGTTTCTCTCTTCGTTCCTAATTAGATTTAATCCCAGCCCCGCATAATGGAATCACGATTTTTTCATCAGAAGAATGATCGTATTTTAAATATCCTGCATAGTTAGCTGCTGTTGTTGGCTCAACATAAAAGCCTTTACTTGCTAATGCTGTACGAGCTTTTAGAATCTCTTCCTCATTGGTTGTAATGATTTGACCTTTTGTGGCACGGATTGCTTCTAATATTTGAGCAGATCTTGCCGGTTTGGCAATCGAGATGCCCTCTGCAAGTGTTCCCCTGTTTTCGACGGGTTGAGCAACTTGTTGATTGTTGATAAATGCCTTTGCTAACGGCGCACAATTCTCTGCCTGTATCGCAACCAGTCTTGGCATTTTGTCTATACATTTGTTCTCTAGTAATTCTTTAAATCCATAGTAAACCCCAAGTAATAACGTACCATTGCCAACTGGAATAATAAGCGTATCCGGCGCTCCATTCATTTGTTCCCAAATCTCAAAGGCATACGTTTTTGTTCCTTCATAGAAATATGGATTAAAAACGTGACTTGCATAGAATTTTTTCTCTATATTCACAGCCTTTTGCGCTGCTTCGGCCACATCTTCTCTTGTGCCTTCAATTTCGCGAACGTTGGCCCCATGCGCTTTCACCTGCGCGATTTTCTTAGGCGATGTACCCTTCCCAAGAAATATGTCACATGCGATGTTAGCCCGCTTGGCGTAAGCTGCAATAGATGTCCCTGCATTTCCACTGCTGTCAGCTATCACATGCTTCACTCCCAGCTCCTTTGCCTTAGCTATTAATACAGCAGCACCGCGATCTTTAAAAGACAAAGTAGGCATCATATAGTCCACTTTCACAAGAGTGTTCGGCTCCCCGCTGTCTAACACGATTAAAGGTGTGTATCCCTCCCCCATAGTGATGCCGCTCCATATGGCGGAGTCGCGATCAAATGGCATAGCATCAATATATCTCCACATAGAAGGAATATCTTTGAGCACTTTTGAATCGGACCATTCTACTTTTTCTTTTACAAGGTCTAACACTCCGCCACACTGGCATTTCCACACCTGTTCAGACACATTGTATTTCGTACGGCAAGAATGACATTGATACTGTTCCATTATTTTTAGACCCTCCTATTATATATTTTTTTATATTTTATATATTTTTTTATATGTTTTAGACAAAAAAATATATTACAGACTGGCGATTGCTTCAATTTCAACCTGAAAACCGTAATGCAGCTCGTTCGTCGAAACAACTGACCGTGCTGGGCGATAATCGTGAAAAAAAACCTGACAGACATTGTCAACACGGTCTAACAAATTGATATCGTGAAGATATAAGGTTATCTTTAAAATTTTTCCTTTATGACTGCCGGCTTTTTTTAAGATATACTCTATATTTGACAATACCTGCAAAGTCTCTTCTTCAATGGTGCCAAATTTCTTTTCCTGCGTGATTGGATCAATGGCAAATTGCCCTGATACATAGACCGTGTTTTGATGAATCACAGCTAAGGCATAATGACCGTTCGATTTTAAATTCCCTGCCTCAAAAATACTCTCCACTCTACTCACTCCTATTGTCTTTTTTTCACTTCATCCAAATAACTATAGACAGTTACCTTTGAAATGCCTAATTGTTCTGCCACTTTATCAACCGCACCTTTCATGAGGAATATCCCCTTTTCATCCATAAATCTAATCAGCTCGATTTTTTCCGGGCGTTTCATCAGAGAATGTTTGCGGTTCGCTACAATTTGTTCAATTAACTGATTCGTGATCTCTTCTACATTCTGAATGGAAGCTTCCTGTTCCACCGTATTTGGAGCTTGTATTTGATTGTTCTTTTCAGTGCCAGGTATAAATGCATCTAGTACTTCTTTCATTTGAATCATGACATTCATATCATAGTTGATGCAAAATGCCCCAATCACCTGCTGGTGGCCATCTCTAATGAGGGTAGTCGATGATTTTATTGTTCTCCGATCATCTGTTTGGATTTCATATCCTGCTAAGTAATCACCTTTAAATTCGTTGGATAAAAGAACCTTTCTCACTAAGTGATCAAAGGATTGGCCAACCTCTCTTCCCGTCACATGGTTGTTCATTGTAAAAATGACGGAAGACTGCGGTGTTGTCAAATCATGAATGACGACTTCACAATTTGGCCCAAACATTTCCCCTATCGTTTTTGCAAATGGTATATAACTTTTTAATATCTGTTTTGCTTCAGTCAAACCCTAAACACCTAACTTTCACTTTTCCTTAAATCGATTTTATTATATATTTTTTTATATGAAAATGAAAGAAAAATATATTTTTTTATATGATTAGATTAACCCTTCTTCTTTCCCCAGTAAATAATCTCGGTTATTAAAATTGTTGTGCCAATTTCATTGGTGCCCTGGCATGAAATCCTAAAGGAGAATTAATAACTCTAACAACAAAAAAGATACCAAATGCTTCGGTATCTTCATCTAAATCGAGCTCCTCAATAAAGTGGATCAGTTACAAAAGCCTGTATTTTATTTGAATCATTTTTTATTCAAGATAATATGGGCACTGTTTTTAATCCGTCCAATTAAAAAAATGAAGGTTCTTCCCCTTCCCATTAGTCCCAAATATGATCTCCTGCAATTTTAAAACCAGCTTTTGAAGGTCTATCTTATCTACGAAGTGAGTTTTTTAATGAACTAATCTCCAACACCACCTAATTCCCCATCGCACAGATTCTCCATGAGAACCAAAAAGTTATTGCGGTCTCACCGAAAATTTAAATTGCGGTGCCCTATTGCCTTTTTCTGCGAACGAAAACTTGTTAATATTTACATTACTAGTAGAGTTAAGGGAAGGGTGAATATCTTGATATCAATCACATCAGCTGAAGTGGGAATGAAGATTAATGAATGGCATAGGCATATTCAAAAATTCAACGTTACTGATGCTGAAATGTTAAAAGCTGAAATAGAACGTGATATAGAGATTATGGAAGAAGATCAAGATTTGCTTATTTATTATCAATTGATGGCCTTTCGCCATAAAATTATGTTGGAATACACGCTGCCATCTGATGAAAATCGAATGGAACTTTCAGAATATTTAAATAAAATAGAAGGGCATAAGAAAAAACTAGACAATATGCGGGCATATTATTATAACTTCTTCCGCGGGATGTATGAGTTTAGAAACGGTGAATACACAAAGGCCATTACATATTACAAAAAAGCTGAACGCAAAATTCCAACGATCTCCGACAAGATTGAAAAAGCTGAGTTTTATTTTAAGTTATCCGAAGTCTATTATCATATGAAAATGACTCATATCTCAATGCACTACGCTGAACTTTCATACAATATCTATAAAAAACATGAACTTTATTCTGTTCGGCGTATTCAGTGCCATTTTGTCATTGCCGGTAACTACGATGACCTTGAAAATCATGAAAAAGCTCTCCCCCACCTTCAAGAAGCTTTAAAAGGTGCCGAGCTGCTTAAAAGTAAAAATACTCACATCTATGCCACTGCGTTTTTCAATCTCGGCAATTGCTATCACAAAATGGACAACTTAAATAAGGCTGCACGTTACATCGAACAAGCCTTGGTTCAATACAGAAAAATAAACTCTGACGTACTTCCACAGGCCTATCATGATCTAGCGTTGATTTATTTTAAACAAGGCAAAAAAGAACAGGCATTGGAGTGTTTCCGCAAAGGAATTAGAAGCGCTGTAGACTTTAAAGACGATCTTTTTATGAACTTATTTGAAGCATTAGACGTTCTTTATATAAGAAATGGCGATACACCTAAACTCCTCAACATTTTCTCTCGTTTAGAGAACGGCAAAGGATACCCTTATCTGGAAGAGCTGGCATTGTTAGGAGGCAACCTTTTCGATTATAATGGAAAAATAGAGGATAGTATCATCTGTTTCAAGAAGATGGTATATGCTCAAAAGCAAATATCGAAAGGGGAATGCATGTATGAAATCTAAATTGTTTATCAGTTTATCCGCCGTTTTAATTGGACTTGCCTTTTTCGGATCTATGTCTAATGGCGAAATGAAGGAAGCATCCCGAAATGTAACTCTAGCACCTACTCATGAATTCCTTGTTTGATTCGATAAACAACATTAGTTCTAATTCCCTTTAGCCGTTTCATAACGGCTTTTTCTTATTTCTAATACTGAAAAAATCCATCATACATAAAGCTTTTGAGGTGAAAATTTTGGACTTATTTGATGAATGCTTAGAAGCTCTAGGGAAAAACAAAGTAATCTTATCAGAAGAATTAACGGCAAAATATTATGAACTACTTTCAAACAGTTTTCCCTTTACATCTTGGGGACGAATCAAGTGGGAAGAAGTTTGTTGTCACCAATCTATAGATTACGAGGAAGAGATTGACGAGTGGCTAGCTAAACACCATTTTAAAGATAGAAACATTATCATTCTTTGGGGTTACGGAGAACAGCCAGCATTAAAAACCAGTCTTGAGCATGCATTAAACGTAATTGATGATGTAACTGCCTTTGGTTCAGATACTTTTATGTTTAGTGAATCTGGCTACGTTATCGAATTTTTCCATGATGGCGATGTTACAATTGGAAAGTCCCCTTTCATTGAAAAGATTCGGAAATAGGTAAAGTGACACACACCTAATGATTCATTTCCATCCTTTGATCCACATAACAGTTAGTTTCATCATTCTTCCAGGTAATATTTTGTTATACGATCAAATAAGAGGGTATGATTATGAAAGTCTTTGAAGCTAAAACACTTATGTCTGAAGCTACAGACCGCGCCAAAGAATATAAAGAGCTAAGGACGCAAATGGTTAACTTGAGAAAAGCTTTACAAAGCGTCGCTGAACTGGACGACAGCGAATTCTCAGGTAAAGGCGCTAATAACATTAAAACATTCTATCACGATCATGTTGGTGTCACTGATCAATGGATCGACTACATTGACATGAAAATCGCATTCTTTAACAGCATTGCTGGAGCTGTCGAGGACAAAGGTCTCTCTGATGCTTATATTGAAGAATCTTTTCTAGAACATGAACTGGCTAACGCCCATAAAAAATCAAAATCCATCATGTCTGAACAGAAAAAAGCCATGAAAGACATCCTAAACGACATTGACGACATCCTCCCGCTCGACTTGTTTTCAACAGAAACCTTCAAGGATGAGCTTGCGGAGGCCAATGACAAACGCAAAAAAACAATTGAAAAACTAGGTGATCTTGACGAAGATTTACTGACAGAATATGCCCTGTCAGAACCTAATGAACAATTCATCAAATCAGACTTCCAAAAGCTCCAAGAAGCAACGGGCAAAGGCAAAAACGCTACGCCTCTTCACTACAACGCCAAGGCGTACCGTGAGAGTGATATACATAAGAAAAAAGGCGATATTGAGAAACGTACAGAGGCTTATTTGACGATTAAAAAGAAAGAAGAAAAAGAACGGGAAATCAAAGAATTACAGAAAAAGCTCAATACGTTGGTTGATGATCCTGACGAGTATCTAAAAGTTGCTAAAGAGATTGGATACGACAACCTCACCACTGAACAACAGGAGTATGTTAAATCCCTCGAGTTTTGGGATAATCCTCTTCGAGCGACCAAGGATATTTTGAAAGAACAGATTGACGGTGTATATGAAGGTCTATTAGCCGGTATAGATGATACAGAGAAGACAGTTAAAGAATATTTAGCCCCTATAGATGCAGCGGGTAAAAAATATCTAGGTCCAGTATATGAATACTATAAAGGCAAACAAATGGCATATTATGATTTTTCGAAGGAAACTGGTGAAGGACTTTTAGGAATTGCAAAATTCGGGATCGATCTCGGTTTAGATCCAAAAGGAACGATAAAGTCCGTTTTTGAATTCGACTATAAAAAAGCTTGGGATTCTACTTGGGATGAGGTAAAAGAAAGCTGGGACAAAAACTTTGTACACGGAGATATGTATTCACAATCGCACTACACCACATATTTCACTTTAAATGTAGCCAGCTTATTCATATCAGGTGGCGGTGGCGCTGTTACAAAGAGTGGATCCGTCGTTTCAAAGGTCGGGAGAGTCGCAGAGAAGGGAACCAGCAAGTCGGGTAAAAAAGGATTAAACAGCGCCGGAAATGTTGGTAAGTCTGCATCAAAAAAAGTAATAAAAGACACCAAAGATTTTGGGGAACTTTTAAAAAGAGGTTTAGAGTCAATACCAAATCCTTTTGCTAAAGAACTTCTGTTAGCTAGTGATGTTCCTATAAATGTGCTAAACTTACAAAAATCTGGACAAGATACAATTCAACAAATTAAAAAGTCTTTTAATTTTGATCATGGTTCTAAGGGGAATGCTAATAGTAGTAAGGTAACCAGTGAAGCTAAATCAGTATCGAATATGAAAGAATTTTTTAATGATGGATTTGGAAAAAGTATAAAAAACAATGTTACAAAAACAAAAAATCAATTCCAAGGCCAATCAATCTATGAAGTTAATAAAAAATTAGATAATCCGTATCTGAAAAAAGGCGATAGATTTTATTTAGATAATTTGCACAAGGATCATTTAGAAGTTTTCGATAAAAGAGGAAATTTAAGAGTAGTGTTGAATTTGGATGGAACATTGAACGAAGTTAAGACTAAGAATGCCATTGGAAGAAAATTAAAATAGGTGGTTATGATAGATGAAAAATATTGATAAAATCTTTAGTGCTTTAAAAGAATTAAATGAAAAATATAATAGTACATTAATTTCAACAGAAGAACTTTTAGAAGAAGAGGAAAATATTAAAGAACTTCCGCAAATAGATGAAAGAATGAATAAAATTTTAGCTAACTTAAGTCAAATTGAAGATAAAGAAAAATTAACTTCTGAATTACTACAGTTACATTTAGTAATAGGTGATATAGAATGGCAGTTTGACCAAATCCATGAGATGGTTAGACAGGTAATCGAAAATATTGAGGATTAATATTATAAAAAAGGCCTCTTGAAAACTTTTTATTTCATTAACGCTTCAATTTTCTCTCTAGTCTTAGGTCCATAAATTCCATCAGCAGAAAGGCCATGCATTAACTGGAATCGTCTAACTGCATCTGCAGTTTTCGGTCCATACACACCGTCAATTCCGTTATTCTTAGCTCCTTTATCCGGATAGAAATAAAGAGCCGCCAGCGCTTTTTGAATCTGTGTGACAGACGAGCCTTTCATCATTGGGCTCTTCACTTTAAAAATATCGGAAGGCAGCGCATATGATGTTTTTTTGCTGCTTGAGTTTGTTGTTTTCTTTTTAGTTGCACTTGTTTTGTCTGAGCTTGTTTTGCCACCTAGCGACTTTAATTCTTTTTCAATGGCAGCCTTAACTTGATTCCATCTTCCCTCTGACAAAATACGATGCGGTCAATACTTACCGTTCCAGTCTTGATGCTTGCGGACACGATCAATACCCCAGCCTCGCTCTTTGAGCAACTGCGCCACAAACTTAATAGCGAGTTTTTCTGCTGCCTTATATTTAGGACCTCCTGACTTGCTGTAACAAATTTCTTGAAATGCCAAGGTGAAGACCTATTGCACTGTAGCTCATTCCCTCCATCATACAATCATAAATGACTTTATGCTGCTCTCCTTTGATTTTTTCTGCGCCTATCTCCACTGCATATACTCGTTCATCATAATACTTGAGACGTTTGAAAAGACGTTCCTCTCGCATATTCATTTGCCGCAACTCAGCCTGACTCTTCTAATCCCATATTGTGCAAAACCCCAATTTTTCATGGAATTGTTGAACCATAGAGTACTCTCTGCAATCGATGAACCTCTTTTTCTCCTTTTTAAACAAATAAAAAAGGACACCAAACTAACAGCATAAATGCTGTAGTTCAGTGTCCGCAGGCTTTCCGTCTTGGACTTAGATAGAAATAACTTTGTTCGCAAATCTATTAATATTATATCATTCAATCAATCTTTTCTTATATTGAAAAGCATAATCCTCACCCCTCCTCTTATCATTTTTTTCAATCAATTGAAAATTTATGATAAAAATACTTTTTTTTCTTGTCGATTACGTTATAATACTTGAGTAACAGATAAAAGGGAGGGAAAAATATGAAGAAAGTTTTATTGACAATACTTACTTTCAGTCTACTTATTTCTTTATTTGCTATTGATGGCGGTAATGAAGTCAAAGCAAAAGGAGTAGAGGGTGCGCATCTCCAAAAATCAACAATTAACGGCTTAGATAAAATTGTTGATAAAAACAGCAAAAAGCTTATAACTGAGGAAGAGTTATTAGAATTATTCAATTCAAGCGATTTTAGTCCAAATTCCACGAACCAAGTAAATTATTTCTATACTAATATTGATAACAAAACCACAATTCTAAAGTTAAATTTAGTTGTACATAACAACAAATTAACCTCAGTATCTTTAACAGATACAGAAGAAAAATCATCATCAATTACAACAGCCGTTACCAATCAAGAAAAGGCATCACCTCAGTTTCAAATCCTTAAAAAGTTGCCAAAACCTAAGCCGAAGCCTAAACCGAAAAAACCTAAAATCACTAAAAATGTTCCTTATAAAAAGAATGGTGGCACGATAAAAAAAGATTTTATAAGTGAACATGCGTATAAAAGACACAAGTATGACGCAAGTCGAAAATCTACAAGTAATAGAACTCAATATGGAAAAAATGTAGATGTTGCTGAACTGAGAAGATTAACAATGACACAGCCTGATCAAGCTTGGTCTTCTCGTGATAAAGGTGGTCCTTGGCGGACATTCTATAGAAAGCAATTTAATAAAAACATCAGCACAAAAGACACCTCTACGACTCATCATCGTGTCATTATTAATACAGCAGACAGTAGTAAAAATACACAATTTCCGTTATCCTTTAAGAACTAGAACATTTTTAGCGGGGAGCTAGCCATGATTGAAAAATATACAACTGAAGTATCTTTAGACTTTTTTAATGGTGATGAGACAGATTTAAAGGATACAATTGAGGAGATTAGACTTTTTGCAAAGACCTATGAAAACGATAAAGTTACCGTTCTAAGTGTTACTGAAAACGAATCCTCAAAGGGAAAAAACTATAAAGTTCTGTTACAGCACGAAAGAGATACAGATAATCTAGGACGTAAATATGAATATGATGAAGAAAAACTATTCGGTTTCTTTGAAGATGAAGAATAGTTAACGCCACTCTAACATATACAAAAAAACCCGTTTTTTTGGGACTGACCCCCGTTTTTGAGACAGGGATCAAAACACCTTTCAAACAGCCAATTGCCGATAGTTTATCGGTGATTGGCTGTTTAGTTTCGTTTGAATTCGAATATTGTTTTAATAATAAATGTATTCTTTGACAGTGCGTTCTACGATGGCGGTCGTGGTTCGATCAATGCTGTTAAGATAGAACGT